>NZ_JBEZGN010000024.1:0-144662 GCF_040650055.1 Spirillospora sp. NPDC048819 | reverse complement strand
TGGTTCTTCTTGGTCGATGAACCCTCTACCGGAGACCTCGCTGTTTAAGGATCACGACACACCGTCACACACCAGACTTCGAGACAGGCCCTAGCAGCACCCACCCCACGCCACCGAAGAAGCCTCCTCCTGAGCACCGCCGGGTCGTGTGCGATAATGGCACAATGATGGATGAGCAGGGATGGCGCGAGGTGGGGGCGCGTGTCGCGGAGGCCCGAAGCGAACGCGGTCTCAGCCAGGACGCCCTCGCCTCCGAGATCGGACTGGACCGGACCGCCGTCACCAAGATCGAGGCAGGACGACGCCAGATCAGCTCGCTGGAGCTGGTGCGCCTGGCCGACGCCCTGGACCGTCCGCTCCAGTGGTTCGTCCTGCCTCCTCCAGCCGCCGTCGTCAGCCGCCGCACGGCCTTGGAGGGACGACGCAGCGATCCAAAGGGCGATCAGATTCTGGATGCCATCGCACGTGACCTGGCCGTTCTGGCTAGAGTGCACGTCCTCGCGCCTAACGACGCGGTGGGCTCCTTGAGTGCCATCACCCCCGGGGACACCGGATGGCATGTCGAAAAAGCGGCCTCCAGCGCAAGGTCGTTGCTCGGCATGGACACCGGATCCCCACTTCACGATCTCGCCGACGCAGTGGAACGAGTCGGCCTGTACCCATACTCCATGGCTCTCGGCGCCGAGGGCGGCGACGGCGCCTATGTCGAGGTCGAGGGCATCGGTCTGGCGCTCATCAACGGAGACCTCGACGCTGGACGACGCAGATCCACACTCGCCCATGAGCTGGGGCACCATCTCTTCGGCGACCAATATTCCATCGACTGGGGAGCCGGCACCAGCACGACGGAACGGGCTATCGACGCGTTCGCCGCCAATCTGCTCCTTCCCCGCGTCGGGTGCACAGAACGCTGGCGAGCCCTCCGCAAGGAGCACGACCTACGACCCGCCGCCATCACCCTCAGCTCCGAGTACCGGACGAGTTGGACCGCGACCCTGCGCCAACTGAAGAACTTCGGCCTGATCACACACGACGAGTACCGGACACTCGACTCCAGATCCCCAACACGTGCCGACTATCTCGAATGCGGCATGCGGGTCACGGAGGAACTCACCCCCCCTTACGTCCCGACGGGCATCGCCGCGGCCGCCATTCGCGCCTACCGGACCCACCGCCTGTCCGCTGAGCGCGTCACCGAGATGCTGCGCGGCCAGATCGACATCGACGATCTGCCCGTCCGCGATGAGATCCCGTTGGAGGCGCTCCGAGGCGAGCTGCGTTGACCCGCCAACGCCTCGTCATCGACAGCTCGCCGCCGAACTACTTCGCACGCTCCAACCAGCTCCCGATCCTGGAGAAACTGCTGGCGGCTTACGAGTGCTTCATCACGAACGCCGTGGAAGAAGAGCTGCTCCGAGGGGGTCCCAAGCACGCGCAGTTGTACCAGGTGGCGCCCCAACCGTGGCTGACCATCGTCAATGAAACCGCCCTCGGCTATCTCGCCCTGTTCTCCGAATACCACGGAAGTTTCGGGGGCGGGATGCGCAACATCGGCGAGGCGACGACGTTGGCGTATGCGGAGTTCCACGGCATCACCGCGCTGGTCGATGACCGAGCGGGCCGACGCCATGGCCTGGAACGGGGCGTCAAAGTGATCGGCACGCTAGAGCTGCTCTGCGGAGGTGTTCGCGACAAGATCCTGGAGGTGGCGGACGCCGCCGCAGTGGTCGATCTCCTGTCCGATCACGAGGCGTACCTGCCGTGCGACGGCTCCGGCTTCTTCGAGTGGGCACGCTGCGAGGGCCTGCTGGGGCTGGAGTGATCTGCCGGACTGGGCGAGTCGGTCACCTTCCCCGACGCCCGCCTGCCCCGGACCCGCTACCGGGTGGCCGAAGAGCCTTGGCCGGAGGTCTCGTCGTGCTTGACCCAGGCCACCAGCTCGGCGAAGCCCTGGCCGGACAACACCAGATGACCAGCACCGGGCGCCTTGCTGTCCCGCACACCGACGCCCTTCCGCAGGGCTGCAACTTCGACACAGTCACCCGTCGTGCCGGACGTGGAACGGCTGCTCTTGCGCCACTCCGGTGACGTCATGCCAGATCCTCCATGACCTGTCCGATCAAAGTTCGCGAAGCGCCAGGAGACAGCGCTTCGGCGGCAATTCGATCAAACCTTACCCCGTACTCCTGGACCTCGCCGGTGCCGAGCACGAGACGCCCACCGCCGGGTGCCTCCACGAATGCAAGGTCTCTTTCGGGGACGCGGATGACCATGAACGGGCCGTCGAGCCCCTGATGCGCCCCCGCTGATCTGGGCACGACTCGCAAGGTGACGTTCGGCTGTTCTGATACCTCCAAGAGGTGGGCGTTCTGCTCCCGCATGGTCTCCGGGCCGCCGACAGGCCAGTCGATCGCACTCTGAGCCAGCAGCAGCCAGAGGTCGGGAGGATCGGCCCTGTGGACGACCGCTTGCCGGGCCATTCGCGCGGCGACCGCGCCCTCGATGTCCGGCCAACGACCGGACATCAGCAGGGCACGAGCGTAGGCCGGGGTCTGGAAGATCGCCGGCACCAACTGGCCGTGATAGAGGCGCATCAAGGTCGCCCGCGCCTCAAAGATCTCGTATTGCTTCTGCCAGTCCGGGTCGTGGCCGAGTTCCGCGTAGGTGCGCAGCCGGAGGAAGTGGCCACCGGTGTCGAAGTACTCGTCCAGGGCCATGGCCTGTTTCTCATCGATCTTGAGCTCACCCGATTCCAGCCTGGAAACAGTTGAGCGGACGACACCGATGATCCGGCCGAACCGTTCACCGCTCAGCCCGTGCTTGAGCCGATAAAACCGCAGGTCGAAGGCCAGCCAAGCCCACATGGACTCCATCGGGTCGGGGGATTCCCTGAAGCGGCCGTCCATTTTGTCCTCCGGGGGCATGTTCCGCTTTGTTGACGATGTTCCAGGGGAACAGCGACAAGCTAACTCCACGGCGCGATTCTTGTCCCGCGGATCAACGGAAAGGGTGGGCGGAAGATGGGCGTCCGAAATGGGACAAAGGTCGTGAATTCGAACGGATTGGATTGCATGTGCCTTGCGGCGAAGACGCTCGCCGGGGAAATGCGTCAGCGGATCGGGATACGTCTGGACGAGTGGGGCCTGGCCCACCTGGCCGGCGATGTTCTGCTGATCGCGGACGAGTTGATCGTCAACGCGTGCGCGGCGACGCCCGAGCGGAAGATCCGGATCAGGTTCACCAGGGAGCCCGGGGCGGTCCTCGTCGGGGTTTGGGACTCCTCGGACGCGCGGCCCGTCCCCCGTCCGGTCACCGAACTCACGCTGGACGACATCATTCCCGACCCCGAGGCGCTCGACCCGGGTCACTACGAAGGAGGACGGGGCCTGGCGATCGTCCGGGCGTTGGCATCCGAATGCGGAATCACCGCGACGCAGCCGTCCGGAAAATGGGTGTGGGCACGGTGCGCGATCGGAAACGTTCCTTGTTGACGGCGTTTCTGCTCGGCGTCCACGCCCTGGCCGTCATCTGGTTGTCGGCCGAGTACCTGCGCCGGCTCATGGACGAGATGCCCGATGACGCCGCCGCTCCTGAACAGCAGGGCGGTTCTCGTCGGACGCGTTGAAGGTGCCCCAGCGGGCTCAGTCGTGGACGAGGGTTTCGACGCCCGGTGGGAGGCTGCCGGCCAGGCCCGCTTCTACGAGGAACGTTTCCAAAGTGTCCTGGAAGGCGCGGGCGGCGTGGGTCAGTTCGACGTCCTTGCGGTGGGCGAGGGCGATGGTGCGGAGCAGGCCGGGGCCGTGGCGGCCGCGGCGTGCCTCGTCGTCGGCCAGGACGAGCGGGGTGCCGCGCAGGCCGGGCCGTCCTGCGAGGACCATGCTCGGGACGACCGCGATCCCGAGACCGACCTCGACAAAGCGCAGGACCGCGTCCATTTCTCCGCCCTCCACCGCGAACCTGGGTTCGAAACCGGCGGCGCGGCATGCGCTGATGGTCGCCTCACGCAGGTCGTAGCCGGGACGGAACATCACCAGCGGGCGGTTCCGCAGATCCTCGATGCGCAGGTACGAACGGCGCGGCAGCTGCGCCGCCTTCAGGGAACCCTCTGGGACCGCCGGGTCGGCGCCCGTCGGGGAGGCCACGACGAGGAACTCGCGCAGTATCGGGGTGGTGTCCAGTGGAGGGTCGCCCTGGAGCGGAAGGATGACCAGGGCCATGTCCAGGGAACCGCGGGTCAACTCCCGGACCAGGTCACGCGAGCCGCCCTCCTCGACGAGGAGCTGAATCCCCGGGTACGCGTCGTGGAAGCGGCGCAGGACGTCCGCCAGGAGGCCCGCGCAGAGGGACGGTGTAGCACCGAGCCGGACCCGGCCGCGTTTGAGGCCGGCGAGTTCCTGCACTTCCAGGCGGGCGGTGTCGACGTCGGCCAGTATGCGTTTCGCCAGTGGCAGCAGAGCCTCACCGGCGGGCGTCAGGGTGATGTTCCCCCGGGCGCGGCTGAACAGGGAGACGTTCAGCTCGCTTTCCAGTGCGCGGATCTGCTTCGACAGCGAGGGTTGCGCCACCCGCAGGAGCTCGGCGGCCTGCGTGAAGTGGCGTACCTCCGCGACCGCGACGAAGTAGGCGAGCTGCTGCAACTGCATCCTGCACAGAGTACGGGTCGCGCGCCCGCATGCGCCCGGCGGGTCAGCGGGCGTGGCGGCGGAGTGCCTGCAGGTCATGGACGATCAGGCGCCGCCGTCCCGTCTCGATCCAGCCGTGCGCGCGTAACGTCCGCAGCGCCTTGCTGACCGCCTCACGGGACGCGCCGACCCAGCCGGCCAGCTCCTCCTGCGACAGGTTCAGCGTGATGCGGACGCTCTGGCCCTCCTCCCCCGGGCCCGTCCGGCGGTCGTACGGCACCCCGAACCGCTCGGCCAGTTCGACGAGGCGCTGCGCGACACGGCCGGTGGCGTCGAACATGCCGAACTCGGCGCGTTTGCGGTCGGCGTCCCGCCAGCGCTGGCACAGCATCCGCATGATGATGATGGAGACGCGGCCGTGGGCCTGCAGGAACGCCGTGAACTCGTCCGCCGTGACCGCGAGCGCCCGCACCGGTTCGAGGGCGGCGACCGACGCCGAGCGCGGCAGCCCGTCGATCGCGGCGACCTCCCCGAGGAGCGCCCCCGGGCCGCGCACCGCGAGCAGCGCCTCGCCGCCCTGCTCGCGGTAGGAGAACGCCTTGACCCGGCCCCTCAGCAGGACGGCGACCCAGCCCGGCTGCTCCCCCTCGGCGAAGAGCGTCTCACCTCGTTCGAAGTCGCGGACGCGGCCACGGGACTCCAGGTCCGCTCGCTCCGCCGAAGTGAGATCGGCGAGGAACGAACCCTGTTCGAGGGCGCTCATGTCCACCACGCTAAAGGGCCCCGGGCTTTCCGGGGCCCCGGAAAGCAATCACGAATCCATCACGCGTTGTGTGCACTATTCCCTGTTCGGATTTCCGGAGGTGCGTGAGTGTTGTTCGCGGCGTGTGCGGTCGGCAGGCCGTCCAGCGTCCACGTCGTTCAAGGGGAACGGCGGAGCGGCGGGCGGCGTTCCGGGGGCACGCCGCCCGCCGTGCTCCGGGAGCGCCGCTTGCCAGAGCGCCGTTCCCACGGCGGAACGCGAACGTCCCCCGCCGCGCGGGGCGGTGGGGGACGTTCACGAAAGCGCCGCGGGCGGCCGGGCCGTCAGGCCGACGGGGTGTCCTGGCCCTTCCGGACGATGCCGAGCTTGTTGCCGAGCCACACCACCGGGTCGTACTTGCGGCCCACGACCCGCTCCTTCATCGGAATCAGGGCGTTGTCGGTGATCTTGATGTGCTCGGGGCAGACCTCGGTGCAGCACTTGGTGATGTTGCAGAAGCCGAGGCCGTGGTCGTCCTGCGCGATGTTGCGCCGGTCCGCGACGTCCGCGGGGTGCATC
Source organism: Spirillospora sp. NPDC048819 (assembly GCF_040650055.1). NCBI lineage: Bacteria > Bacillati > Actinomycetota > Actinomycetes > Streptosporangiales > Thermomonosporaceae > Spirillospora > Spirillospora sp. NPDC048819. The sequence continues at coordinate 138,719 of NZ_JBEZGN010000024.1, read as the reverse complement.
TCCAGCTCACTGATCCGCATCAGGAAACGCGGGCCGGCGTAGTTCTCCTTGTTGTCGTCGTGGTCGCGGATGACGTGGCAGACGTCCTGGCACAGGAAGCACTCGATGCACTTGCGGAACTCCTGCGACCGCTCCACGTCCACCTGCTGCATGCGCAGCTCACCGGGCTTGGCGTCACCCGGGTCGAACGACGGGATCTCCCGCGCCTTCTGGTAGTTGAACGACACGTCCGTGACCAGGTCGCGGATCACGGGGAACGTGAGGATCGGCGTGACCGTCACCGTCTCGTCCGGGTCGAACGTCGACATCCGGGTCATGCACAGCAGCCGCGGCATGCCGTTGATCTCCGCGGAGCACGAGCCGCACTTGCCCGCCTTGCAGTTCCACCGGACGGCGAGGTCGGGCGCCTGCGTGGCCTGCAGCCGGTGGATGATGTCGAGGACGACCTCGCCCTCGTTCACCTCGACGGTGTAGTCGACGAGTTCCCCGTCGCCGTCGTCACCGCGCCAGACCTTGAACTTGGCCTCGTAGCTCATCGGTCGCCCTCCTCGTCCTTCTTCTCGGCGGCGGCCTCGTCGGCCGCCCCGTCGGCTGCCTCGTCGGCCGCCAGGGCGGTCGCGCCGGACCCGGCCGCGGCCTCCGCCTCCTCCGTCTTGACCTCCTCGGCCAGGACGGCCGGCAGCTCCTCGGCGGTCAGGTACTTCTTCAGCTCGTCGTTCTCGAACAGCTCCAGCAGGTCGTCGCGCATCGGCGTCATGTCCTGCCGCTTCAGCTCGACGTGCGGGGAGGACGGGTCGCCGGCCAGCGAGCAGACCAGGTTGACCTTCCGCCAGTCCGCCGACATCTGCGGGTAGTCGTCGCGGGTGTGGCCGCCGCGGCTCTCCTGCCGCTCCAGCGCCGCCTTGGCGACCGCCTCCGACACCAGCAGCATGTTCCGCAGGTCGAGCGCGAGGTGCCAGCCCGGGTGGTAGCCGCGCCCGTCGTTCACCGCGACGGGGTCGACGCTCACGTTGGCGACCCGCTCACGGAGCTTGCCGAGCGCCTCCAGCGCCTGCTTCAGCTCCTCTTCCTTGCGGATGATGCCGACCAGCTCGTTCATCGTCTGCTGGAGCTCGGCGTGGACGGCGTAGGGGTTCTCGCCGCCCTCCCGCTCGAACGGCGCGAGCGCCTCCGCCGTGGCCGCCTCGACCTCGGTGTCGGACACGGCGGGACGCGCCGGCAGCCCGTCCACGTACTCGGACGCGCCGAGCCCCGCCCGCCGACCGAACACCAGGAGGTCCGACAGGGAGTTGCCGCCGAGCCGGTTCGAGCCGTGCATGCCGCCGGAGACCTCGCCCGCGGCGAACAGCCCCGGCACCAGCGCCGCCCCCGTGTCCGGGTCGACCTCCACGCCGCCCATCACGTAGTGGCAGGTCGGGCCGACCTCCATCGCCTCCTTGGTGATGTCGACGTCCGCCAGCTCCTTGAACTGGTGGTACATCGACGGGAGCCGCTTGACGATCTCGGCGGCGCCGCCCGGCATCCGGTCGACGACGGTGAGGAACACCCCGCCGTGCGGCGATCCCCGCCCGGCCTTCACCTCCGAGTTGATCGCGCGGGCCACCTCGTCACGCGGCAGCAGCTCGGGGGGACGCTTGTTGTTCGCGGGGTCGTCGTACCAGCGGTCGCCCTCCTCCTCGGTGGTGGCGTACTGGTCCTTGAACACCTCGGGGATGTAGTCGAACATGAACCGCTTGCCCTCGGAGTTGCGCAGGACGCCGCGGTCGCCGCGCACCGACTCCGTCACCAGGATGCCCTTGACGGACGGCGGCCAGACCATCCCGGTCGGGTGGAACTGCACGAACTCCATGTTCAGCAGCGTCCCGCCCGCCAGCAGGGCCAGCGCGTGGCCGTCCCCGGTGTACTCCCAGGAGTTGGACGTGACCTTGAACGCCTTGCCGATGCCGCCGGTCGCCAGCACCACGGCGGGCGCCTCGAACACGACGAACTTGCCGGTCTCGCGGACGTAGCCGAACGCGCCGCAGATCTTGCCGTCGTCGTCCTTCAGCAACCGGGTGACCGTCGTCTCGGCCCATACCTTGAGGTTGGCCTCGTAGTCGCCGTGCTCGGCGTGGTCCTCCTGCTGGAGGGCGACGATCTTCTGCTGGGCGGTGCGGATCAGCTCCAGGCCCGTCCGGTCGCCGACGTGCGCCAGCCGCGGGTACTCGTGCCCGCCGAAGTTGCGCTGGCTGATCTTGCCGTCCTTGGTGCGGTCGAACAGCGCGCCCCACAGCTCCAGCTCCCACACCCGGTCCGGAGACTCCTTGGCGTGCAGCTCGGCCATCCGCCAGCTGTTCATGAACTTGCCGCCGCGCATCGTGTCGCGGAAGTGAACCATCCAGTTGTCGTTGGAGTTCACGTTGCCCATCGCGGCCGCGGCGCCGCCCTCGGCCATCACCGTGTGCGCCTTGCCGAACAGCGACTTGGAGATGATCGCGGTCTTCTTGCCCTGGAGGCGCGCCTCGATCGCCGCGCGCAGCCCGGCACCGCCGGCACCGATCACCACGACGTCGTACGAGTGCCTCTCGATCTCAGTCATGATTCCTTGGCCTCAGTTGAAGATACGCAGGTCGGAGATGGTCTCGCTGGCGACCAGCGCGATGTAGAGGTCGGCCACCACCAGCGAGCCCAGCGTGATCAGGGCGTAGGTGCCGTGCCGCTCGTTGATCTTGGACACCCAGCCCCACATCCGGTACCGGAACGGGTGCTTGGAGAAGTTCTTCAGCCGCCCGCCCACGATGTGCCGGCACGAGTGGCACGACAGGGTGTACAGCCACAGCAGGACCACGTTCCCGACCAGGATGAGCGTGCCGAGCCCGATGCCGAACCCGCCGTCCTTGCCGTGGAAGGCGAGGATCGCGTCGTAGGTGTTGACGAGGGAGATCAGGACGGCCGCCACCCAGAAGTAGCGGTGCAGGTTCTGCCCGATCAGCGGGAAGCGCCGCTCCCCGGTGTACTTGCCGTGCGGCTCCCGCACCGCGCACGCGGCCGGCGACGCCCAGAACGAGCGGTAGTACGCCTTGCGGTAGTAGTAGCAGGTCAGCCGGAACAGCAGCAGGAACGGCAGCGAGATCGCCGCGAACGGGATCCAGCCCCGGGTGCCCGCCGGGAGGAACGTCCCGAACTCCGCGGCACTGCCGGTGTGGCCGTTCACCGTGACGTTGTTGCAGATCTCGTTCAGGCACGGCGAGTAGAACGGCGTCAGATAGTGGAACTCCGGCACGTAGAACGCGGCGCCCCAGAAGGCCCGGACGGTCGCGTACACCACCCACGCCGTGAAGATCACGAATATCGACACCGGATACAGGCGCCAGTTGTCCTTGCGGAGCGTACGTTCCTTGAACTGGGCGCGCGATTTCGCCGGCGCCTCCACAGTGCTCATCGATCGCTCTCCTGAGCTCGGGTCGTCGTGGCCCCGTACCACGGTCTGAACGCACTCGTTCGGCCGTCGCGCCCCGGCCGCCGGCCTCATGCGCGTGAGCCGCCGGCCCATGCGCCAGAGCCGATGGCCATGCGTCCCGGCCCGGGCCGCCCGGCGGCGGCCGGAAGCCGCGCCGCCATGCGGACGGTGACGCCTCGTGTGCGCTTCTAGCGAAGCGACCCTACGCCACCTTCCGGTGGCTGTGACATACACAACAGCCAGACCCGCATGTGAGCCTGACCACAGACTTTAGCCCCCCGACGCCCCGTTGGCACCGCCCGCCATCCATAGCCAGTTGTTATGGCCCAGCGGAATCGAGACGAGTGCACTACGGCATGACCGTCCTCCAGCCCCCCAGAGTTACACCTGGCCGAGGATCGTCCGGATGAAGTGGGCCTCGGCCTCGCTCGCACGGCCGGTGCCGTATACGCGCAGAACCTCCGCGAGATCCGGGTAGCGCTCGGCGATCAGCGCGGCGGCGGCCTCGATCTCGGCCGCGGAGGCGACCTCCCGCAGGACGGTCTGGACGAGGCGCGCCGACTCGGCGGGACCCCGGGCGCCGGCGGCCTGGTCGCCCACCGCCCGCTCACCGGTGGCGCGGGGATGCTCGCCGGAATCGCGGGAGTGGTTTCCTGCGCGAGGATGCTCGCCCGAGGCGCGGCCGGACGGGACGCGTTCGGGGGTGGTGACGCGCAGCCCCGTGGTGGTGGCCGCCGACTCGCCCCGGATCTCCTCCAGGCGTTCCTTGATCTCGGCGGCGGTCATCGCGTCGAACGCGGGCCCGGCGACGAGCTCCTCGACCGCCATCAGCCGGTGCAGCACGGCCGGGTTGCTGATCTTCGCCCGCTGGCCAGACATGAGCTGGGAGAGCATCGGCGCGGACAGGCCGAGCACGCCGGCCAGGCCGGACTGCGAGAGCGCGAGCCGGTCGAGGAGCGGGCGGACGCGCTCGCCGAGCGGCTCGCCGTACCACTCGGTCTGCAGCGCGCGGTTCCGGACCACCGTGTCCTCGGCGACGGCCAACCTCATCAACCCCCTTGACGATTCGCAAGTGCAAATACTATATTCGCGAACGCACACACGAGACTGCGCTCCTAGCTATGGTGCCACGGAAGATGACGTTTGCATATGCGACAAACCAGGGAGGACCGAACATGCGTCTCTCACATCGGCTGGCGATCGCCGCGGCCGCAGCGCTGCTCTTCACCGGGCTGACCGGCTGCTCCGTGCTGGAGGGCGGCTCCGAGTCCGCGTCCGGCGGAGAGCGGTCCGGGGGCACGGCGGGCGAGACCGTCGAGGGCGGCGAACCCGGCTTCGACGCCGCCGGAGACCCGGTGACCAAGGGGACCTTCGACACCCCGATCGCCCCCGGCGCCAAGGTCGACATCGCGATCATGGGCATCAAGGTCAGGGGCAAGCTGGCAATCCTCAGCACGCAGTTCACCCCGCACATCCCGCCGGGCGGCGAGGACAACCCCAACCCCTACAACCTGAACGGCAGGAACGGCCTCGGCACCTCGCTGATCGACCCGGTGAACCTCAAGCGATACGTGGTCGTGAAGGACTCCAGCGGCGACGAACTGGAGACCGACGACATCTTCACGCACATCGCCAACAACCAGACCGGCAACTTCACCTACACCTTCGCCGCACCGCCCGAGAACGTGAAGGTCGTGGACGTGCAGATCGGTTCATGGCCCACCTTCCGCAACATCCCGGTCGAGCGGTGACCGGCATGCGTCGCACGATCCTCGTCACGAGCGTCCTCGGCCTGGTGATGGCCGTACCGGCGGTGGCCGGCGCGGCCCCGGACGTCCCCGACGCCAACATCGCCAAGTCCGTGCACACCATCGAAGCGGCCAAGTACGTGCGCGACATCAACCTGTCCGAAGCGGTCGTCCCGCTGGAGACCGAGGAGGACGACGGCCGGCAGGTCACCGTCCGCATCTCGGCGGACGTCCTGTTCGACTTCGGCAAGGCGACGCTCACCGATGCCGCCAAACGGCGCATCACCGCACTCGCGGAACGGCTGCGCGACGTCAAGGGCACCGTCCGGGTGTCCGGCCACACCGACTCGGTCGGTTCCGACGACTACAACATGACCCTCTCGAAGGAGCGCGCCGAGGCGGTCAAGGCCGAACTGCGGCGCGCTCTGCAGGGGTCCGGCCCGCGCATCGAGGCCAAGGGCCACGGCGAGACCGAGCCCGTCGCCGACAACGAGAAGGGCGGCAAGGACAACCCCGCGGGCCGCGCCAAGAACCGCCGAGTCGACATCACCTACGAGAAGGGTTGACCACCGTGAAGCGCGTGTCACGCATCCTCGTCGCCGTGGTGGCGACCGGCCTTGCCCTGTCCGCATGCGGCTTAGGGGACGACGGCCGTCCGAAGAACAAGGCGGGTAGCGCGTCCACGGGCACCGCGCCGGTCTCCACCCCGCCGCCCTCCCCCGGGCCTGAGCCGACGAGCTGCCCGAACGGCGGCCGGCTGATCGAGGCCGTCGACATTCCCGCCGTCCACGCCGACCCCGTGCACATCCCCGCGGCGACCGTCGGCGGCCAGAAGATCCCGGCCGTGACGATCCCGGGCGTCGACATCCCGGCCGCGCACATCCCCGCGCAGTGCGTCGAGCACAAGCCGACGCCCGGCGGCTGCCTCGGCGCGGTCGCCATCCCGGGGACGTCGATCCCGGGCACCGCCATCCCAGCGGCGCGGATCCCCGGCGTCCGGGGCCCCGGCATCAACGCCGAGCCGGTGGAGGAACCGGCGGTGACACAGGCGCCCGTCACCCAAGCGGCGGTCGCACAGCCGGAGGTCTGCCAGGGCAAGCCCTCCGAAGAGGGACAGTACGTCGCCTCTGTGTACCGCCCCTCCCTCTACCGGCCGTCGCTCTACCGGCCCTCCCTTTACCGGCCCGCGCTGTACCGTCCGAGCGCCTGCAACGACAAGGGGGAATGCATCCCGGCCATCTCCGTCCCCTCCGTATCGGTCCCGTCGGTCAGTGTCCGCTCGGTGAGCGTCCCGTCCGCATCCCTCAAGTCGTACGTCGCCGGTCCGGGCCAGGTCATCAAGGGGGAGGACAAGATCGCCTACAACATCGAGGCGGACGTCCTGTTCGACTTCGGCAAGGCCGACATCAAGCCCGACGCCGCGAACGGGCTCGCCGAGGTGGCCCGGTCGATCCGGAAGGAGGTTCCGTCCGGCGCCACCGTCCAGGTGGACGGACACACCGACTCCAAGGGCGACCCCGCGTCCAACAAGACGCTCTCCGAACGCCGCGCGCAGGCCATCGTCGACTGGCTGGCCACCAAGGGCGGCATCGACCGCTCCCGCCTGAAGGCCACCGGCTACGGCGAGACCAAACCGGCCGCTCCCAACACCAGGCCCGACGGCTCCGACGACCCGGAAGGCCGCGCCAAGAACCGCCGCGTAGTCATCTCAGCCACCCACTCCTGACCCCGCCACGCCCCGACTCGGGCCCGCCGAGCGCAACGCTCACCACGGGCACCGGCCGACTGGTCTGCGCGGCACCGGCCGACTGGTCTGCGCGGCACAGGTCGACTGGTCAGCGCGGCACAGGTCGACTGGTCAGCGCGGCACCAGTCGGCGAACCAACGGGGCGGCGGCCAGCGGGTCACCGCGGGTACCGGCCGACTGGTCAGCGCGGCACAGGTCGACGGGTCAGCGCGGCACCGGCTGGCGGTGCACCACGGCACCGGCCGACTGGTCAGCGCGGCACCGGCCGGCGGTCACCGCGGGACCGGTCGGCGAGCCAACGGGCGGCGGCCGACAGGTCACCGCGGGCACCGGTTGACGGGTCAACGGGGCGGCGGGCCCAGATGGTCGAAGATCTGCAGGCGCTCCCCGTCCAGCGTGCGGACGGGGAACTGCAACTGCAAACCGCATGCGGCCAGAACCCGGCGCGCGGCGTCGGCGTCGCCCGGACGCCGGGCCGGGTCGGCGGCGCACAGCTGCGCGACGACCGCCCACAGCCTGGGCGGAACCCCGGCGGGCGGCGCCCCCACCCGCTGGCGCGGTTCGGGGTCGCCCGCCCCGGTCAGCATCCGCCAGCAGACCATGCCGGCGGCGTACAGATCCTGGCGCGGCCCCGGACGGTTCCAGTCGAGCACCTCGGGCGCCAGGTATCCCGGCGTTCCCACGGTGAAGCCCGTCGTGGTGAACCGCATCCCGTCGTCCCCCAGCGCGATCCCGAAGTCCGCCAGCCGGACGTGCGGTGCCCCGACCGGGCTGGGCTCCAGCAGCATGTTCGCGGGCTTCACGTCCCTGTGCACGACACCCGCCCCGTGGATGTGGCTCAACGCGGCCAGCAACTGGTCGAGTACCTCCGCCGCGTAGGCCGGGGGAAGCCGGCCGTAGTCACCGAGGAGCGTCTCCAGCGAGCCGCCGCTCACCAGGTCCATCGCGAGGAGCACATCGTCGTCCGCCATGCACGACGCGTACGGCGTCAGCACGTGCGGATGCGCCAGCCGCAACGCCCGCTCGCGGACGACCCGAAGCATCGACGTGGGCCCTCGCTGCCGGACGAGCTTGGCCGCGCAGTAGCGCCCCTCCCCGTGGTCGTACGCCCGCCACACACGGCTCGTTCCTCCCATCCCGATCCGGTCGAGCATGGTGAACCGACCGCCGATCACCCACCCCGCATTCACGGAAACGATCGTACGGAAATCCCCCGCCTGCCCGGCCCCGCGGTGTCCGTTTTCTGCTTCCTTGTCAACACATCGGGGGTGTCGAGTGTCCAATATGTGAAGGTGCACGCACCCCGTGGATCCCGCCGCCTTCATAGACTGACGAACCACGTAAACCACGCGCCCTGACAGGGCCCGCGCCGAGACGGGACCGATGAGCGACAACGACCCCGGCCGCGACGATCTCGCGGGGGACAAGGCCGCCCACACCACTCCTGCCGACTCCCCGACGGACCCTCCCACCCCCGAATCACCGGCAGACACTCCCACCCCCGGATCATCGACCGCCGACGACTCGGCCCTGTCCGTCCAGGGCGACGACGCGGCCTCCGAAGGCACGGCCGCGTCCGCCGAAAGCGCCGCAGACCTTGAAGGCGGAAGCCCGCGGCGGAGCGGCGGAGCGGCGTTCGCGCCTCAGCGCAGCGGCGAGGTCGGCCGCGTGTCCCCGTCCGGCCAGGACGCACCGGATGGCGGTGCGGAGACCGCACAGCAGTCGGTCGACGACGCGGCGCAGATCCCCCAGGGCAGCAGCAAGAGCGGCAGCGATGATTCCCCGGACAACGACGGCGAAGGCGCGCAGGAGGAGGGCCGCGACGCCTCGCAGATCCCCCAGGGGAGCGGCGGGACCGGTAGCGGTGAATCCCCAGACAGCGACGGTGAAGGCACGCAGGAGGAGGGGGGCGACGAGGCGTCGGGTCCCCGGAGCGGTGATGAGGCTGCTAGCAGTGCGGACTCGTCTGGGCGGGGTGCTGCGGGTGGCGGAACGGGGGGTGCAGGGGAAGGCGCCGGGGGGTCGGTCAATGCGGTGCGGGCCGGTGATGCCGGCGGTGAGGTGGGGTCCGAGGACGGCGGTGGGGTCGAGCCGGAGGACGGCGGTGGGGTCGAGGCTGAGGACGGCGGGAAAAGGCCGCGGAGGTCGCGGCGGCGGAAGGTGTTGCGGCGGACCGCGCTCGGGCTGGTCGTCGTCATGCTGCTCGGAGGGGCGGGGGGCGTGTGGCTGTATCGCGATCTCATGGGGGGCATCGAGCAGAAGGACGTCAGCGACCAGCTCGGGGATGACCGGCCGGAGAAGCTGAACAAGTCGCTCAACATCCTGCTGCTCGGGTCCGACAGCCGGGAAGGCGACAACGCGGAGTACGCGACGGCCGGGATGTCGGGGGCGCGGTCGGACACGGCGATCCTGCTGCATCTGTCCCCGAACCGGGACCAGGCGGTGGGGATCAGCTTCCCGCGCGACTCGATGGTGAAGATCCCCGCGTGCAAGAAGGAGAAGGACGGGACCGTTCCGGCGCGGTTCGGAATGCTGAACTCCGCGTTCGCGTTCGCCGGTCCGACCTGCACGTGGAAGACGCTGGAGTCGCTGACCGGCATTCACATCGACCATTTCGTGCAGATTGACTTCTCCGGTTTCAAGCGGATGGTGGACGCGCTGGGGGGCGTCGAGATCTGCGTCGACAAGCCGGTGAACGACCCGAGGGCGGAGTTGTATCTGAAAGCGGGCAAGCAGACCGTCAAGGGCGACAAAGCCCTCGGCTACGTGCGGGCCCGCTACTCGCTGGGGAACGGGTCCGACCTGGAGCGGATCGAGCGCCAGCAGAAGTTCATGGCCGCGGTCGTCGACAAGGCGACCGATTCCGTTCTCCGTGATCCTGCGAAGACGTACAAGTTCCTCAAGGCCGCGACCAAGTCGATCACGACCGATGACGAGCTCGACCTGTCGGCGATGCGGAAGCTGGCCGACGGACTCCGGGGGATGAGCGCGGGACAGGTACGGTTCGTGACCGTCCCGGTCGAGCGGTACGCGCCCGACCCCAACCGCGTCCAGTGGAACCAGGAGCTGGCGAAGCCGCTGTTCGAGGCGATCCGGCACGACAACGATCTGCCCGCGGAGCCGGTCAAACCCGTCCAGGCCAAGCATGCGCCGCCCGCCCCGGGCGAGGTGAACGTCACGGTCGTCGCCGCCGGAGGCAAGGACGCGCTGGTCAAGCGGGTGGTGAAGCAGCTCGGACGGCGCGGGTACAAGGTGGGGAAAAAAGTCGAGAAGGCGGCGGCGGTGCCCGAGAGCCGCATCGTGTACGCGGCGCCGGCGGAGGCGCAGGCGTCCACGCTCGCACGGGACGTCCCCGACGCGCTGCTCACGGCCGACGCCACGGCTCCCGCGGGCGGCGTGCGGCTCGTCATCGGCGAGAAGGGGCTGCGTCTGTCCCCGCCGCCCATCGGCAAGATCGGCGGAGGCGTCAAGGCCGGCGAGGACCTCTGCGCCTGATCTCAGCCCGTGGAGAAGGAGAGCACGGCGATGAGCGCGCCGGCGAGCATGTAGGGGCCGAACGGGAACTCGCCCTTGCGGGTGCGGCGGACGATCATGATGCCGACGCCGACGAGTCCGCCGAAGAAATAGGTGGCCAGGAGGCCGACGACCCAGGCGTCCTGGCCGAACCAGCCGAGGTAGAGGCCGAGGACGCCCGAGAGCTTCACGTCCCCCATCCCGATGCCGGAGGGGGCGATGAACGCCTGGACGAAGTAGAGGACGAACAGCACCGCCATCCCGATGAGCGCGTGCTGGAAGTGCCGCAGGCCGTCGTCGGTGAACGGGGCCGCCGCGGCCAGCAGCGCCGCCGCGATGCCGTACGAGGGCAGCGTGAAGCGGTCGGGCAGCCGTTTGACCTCGACGTCGATGAAGCCGAGGAGGGTGCCGATCGCCGCGAGGTAGAGCAGCGCCACCAGGACGGGCTCCGGCCCGACGCGCCAGCCGAGGATCCCGTAGACGGCGGCGGTGACCAGGCCCATCAGGATCCGGCGGCGGCGCGGGACGTCGCCGACGAACGGTGCCGCCATCGGCGCCAGCAGCAGGCCGACGACGAGTCCCACGGGGACCAACACCAATCCGACCATCGAACCTCGCCCCGATCCGGTACTGACTCCGGCACCCTAGCCCGGACGGACCCGTACGGGAGGTCGCGATCCGATGGGCCGATCGAGCGACCGTCGCTCACGAACAATCTGACGCCGCACAATCTCCGGCGTGAACTGTACTGGGGATTCGTGGTCGAGCCCAGGGTCCTGGGGCCCAATTCGAACACCCCCGAGTTTGACGTGGGCTCGATTGCCGACTTGCGCGGGTCGCCCTTTCCTACAATGGTCGCGCCAAATCGTCCCCACGGGGTACGAGATGAAAGTCGCGCACATCTGGGTGACCGCCGATCTCGATTAGGCGCCCGAGATCGAGGTGGAGTACCGGCTGGAGCATGCGGAGAAGCCGGCGCCGCACGGGACGGGCGGGCTCGCCCGGGACGGCGGCGGGCCCGCGCACATGGGCCCCAGGGCCTACCCCGGGCGAACCGCCGATGTGGCCTGAACGCAGGCTTTCCGGGCGATCGGCTCCGACATGAACATCCTGTGGGGATACCGCTCTGGAGTCGCTCCCCGGCCCACCCGACCTCACACCGCCGGCCGCGTCGGGGCCGTGCTTGGGTCTCCGGGCCCACCGGGAAACATGGCCCCCGAATTCCACGAGGATTTCGATCCCGAATAACTGGGTCTTTGGATTAGGTCTCCGTGCCCTGTCCCCTCCACCGGCCGGCGTCGTATCTTCGCACCTTCTCGGCTGAATTCTCGGTGAAGGGGTGGCCTCGGTGGAACTCCCGCGCGAGCGACGTTCTGACGCCGGTGCGAGCGCCAAGGAGTACGCCGCACTCATCGCCGTTGCGGCGCTGATGCTGGGCGTACTGGTCAGCGTCGTCTCGCCCGGCACGTTCGGGGCCGATGTCAAGTACGCGCTCTGCAAGCTGTTCACGGCGGACGACAGCGAATGCGAGTCGCGGCATGACCTGGCGCTCAAGCCCAAGTGCCTGGCCGGCCTGACCAGCGACAGCTACGGCGGCTCCATCGATGTGGCGATCTTCTCCGTCGGCCGCGACTACGCGTTCTTGAAGTACACGACGATCGGCCCCGACGGCAAGAAGACCATCAAGATCATCGCCGTCAAGGGCGTCAGCGGCGGCGTGGGCACCGGGATCGGCGTCGGCATCAACGCCGGGAAGGTCTTCAACGTCGGGGCGGACGCCAGCGTGGACGCCACGCTCCGGGTCGGCGCGGGCGACGGCTGGGTGTTCGAGGGGCCGGACGCCGAAGACGACGCCGCCGAATTCATGGGCGACATCAAGGAGCAGTACTCCATCGACGCGGTGAAGGAGAACGGCGGCCTTCTCGGCTCGATCGGCGGCAACATCTACGACACGTTCGCCGGACCCGACATCCCCGAGCCGGACATCGAGCGCTACGAGGGCCAGCTGGACGTCAGCGGCTCGCTCACCGCCGGCCTCGGCATCGGCCCCAGGGACAAGCCGGAGTACCAGGGCAGGCACCGCAGGGAGACCTGGCAGGACAAGGTCCCCGACTCCCGCGGCAGCAACGGCTTCACGCCGAACCTGAACGCCTACGTCGGCATCAGCGGCACCGAGCGGGTCATCTACGAGGACAACAAGAAGACCGGCGACACCTCCATGACCTTCATGCTGACGGGCGAGGTCAACTACGGCGAGAACCACCTGGTGCCGGGCGCGCAGGGCAGGGCGAACGCCTCCGGCGCGATGACCATCACCAAGGACAAGGACGGCAACATCAAGAGCGCCTCGTTCACCCAGATCCACATCGTGAACGGCGAGGCCACCTCGATCACCACCACTCTGCCGATCAGCACCGACGCCGAGCGCGCGGTCCTGGCCGAGTATCTGCTCAACCCGTTCAACACCGGCGGTCCGGGCGGTCAGCTGCTCAGCCTCACCTGGGACGACATGGCCCCGACGGAGCCGCCGGGAGAGGGCGCGCACCCGCTGCAGCAACTGCTGTACGACAAGGGCAAGACGTCCAAGGTGACCTACGACTACGACCAGTCCGACGCCTCGTACGGCGCGAGCGTCAAGCTGGGCCTCAAACTGGGCGCCAACTACGCCGTCTCCAACTCCAACCGGCAGGTCACCGACGCCGAGTATCTGGGCGCCGAAGGCCCGGGGGGCACGAGAGAGTGGAAGGATTTCGAGGAGTGCCACTGACGCGCGCGGCCACCGGCCGAATCCCACCGGAAGGTGAGAACGATGGGCAATCTGATCGGCGTCCTCCTCGGGGTCGCGCTGGTGTGCGGCGGCGTCTACGAAGTGGTGAAGCGGCTGCGTCTCCAGAGCCGGATGGTCCGCGCCGCCGGCGTCTTCGTCGGACGGGACGATGTGATGGGCCCCGGTGGCCCGAGCACGGCGAGCCGCGTGGGGCGGTTCCGGTTCACCACCGCGCAGGGACGGCCCGTCGAGGCCACCAGTTCGCTGTACTCCTTTCCCGGTCCCAAGCCGGGGAGGTCCGTGACGGTGATCTACGATCCCGCCCGTCCCGAGGACACCGCCGAGCGGCTCGGCGTGCACTACCTGCAACTGGTCGCGATCGGGCCGCTGCTCATGGCGGTCGGCGTGGCGGTGGCCGCGGTGAACGCGGCCGCTCTGTGACAATCGCGGTCCCCGGAGGCATGAGCTTCAGCCGCCGGGAACGGACATGAGGGAGCGGAGACGGATGGACTCGGGTTCGGGGGCCGGCGGACGGCGGTGGACGGGCGTCGTGCTGTCGGTCCTCCTCGCGGCGACCGCCGCCGCCGCCGGATGCGCGGGCGACGAATCGGAGAACTCCGGGAAGCCCTCGGCGTCCGCCTCGAAGACCACCCAGGCGAAGGTTCCCTCCGGGTTCACCCCGGCCGCCTCGGGCGCGGTCAGGCTCGCGCACCCGCCGGACTGGAAGCCGGCCAAGCCGCCGAAGGGCTGGTCCTACCTGGCCGAACTCGCCGCGAAGGGCGATGTCCAGGCCCGGATCGGCGTGATCACCGACGTGCCGCAGATCCCGAACGCCAAACTGGTCACCGAGTCCGCGATCACCGTCGTCCAGTTCAACATGGGCGGGGTGCGGCGGGGCCCGAACCAGAAGATCGACGTCCCGGGCGCCGATGAGGCGTTCCGCGTCGACTACTCCTACCCCAACCCCCAGGCCGCCGCCGGGGCCGCCGCCGACGCCCCGCTCAAGGCCGTCGACATCGGCCTGGTCATCGGCGGCCGGCAGGCGGCCGTCGTGCGGCTCACCGGGCTGCAGAGCAAGCTCCCCCCGGCGCTGGTGGACCAGATCGTGCGCAGCGTCGCGGTCAAGGCCTGACCCCCGAACGACGGAGACGGACATGGATCTTGTGAAAGCGTGGACCGCGGCCATCCTGGTCTTCCTCGTCGGCAGCATCGCCACCGCCGGCGTCGCCGTCAGCGCGATCGTGTCCGAGGACGACCTGGAGTCGGTCACGGGCACGCTCCTGTGGACGGCGCTCCCGACCTTCATCGTGTTCGCGCTGATGGCCCTCGCCAGCACCGTCCTGCACCCCTTCCCGCAGCGGCAGAACGGCGGCCGGCACACTCTCGCCGTGCTGCTCGTCCCCGGTGTGGCGACGCTCCTCGGCATCGTCTTGGGAGTCGCCCAGAGCTCCCCCGCCCAGACCACCGTGGCCGGCGCCGTCGCCGGCGTCCTCGGCGCGGTCACGACCTGGTGGCTTTTCACACGCCGGCGCGCCCGCAGCGCCGCCGCGAACGGCTTCACCGGCTACTGATCACGCCACGACCTCGTCTTCGACTCGCCGTGCCGCCAGTTGGGCCGGACGGTGTTCCGTGCGGGTTCTAGCCGATCAGGCCCACGCCGACGCTCCGGCCGAACGCCCGCCCCCATATGCGCCGGCCGACTTCGAGCCGCCCAGCCGCACCCCCTCGCGTTAAGCACCAGGCCCGGACAACTTGGAGCCCGTCCAGCCACAGCACCTCGCGTTGAGCACCAGCCCTGGACGCTTCGAGCCCGTCCAGCAGCGACCCCTCGTGTTAAGCACCGGGCCCGAACGACTTCTAGCCCCGTCCAGCCGCAGCCCGTCGTATTGAGCACAGGGCCCTGGACGACTTCGCGTCCGCCCAGCGGCGGGTTCCTCGCGTTGAGCACCAGCCCTTGGACGACTTTGAGGCCGCCGCCCAGCGGCCGCCCTTAAGCCTTGAGCGCCAGGTTCTGGACAACTTCGCGCCCGCCCACAGCGCCCGGCCACAGCGGCCGCCCTTCGCGTTGAGCGGCGGGCGGGCCCGCCGGCCAGTCCGGTCCGGTCCGGGCCACCGGCCGGGGGCGTGCAGGCCCGATGGACAACGTCCCCTCAGCCGAATCTCCGGGCGGCGTCCACTTCACGCAGTGGGGAGATCTTCACGACGTCGCCGGTTTGCGGGGCCTCCACCATCTTGTTGTCGCCGTAATAGATGGCGACGTGGTGTGTCGGGTTACCGAAGAACAGCAAGTCGCCCGGCTTGAGCTGGTTCGTCGGGACCGGTGTGCCGCGAGGGTCGGCGATCTGGTTGCCGGTGTAGTGCCCGAGCGCGATCCGTCCCCTGGACGCCTGGTAGACGGCGTACAGCGTCAGGCCACTGCAGTCGAAGCCGAAGTAGTTCCGTCCGTCATATCCGCCGGGTGAACAGCAGATCCCCCGCGTGGGCCCGCTGTAGTTGCCGCCGCCCCACGCGTAGGGGGTCTCGAGCCAGCACAGCGACCACGCCACCACCGCGGCGCCGAAACTGAGATCCTCGGCCGGAGTCTTGCCCTCGTCCTTGGCGCAGTGGTTGACGACCGCGCCGCTGCCCCCGGACCCGAGCCCGTTCGGCATCCCGTTGTAGGCGACCGGGTCCTCGTCGTCGACGAGCCGGATCTTGAACAGCCGGGTGACGCGGTCGCGGTCGCCGTGCGGGAAGACCTGCACGCCGTCGCAGACGACCCGGCGGACGGGGCCGAGGCCGGTCGCCTGCTCACCGGGATTCCAGTAGTAGAAGTCGCAGTCCGGCGTGAACATCTTCGCCACGGCGGTCGCCGTCCCCGAGCGGCCGATGCCCTTTTCGCCGGTGCTGTCGGTGCACAGGTTGCGCCTGTTGCGAAGGTCGTCCTTCTCCTTCGCGGTCAGCTCGTCCTCGTTCTTGAGCTGGCACCATTGCGTGGCGACCTTCACCATCGCCGTATTGCCGGTCATGCCGCTGAGGCGCGTCTTCGTCACGCGCACGTCGTTCTCGTCGGCGAACTTCTCCGCGGCCGAGTCGGGTGACGAGCCCACCGACCAATAGCCCGCCGCCGACGGGTCGATACCGGTCAGCGCAAGGTTGACGGCCTGGTCGCGCAGCGGCGCGAGGGTACCGAGCGCCGCCGCGTCCGCGCCGATCTGGGCCTGGTTGCGCATGTCGCCGGCCTGGGCGATCCGGCCGAACGCCAGAAAGCCCGCGGCCAGCACCACGGCCATGCCCATGACCAGGACGGACGTGGCGACCCCCGCGTCGCCCCCGTACCTGCCAGCGGATCTGATCCGTCGCAGCATCTAGGCCCCATCATCACGAGATCGAGAAACTTCCCCGGATACGGATCCTAAGGATCATGTGAATCGCGCGACAGGGCCCGGAGACCCAATTGATAAATGGCGTCGTCAACCGTAGGCCCATGCGGAGGTCTGCGCCTTGGACGTGATGCGCTTTCGATGCAACACCACCGCGAGACCACCGCCGAGCGCGGCCTGAGCCGTCCAGACGGGCAGCCCGAGAACGTCACCGGCCTGAATCCAGGGTTACCGCCGAGGGCGGCGAGCGTCACCATCAACGCGAGGAACAGCGCGTATCCCACGGCGCCGGCGGTCGCCCCGGCACCGGCCACCCGGCTTCGCCTGCCCGACCCGACGCTCATCCGCGCCGCGACATAGCCACCGGCCGCCCGGACGACCGTTCCGAGCGTCCACGAGAACGCGGTGGCGGCCGCACCCGGTTCCGTTTCCGGGTCCTGCATGAATCCAAAGAAGGCGATCAACAGGAACTTTCCCAGAAAGGCGATCACGACCCCCGCAAGAATCGCCTTTCGCGGGATCATGAACCGGCCCGGAAATCCTCGCGGACGAAATGATCCGCTACGCGCCCGCCTGGTCATAGGCCGACTGCAGCCCACCGTAACGAATGTCGTACTGGTGCCCGGCTGCCGTCCCGATGACGAGCCTCAGGACCTAAAAACGAAGAACCAGAGTTCGAGGCAAGCGGCGGGAGGGGCGAACAACAGCACGAACACCCCCGTGCTGGCCCCGCTGCGGCCGAACCCGGTCAGCCGGAACTGCTCAGGCTGAGCCGGGTTGTACTTGACCTGGGCCGACTCTTCCAACTTCTAGAGGATGTGCGGTTTCCGTCCTCGTAGCGTGCCTGCTCCCTGATGTCCACGGCCGTCCCTGTCGTCTCCGGCCAGCCGCGCGTGGGCCACATCCGGGCGAGACCCACCAGGCTGCCGACCCAACCGACCATGAACGCCGCCGCGATGAGGAACGCCAGTGCCTCGTGCACCTCTGCCCCCTCCATCGAGCACTGTGACGTCCACTGTGTACACCGTCGGGGGTCAGAGTGTGTAGGGAACGGGAAGGTCGGGAACCAGGGTCTTCACGTCGTCTTCGATGGTTCCCTTCGCGGACACCTTGATGTCGTGCCGCTGAAGGGCCTTGTCCTTCACGACATAGACCGTCGCTGTGAAGCCCTTCTCGTTCGCGACGGCCGCCGGGGCCTTGATGCGCGGACGGTACTCGGCCACGATCTCGTCGCGGTGCCGGGCGGCGTCGCCGGTGATGCCGGGCCGGAACTTGATGTCCTCGACCCGGCCGACCACGTAGGTGAGGATGCCGCCGGGACGGGTCGTCTCGACGTAGACGCGCGCGAGCGTGGCCGCGGCGGCGGCGTTCTCGACGGTGCCTCCGTCGGCCTCCGTCACCCTTCCGAACGCCTTCGGGGAACCGGTCAGCAGTTCAACCTGGCCGTGCCCGGTGGCGATGTGGAGCAGGACCGGATGCGAACTCTGCCGGTACACCACACGGTAGATCTTCCAATTCCGCAGGAAGGGCGTCTTGACCTGGGTCAGCCTGCTGCCGCCCAGCTTGACGATCCGCGCCTCCTCGTTCTTGCCGCTCTTCAGCAAACCCTCGCTGATCGTCTGGCGGGTCCCCTCGTCCGGCCGCGTGTTGCGCTCGGACGCACCGCCCGTTCCGGAGGCCGACGCGCACCCGGTGAGAAGCAGCGCCACCAGCGCCAGCGCCACACCTACGGCGAGGCGGCGGGAACGACACCCGTCAGCAGAAGATCCACAGGAAACAGTCATGTGCGTCATCCCATGCCTCCCCATAGTTGTCGGCGTACTTATCACCATCGACGGACGAAACGACCTCTCCATTCTCGAATGCCTGCTCGACCCTCTCACGCCCCGCCCGCTCACCGACCTCGCGCGCGGCCTCGGCGTCGAGCACCGGGAGTCCTGCGGCGGAACGTGCGCGGTTCGCGTCTGCGATGGCACTGTCATAGGCATCTTCGTACTCCTGCTGCAGCAGGGTATCGGGGGGATTGTTCCCGCCCCTGTTCTGCTGCAGCTGCTGATTGTTCAAAATCGCCTCGACCGTGCCCTCGACCTCTTCGTCGATGGACTGCTCGATGAAGTCCTCGCGGCTGAGGTCGTCGATATCGGGCTCATCGCGGTGTTCGGCGTGGTTGACCTCGTGTACGAAGGTGTTCGCGCGCTCTTCCGGCGACTGGTTCGTGTCGATGTAGAAGACATTGGCGTCACCGTCGTAGTAGGACCCGCCGCCGGCCCGGTAGACGACCCGGACTCCGTTGTCCTCCACCCATTCCAGCGCGTCCCGGCCGAGCTGCGTCTCATTGAGGGCCGCCTCGGTCTCGAGTTCCTCCTGGGACGGCTCCGGCTGCGGGACGGGCGGCCCCGGGCTGGGACTCGGCTCCCTCGGCTGCGGCTCCTGGTCGCCGCCGCCGGCCGTGTTCCGGGACTCGTCCCCGCACTCCGAGCCGAACAGCTCGCATATCGCGCTCTGAATGCGCCCTTCGGCGGTCGTGGAGATGAGCGACCCGAGCACGCCCACGGCAAGCGCGGCGACCACGATAAGGGCAGCGTATTCCAGGCTGCCCGCGCCTCGGTCCCGGCGTCTGCGGGCTTTCAGCGCGTGTCGTGAACGGTCGATCAGCATTCCTTGAAATTAAGGTCGCCGCGACCGCCGTGCCCAGAGTCCCAGGTCCCGCACCAGGCCTAATCTGCGACTGATCCCCGATTGGGTCCCCATGCGACCCGGCGGCGAATATTGGGCCCCTGGGCCGGAACAATAGGGCCCACGGACTCAAAGGAGACCCGGGTCCGCCGTGAATGCGCATTTCCATCAGCGGTTCCTCCGCCATTCGCCGTGCTCCCTGGTGTTCGCGCCGCCCGCGTCCCATCGCTGGGAGAGGGCCTTGGAAAGGGCCAGCCCGAGGATGACGCCGAGCACGGCCTCGATCAGGTGAAGGATCAGGCCCACCGCCGTGCCGGACGATGGGACGCCGATGAAGGCCGTGGCGAGGCCGCCGAGTACGGGGGCGGGGAGCGCGGCGAGGGCGCGCCCGAATCCGGTGGCCCAGTCCCGGACGTAACTGCCCGCGGCGACGGCCATGAGGACGCAGAACACCAGCCAGGGCAGATGGACGCGCAGGACCTGGGCGTACTCGTCGACCGGCCCGCCGTCCCCGTCCACCGGCGCGAGCGCCTTCAGCGCGAGGAGGGCCATGACGGCGAGGACGCCCGATGTCAGCCAGGCCGAGAGCACAGCACGCATGGCCCAGCACGGTAGGTTTTGTGTCCGGAATTACCCAGGGTCCCCGGACCCGACCGAATCGCTCTCTCATCACGCACGATGGGTCCCGTCCTGGGCCTTAAGACCTATATCGGACGCTACTTGCCGCACCCTGCGGGCCTGGATAACGTCGACCGCATGACTTCGGCGGATACGGACGATGCCGCACTCCCCGGCCGCCAGGTCGGCCCTTACCGGCTGCTGCGCGAGCTGGGCAGAGGCGGAATGGGGACGGTGCATCTGGCCGGGGCCCCGGACGGCCGCCGCGTGGCAGTCAAGATCATTAACCGGGAGATGACGGGCACCCCCGATTTCCGTGAGCGTTTTCGCCGGGAAGTGACCGCGGCCCGCCAGGTCCGCCCGTTCTGCACGGCACCCGTCCTGGACGCGAACATGGACGACGAGCCGTTCTACGTGGTCACGGAGTACATTCAAGGCCCCACCCTGGAACGCGTCGTCTCCTCCCACGGCCCGCTCAGCGGATCGGACCTGGACGGCCTCGCCGTCGGCGTGGCGACCGCCCTGGCCGCCATTCACAGCGCGGGCGTCGTCCACCGCGACCTCAAGCCCGAGAACATCCTGCTGTCGCCGTTCGGGCCGCGCGTCATCGACTTCGGGATCGCGCGGAGGCTTGGCACCGACCACCGCATCACCCGCGCGGGCCAGAGCATGGGCACGCCCGCGTTCATGGCGCCGGAAGGGCTCGTCGACGAACCGATCACGGCCGCGGCGGACGTGTTCTCCTGGGGCAGCGTCATGGCCTATGCGGGAACCGGGCGGCTTCCGTTCCACGGCGAGAACGTGGGCGAGGTCCTCTACAAGACCGTCTACGGTGAACCGCAGCTCGACGGCCTGAAACCGCCCCTGCGCGATCTCGTCGTCCGCGCACTGGCCAAAGACCCGGTGGCGCGTCCCACGTCGGCGCAGCTGCTGCAGGAACTGACCGGCCAGTCCGACACCGAGCGAGCGGCGAAATCCGTGGGGATGGTCGGCCCGACCATCCCGGAAATCCCCGCCGGCACATCCTTCCCACCCTCCTCGGACGGCCGCACCCGCTATTTCTCGGACCGGCGCATCTCCCGTCACCGCGTGGCGCTCGTCGGCGCCGTCACGGCGTTGGCCGTCGCCGGCGGCCTGACCGCTTTCCTCTGGGCGGGCCGGGGCGGTGACTCGGGCGGCCTGCTGAAGGACGACTTTTCCGACCCGCAGTCAGGTTGGAAGACCGGCCACGTGAACGAAGAATACGAGCAGTACAAGGACGGCTCCTTCGCCATTTCTCAGATCGCGCACGGATACCACCAGGTTCAGCGGGCGCCCGTATCGAACCCGCCGGAGAACGTTCAGGTCACGGCTACGGTGCGCGTCGAGTCACAGGACCCCGCAGACGAGGCCGGCGTGTTCTGCAGGAGTGCCGGGCAAGGGCGCTATGACGTGCTGCTCATGCGGAACGGGCGGGTGAGGATCAGGAAAGGGGATGCGCGCTCCGGCATCGAACTGGCGATAACCGCGTCGCCGGCCGTCTCGAACGCCGGCTCCGGCGCGCGGATCACCGCGGTCTGCACGACGTCCGGGTCGGGAGTCGAGATCAAGGCACTGGTCGACGGAGCGCAGGTGGCTGCGGCGACGGACGGCGAGGACCCGCTACCGACCGGCGCCGTGGGAATCGTGGCCGGACGCGAAGGACGCCTGTCGACCGAGCCGGCCACCCTGGCAACGTTCGACGACTTCAGCCTCGACCGGCCCTGACCTCGTTCGTGCCACTCGCCCGGCCCGTCCACAGCCTGTGAATCGAAAGGGCCAGCGCGGCGATCAGGACGAGGTCGCGCACCATCACGATACCGATCGCCAGCGGCTCACCGTCGCGGGCCGCATGCCAGGCGATCGGGAACTCCAGATGGGTGAACGCGACCGCGACCAGCACGAGCAGGGCGACGGGACCCTGCCGGGTATCGCGGTGAACGAGGCAGACGGCGGCGACACCGATGATCCAGATCATGTACTGCGGCGACAGGACACGGCTCGTGACCGTCATGATCAGCGTCGCGACGAGCGCCAGGTCACAGGCGAACGCCGGGGTCCAGGCGTCCGGACGGCGACGCCACGCGATGACGGCGACGAGCGCCAGACCGACCAGCGTCAGCCCCATGCTGACTTCCCCGGCCGTCCGGACACCGGGGCCGAGCAGTTCCCAGGACCCGTACCGGTACTCGATCGACCCCGCCCAGCCGAAGAGCCTCGCCACGTGAAACGGAACCGCCGGGACGGCCTCGATCTCGATCCCGCGGCCACTCTGCCCATGCAGAAAGCCCCACTGCCCATCCGCGACCAGGGAAACCGCGCCCACAATGCCCGCGCCTGCCAACGCGGACGCGATCAAGGCACGGAACCCGGACCTGTCACGTGGAAGGGACATGAGCAGGATCGCGGGCCAGACCTTGATCAGCACCCCCACCGCGACCACGACACCGAAGACCCGCGATCGGGCGATGACCAGCAGGGCGCACACCGCGACCGCTGTGACCAGCAGATCGAAGCGGAAGTAGCCGACCGGGCCGAGGAGGAACAGCCCGGCGGTCCAGTACCAGGCGCCTTGCGCCGCCCGGCCGCCTCGCAGCAGAAGCCGCAGGACCAGAAGGTCGAGCAGCACGGCGAACAGCATGAACCAGAACGCGTAGGCGGTCCCGGGCAGGTGCGGCGGGACGATCATCAGCGCGGCCAGCGGCGGGTACTGCCACCGGTCATCGCCCACGGGGAACTGCCCTGTGACCAGCTGCTCGGCCCACTGCCGGTACAGCGTCGTGTCGCCGGTGACCGGGCTGGTCGGGTAGGCGGGCAGCAGGAGGATCACGAACATGAACAGGCGCGTGAGCGTCCAGACGATCGTGACCTGCCGCGGACGTGCACCGTCGAGCCCGGTCAGCGCCTGGCGTGCCCGTGTCAGCGCTTGACGAATACGGTCGCCTGCCGATCGCGGTAGATCCGGCGCCATCCCGGGTCCTGCGAGACCAATTCCGTCAGCGGGGTTCCCGTCTCCCACATCACGACGGTCACCCGATACCGGTCGAACATCCCCCGCCACTCCGGACCTCCGTCACGAACCTTCATGTATTCCTTGGTGAACGCCACCGGATACATGTCATAGCGGTCGTCCATGAAGACTTTTTGTCGCGGCCAATAGGCATGGATCACGTAAGCGTTCCATGTGTGCGTGGTGAACAGCCGCTGCCCAAGAAGGCCGTGCTGCTCAATCGCCTGCATGGCCCGGACCGGATACTCGCCGAAGGCGAACGCCGGTCTCGACAGGGTCGTACTGGAGAAGAGAGCCACGGCCGTTAGAACCGCCGCGATAATGGTCAGATCGGTTTTGCCGCGCCGCGCCTCCCGCTCGTCCCGAACCCCGAGCAGGCGGGCGGCGATCGGCAACCCGACCAGCGGCGCGAGCGCGATGTTCCGCAGCGCCCAGAAACCGAGCAGCAGGAACGGGACCGCGACGACCAGGTCCCGCCGGGACGCTCTGCCGGGCGCCCGCGCAAGCACGGCGAGGAACACCGCGATCCAGATGGCGAAGGTGACGCCGAGGGTGGACCTGAAGTCGGGTGACTGCCATTCCTGGACGTTCCTGAGGACGTCGCCTCTCGACAGCAACTCCACCGGGAAGAGCACCAGGCGGTACCCGTAGGGGTTGATGAAACACGCCGCGAGCCCGAGTGCCGCGGCCTGGATCAAATGACGTTCCCTGCCTTTCCACGGCGCCGCGCCGTCCAGCCGTCTCCCGATCAGGTGCAACGCGATATAGGTGAAGCCCAGCGCGAACGAACCGTGGACGTTCACCCAGAGGCACATCAGGATGGGCACGGAGACCAGTGGACGCCGTCCTGCCCAGGAATCGGGGACTTCGACGATCCACAGCAGGGCGAGCATCGCCAGGACGCCGAAGAGCAGTGGACGCTCGACCCAGAAATGCAGCGACACCGTGAGCGTCGGCAGCACGATGTGAGCGGTCCGTCCGCCTCCGCGCAGCCGGTCGGCCAGCCCGAACGCCAGATAGGCGAGGACGGCGTTCACAAGGCCGTCCAGCACCAGAATGCCCGTCGGCCCGGTGACCTTGTCGAGCACCGCGTAGAGCGCCTCGACCAGCCAGGACTGGGCGATCCACGAGGTGCCGGACGCGGTGTAGGAGTAGACGTCCTCCCGGGGTATCCCGTGGTCGAGGATCCAGTGCCCGGTCCGCAGGTGCGTCAAAAAGGAATTGTCGTCGAGCGGATCCAGGCCGCTCATGAAAGCGAGCGCCATCCAGAGGACCGCGGAACGGGTACGCGCGGACGGCAGCCGCAGGCGCGGCCTCCACGCGGGCCCATCGCCACCGCCGGCGTCTTGCCGTTCGTCCTCCGAGACGAGCACATTCACCGCTCGCGCCTCTCACGCGGCCGGACAAAGAGCGGGCCAGTGATTCCCCGCATGGCCACCGAAACTAACAGCAGCGCTTCTGGCGGGAACAGGGTCCTGAGACCCAAGACGGGCCCGACCTGCCCGTTTACCGGCGAGTGAACACCGTGGCCTTGCCGTCCGCGTGCACGCACCGCCAGTTCGGGTCCCTTCGAAGAGTTTGCGTGAGCGGCTCATTTGTCGGCCAGACGACCACGTCGATCCGGTATCGGTCCTCGAGAGAACGCCATTTCCCGGGTTGTTCCCGCGCCTGCAGATAATCCTTGATCAACGCTGTGGGGTACATGTCGTAACGGTCGTCCAGGAACACCTTCTGCCGCGGCCGGTAGGCGTGGATGACATAGCCGGCCCACTGATCGGTGGTGAACAGCCGGCGCCCGAGCAGTCCGTGGTCCGCAACCGCACGCATCGCGGCGACGGGATAGTCGCCCAAGTTGTACGCCGGCCGTGTCAGATGACCCACCGTCCATTGCGCCGCGACGAGAAGTGCCATGGCCGCGATCGCGAGGGAGAGGCGGCTCCGCGCGTCCTCGCGCCGCTCGCGCTGCAGCATCCGGGCGGCGATCGGCAGGCCGATCAGCGGCGCGACCGCGATGTTCCGCATCGCCCACAACGAGATCAGCAGCGAGAACCCGAGGAGCAGGACATCGCGGCGGGACGGCCGGGTCCGCGCGAGGCCGAGCGCCGCCACGATCACGACGATCCAGATGGCGAACAGGATGCCGAGCGGAGTGTGGAAGTCCGGTGACCTCCATTCGACGAGCTGCCCGAGGATGTCGCCCCTGCCGAGGAGCCGGACGGGGAAGAACACGAGCGCGGGCCCATAGGGGTTCACGAAAGCAGCCGCGAACCCGAGGACGGCCGCCTGCGTCAAACGCAACTCCCGGCCACGCCACGGTGGGTGGCCGTCCAGCCACCGTCCGCCGAGATGGACGAACAGGTACGCGAACCCCAGCATGAATGATCCGTGCACGCTCGCCCACACCCACATCAAGGGCGGCAGGAACAGCAGCGGCCGGTGACCGGCACGCGAATCCGGGATCTCCACGATCCAGACGAGCGCGAGCATCGCGAGGACGCCGAAGAACAGTGGGCGTTCCACCCACAGCCGCGTCGCCGGCGCCAATGCGGCGATGACGAGAAACGCCGATGCCCCGCGGTCTCGCTGCACGCGATAGGCGAGGCGGTAGGACAGCAGCGCGATCAGCCCACCGGTCGTCATGTCCAGCATTTGGACGCCGTGCGGGCCCACCGATCGGTCGATGAGGGCGTAGACGGCTTCCGCGAGCCACGATTGGGCCACCCACGAGACACCTGGGGCGGTGAAGGAGTAGAGGTCCTCGCGCGGCACCCAATGGTCGAGAATCCAATGCCCGGTCGCCAGGTGCACCATGAAGGAGTTGTCGCTCAGCTCGCTGAACCCGAGCATCCATCCGAGGATGAGGAACAGCAGGGAGAACAGCCCCGCCATGCCGGGAAGAAACCGAGTGTCCACCTCTACTTGATCGTGAGTCCCTTCACGACGGCGTCGGCGCCCCGGTCCCACGGAACCTGCATTTCAAGGTTGGCCGCGTTCGCCGGCGGTTTGTAGGCGTTCCAGTAGACGATGCTCTCCCCCGGCCCGATCACCTTCCGCGCCTCGTCTCCGCCCACGATGCTGCAGACGCAGGGGCCGGTCTGAATGCTCAGCGAGTTGTAGCGGACCTGGTTGGCGGAGTCGAACAGCATCACGCCACCGGAGGTTCCCAGCCTGCTCGGCTGCGGATCGGCGCCGTGGACGGCGGCGGTCTTCTCGAACTTCTGACCGACGTCCGGCTTGCCCTGCCCGGTGTTGCGCAGTGTCCACACCAGGATCGTCAACCCGGACGAGTCGCGGTGCAGGCTGTTGACCTCGACCTTGAGGCCCTTGGCCTCGGCCGCCTGGAACGTCGCGGAGCCCAGCACGGCCGAGGAGCCTCGCTTGTACGGCTCACCCTTCACGGGCGGCGGCGCGGGCGCCGGGGGGCGCGCGAACGTGACCGTGACCCGCCGGTTCTTGCGGCGTCCCTCTTCGGTGTCGTTGCTCGCGACCGGCTCCTTCGAGCCGTGCCCCGCCGGCTCATAGGTCACGCCCTGCCGGGTCACCAGGCTCTTCAGCCGGTCGGCGACCGCCTTCGCGCGGCGCTCCGAGAGCGGCTGGTTGATCGCGTCGTTGCCGGTCTTGTCCGCGTGCCCGTCGACCTTGACCGTGGTGCCTTTGGAGGCGTCGATCTGCTTGGCGACCTCCTGAAGAAGCTGTTCCGCCCGCGGGGTGAGGTCGGCCTTGTTGATGGCGAACAGGACGTCGGCGGACAATCGCACCGACCGGTCGTTCGGGTCGTCGTCCACCGACTTCTCGGTGCCCTCGGTGAGACTGCGCACGTCGAGGACCCTCGGCTGGCTCAGTTCGACCTTGGTCGGGTCGATCTGGGTCTTGAGCGGCTCGACCGGGGCGTCGGTGATCGGCACATCCGGGAAGGGGACGGAGAGCGGGACGATCAGCGTGGCCTTCTGGACGTTCGCGGGAGGCGACGGGAATGTCGCGTAGACGTTGATGTACCCGCCCGGCTTCACCGGGTTGTTGTGCAGCCGCGTACAGACGCAGTTGTCCGAGTTGCCCTTCTTCTGCAGCGGGAAGTACATCTTCTCGTTCCGGGCGTCCAGCAGGCCGATCCCGCTGGCCGACAGCGAGTCGCCGAGATTCGGATCGTCGGCCTGCCCGGGTTCGTTGAGGCTCGTCGTCAGGTCGATCGGCTTGTCCCCATCATTGACGATCTTGAGCCGGGCGGTGACCGTGTTCCCCCCCGTCCGGCTCAGCGCGAGCAGATCGACATGCGCGGGACCGTCCTTGTCCTGCAATGGCATCGAGGCGATCGGCTTGAGTTCGCCGCCCGGCGTCGTCTTTCCCTGCGGCGGCGTCGATTTCCCGGCCTCAGGCTTGTCGTCGCCACCACATCCGGAGAGGGCGAGAATGAGAGCGAGCGGCACCGCACCATAACGAGCGGCGCGCCTTCCCGCGGTCACGCGATAATTCATGATTCCTCTCTAACAACGTGGACATGCGTCAACGCCCGATGGGGAGAACCGCAGCTGCTGCGGTTCTCCCCATCGGGCGTTGACGGATCGCTTCAGGCCGGTCCTGGCTCGCGGTCCCTCCAGGATCAGCTGGAGCCGCCACCCGGGTTGAACAGGTCGCTGATCGCCGTGGAGACCTTCTCCTTGACGGTGTCGTTGATGAGGCCGTACAGGATGCCGACGACCAGCGCGGCGACCACGATGAGGGCGCCGTACTCCAGCGCGCTGACACCGCGGTCGTGCCGGTCCTTGAGTTGCTGGGCGCGGTCCTGAACGAAAGTCTGAAGGGTGACGTAGAGGGGGATCAGCGAGTTCATCTGGTGCCTCCCGGCTGTTTCTGTCTCGCCCTGACACAGACAACATTAGGGAATCCAGATCGCCTTCCCCAGGGCCCAGCGGCCCAATTATGGCCGCCTCTCGGACCCAACCTCGATGGGGTCTGTGGACCCAAGACGGCCGGCCTATTCCGATCGCGGTGACGGCCCACATCACCCGTCCCCCTCTTCCGACGTGCCCATCCATTGGGCGATCGCCGCAGCCCGCGAGGTGACGCCGAGCTTGGCATAAATGCGGTTCACATGATTCTTGACAGTCTTCTCGGCCAGGAACAAGTGCTGGGCGATCTGGCCGTTGGAGCGTCCCCGCGCGATGAGGCGCATGACATCGGCCTCGCGGGCGGACAATCCGAAGTCGCCGGCCTTTCGCACCACCGGGACGAACTTCTCGCGCGCGGGCCCATCCGGCGTCTGCCCGGGCCGCGAATCCAGCCTCGCCTGCGAATCCCCGGTGCTCTGGGAGTCGCGGGTGCTCTGGGAATCGCGCCGGACCGCGCCGACCAATGCCGAGACCGCGGCCGGAGAAAGCGGGTTCGAGCCGTCCACCACGCCGTGGACCGCGGCCGTCAGTTCCTCGGGCGTGAAGGAACCGTGCACCAGATAGCCGACGGCGCCGTTCCCGATGGCCGCCCTGACGACCTTCGGGTCTTCGGTATAGGTGAGCATGATGACGCGCGTCTTGGCGCTGAGGATCTCGGCTGCGGCCACCCCGTCCATCAGCGGCATCTGCACGTCCAGCAGCACCAGGTCCGGCTTGAGCCGGTCGACCAGCTCGATGGCCGTGCGCCCGTCCCCCGCCTCGCCGACGACCTCGGCGCCGGACGCCTCCACCAGAGAGACCAGGCCCGAACGGACAACCACGTTGTCGTCGACAACCACCACGCGCGGAACACCCATGTCAGCTCACCTCCGCCAGACGAACATCACCGGACACGTCCACGGGAAGCCGGACGGAGACGGTGGTACCGCCCCCCGGCCGGGAGGAGATCGTCACCGTACCGCCGACACGCTGGGCGCGTTCGTGCAGGCCGATCAGGCCGTAGTGGCCTTCCCGCGCCAGTTCCGTCAGCTGCCGGGGCCGGAAACCCTCGCCGTCGTCGACGATGGTCAGCACGAGGTCATCCTTTTCCTTCACGAGCCTCACCTTCACCGAAGCCGCTTTCGCGTGCCGTTCGACATTGGTCAGCACTTCACGGAGAATCGCGACCGCCTCATGGCGCATACGCAGCTCCGGCTCGACGTCGGCGTCGAGATCGCATGTCACAGTGGTCCCGGTCTCCTCCGCCCAGCGGTCCGCGGCCTCCCGCAGGGCCTCGTGCAGGGAACGTGTGACGGCGTCGTCCCGCAGTTCCGTGAGCAGATCGCGCGCCTCATTGGATGCGACCGCCGCGGCGGTCGCGATCTGCTCGGCCTCCAGTGCGGCGCGCGTCTGGTCCCGGGACGCCCACACCGGCAGCGCGGACGCCGCGAGCGCAATGCCGCGGAGCGTCTTGGCCAGGGAGTCGTGCATTTCGCGGGCGAGCCTGGCCCTTTCCTGGGACGCCGCCGCGAGGACCTGAGCCTGTCGCAGCGCGGCGTCCTTGGCCGCGTAATCGTCCAGCAGACGGCGAAGCGCGACCCCGGCGAATCCCGCAAGCGGGTAATAAAGGGGCTGGCCCAGCAGCGCCTGGAAGGTCAATTCTCCCGCCTGGGACGCGGTCAGCGCGTACGTGAGGTAGTAGACGAGAATCTGGAGACCGGCCACGGCCAGCATTCCCTGCCACCGGTAGAGGAGCCCGGCCACAGTGGCCGTGGCGACGGTGGACAGGAAGTACGGACCCGCTATCCCGCCGACGCTCAGGACCGCGAATGAAAGGAACATATCGAGCGTGTAGAGGGAAGGGTGGGCGGCGACGCGTGGGGCGACGACCCGCCACTGCCGCGCCGTCCCCCAGGACAGCAGGACCATCGCGAACATGAGGACGAACACGCCGACCGTCAGTTGCTCGCGCGGTAACAGCAGCATGCTGAGCGCCGTGGTCAGCATCCGGATCTCCATGAGCATCCGGAAGGCCGATCCGACGCGTTCCGGGAACACCCCGCCCCCGCTATCCGAGGATCCCACCTGCGCCACCCATTCCCGAGCCGATGAACAGGGCACCGAGAACGACCATCATCAGTGCCGGGAGCGTCATCGACATCGTGATCGCGGTGATCTTCGGTGTGGTCCGCTGCGCCTTGCGCTTGGCCCACTGGGCGGCCTCGCGCCGCATGTCGCCGCCGATGTCGACCAGCGCGGTCCCGAGGGGCGCGCCGAGTTCCTCCGCCTGCAGGATCGCCGTGACGAACAGGTTCACCGCCTCGGAGCTGTTGCGGTTCCGCAGATCCTCGAACGCCTCCCGCCGGGGCGTGCCGAGTTCCATCTGCCGCAGCGCCACCATGAACTCCTCCGACAGCGGGCCCGGCATGCTCTCGGCGACGCGTGCCAGCGCCAGGCGGAAGCTCAGCCCCGCGCTGACCGTGACGGCCAGCACGTCCAGGAAGTCCGGCATCGACCGCTGGATGTTGTCCTGCCGTGCCACCCGCTTGCTGTAGAGGATCAGTTCCGTCTGCAGGCAGCCGAGGAAGGCGAGGATCCCGAACGGGGCCTGGCCGTTGGCGATGAGCCCGAGGCCGAGCAGCCCGAACAGCGTCGCGTAGCCCGCGGTCCGGCGGGCGTAGGTCTCCACGGTCATTCCGCCGGGGCGGCCCGCCGCGTCGATCCGCTTACGGATCTTCAACCGCCACGGGCCCAGCAGCTCCATCGTCATCCGGGCGAACGGGCTGCCCAGGAAGTCGGCGATGACGTCCAGGACGAACGTCTCCTGCTTGTCGGGCTTCTGGGCGAGCGGGACCGCGGACGTGGCGACCCGGTCGCCGGCGGTCAGCTGGGCCAGTCCGATGACACCCATGAGCACGCACAGTGCCCCGCCGGCCGCCATGGCGTAGATGACCACGTTCACCTCACACGTCGATCCGGGTCATCCTGCGGATGATCAGCAGGCTGGTGATGAACAGGCCGGCGGCGACGCCCAGGATGATCTGGCCCACGGGCTTGCCGCTCATCACCCGCAGCGCGTCCGGCATGATCACGTTGACCATCGCCAGGCCGGCGATCCCGAGCAGCCCGATCGCCCAGTTGGTGACGACCGCCTCGCCCATGATCGTCTTGACCTCGCGGCGGATCTCCTTGCGCTCCTCCAGCGTGGTCGCGATGGTGCGCAGCGCGGTGACCAGCGAGCCGCCCGCCCGCGCGGACACCAGCAAGGTGCTGATCAGCACCCCGAGCTCGCGGGACGGCAGCCGCTCGCCGAGGTCGCGGAGCGCCTCGTCCACGGGCTGGCCGAGCCGCAGCCCGTCCGCGGTGCGGCGCAGTTCCTCCCCGGCCGGGTCCGCCAACTCGTCCGCCGCGATCTCGATGGCGGTGCGCATGACGAGGCCGGCGTGGGTGGCGTTGGACAGCACCCGGGCGAGCTCGGGCAGCTGGGCGATGAACTCCTCCCGGCGCCGTTCCTCCCGGCGCCGGACATAGGCGAAGAACGCGAAGCCGACGCCGATCGCGGCGGCGATCCCGAAGACCGGGGCCATCCACTGGCCGATCAGAAAGATCGTGAGGGTGCCGGTCGCCGTCATCAGCGCGAGGAACGTCGACACCCGGATCCGCATCCCCGAGGCCGCCAGCCGCCGGGCGAGCGACTTGCCGGCGGACGTGCGGCGGATCGCGACGTCCAGCCGCCCCATCAGGCCGGTCATCCTGTCGTCGGAGACCAGCGCGGAACGGGCGACCAGGCGGCTGCGCTGCCCCCAGCCGATCATCAGGTCGCCGACGCCCCAGACGGCCAGCGCCAGGGTCGCCACCAGCATCAGCAGAATCACCGGCAGTGGCAGGCTCACGGCGGACACCCCCTCGTCTCCTCGTCGATGCGGTTCATGGGCCCACCCGCGGCCCGTGGCCGTTCATCCCGCCGCCCGCCGGAGGCCCGCTCCCGTGTCCCCCGCCCTGGGCGCCGCCGCCCGTGGGACGGGCGAACGACGGCGGGACGCTCTCACCCGCGTGGAACAGCTTGCTGAGCAGTGCGTCCGGCAGCGGCAGCGGCCGGAACACGCCGCGTACCTCACGGTCCGGGCCGATCGGCCGAGGCTCGAACCGCAGGGCCGGCCGCAGCGCGGACGCGTCGCGCCGGGCCGGGTCCACCACCGCCACCTCGGTGATCCGGCGGGACCCGTCCGGGCCGCGGCTCAGCTGGACCACCACGTCGACGGCGCTGGCGATCTGGTCGCGGATCGCCTCGAACGGCAGCTTGACGTCGCTCATGCTGGCCAGCGTCTGGAGGCGGTGCACGGTGTCCTCGGTCGAGTTGGCGTGCACCGTCACCAGCGAACCGTCATGGCCGGTGTTCATCGCCTGGAGCATGTCGAGCGTCTCGCCGCCGCGGACCTCACCGACGATGATCCGGTCCGGGCGCATGCGCAGCGCGTTGCGGACCAGGTCGCGGATCGTGATCGCGCCCTTGCCCTCGATGTTGGCCGGACGCGACTCCAGCGGGATGACGTGCTCCTGCTTCAGCTGAAGCTCGGCGGAGTCCTCGATCGTGATGATGCGCTCGTGATCGGGGACGAACGCCGACAGCGCGTTCAGCATCGTCGTCTTCCCCGTGCCGGTACCGCCCGAGATGACCAGGTTCAGCCGGGCACGGACGAACGCGGCCAGCAGCATGCCGGTGGCCGGGTCCATCGACCCCATGCCGACCAGTTCCTCGATCGAGTAGGCCCGAGGGAAGCGCCGGATCGTCAGGATGGGCCCGACGAGCGACAGCGGCGGCACGATCACGTTGACCCGCTCGCCGGTGGGCAGGCGCGCGTCCACCATCGGGCTCGACTCGTCCACGCGCCGGTTGACCTGCGCCACGATCCGGTCGATGGTCTGGTAGAGCTGCTCCTCGCTGGCGAACCCGGTGTCCAGCCGGTGCACCCGGCCGGCCCGCTCCACGAAGATCGAGTCGGGGCCGTTCACCATGATCTCGGTGACGTTCGGGTCGGCGAGCAGCGGTTCCAGCACACCGAGGCCGAGCGCCTCGTCCACCACCCGGCGGATCAGGTTGGCGCGCTCCCCGGCGGCGAGGACCGGCCCCTCCCGTGCCACCAGCAGCCCGACGACCTTCTCCAGCCGGGCCCGCCGCTGCGCCATCGTCAGCCGCGCGAGCTCGTCGAGGTTGATCTCCTCCAGCAGCCGCTGCCGCCAGTGCTGGACGGTGTTCTTGCTCGTCCGGTCGCTGGCCGACCGGTCGTCTTCGAGGCGATCCTTGAGTGCCATCGCTCACCCCAGCGGCAACGTGACGGTGCGCTTCACGGTGTAGTCCAAGGGCACGCCCTTGAAGAGGAGCGGGAGCTTCGCCTCCACGTGGCAGTAGACGGCGTCGGTGCCGTCCACCGTGGTGGTTCCGCCCTCGATCTCGTAGTCGTTCAGCCATGTGGGCCGGACGCTGTTGGCGTACTCGACGCACAGTCCGGGCTCGTACCGCTGGCTGGCCTCGCGGGCCCCGGTGCGCGCGATGTTCTCCACGCGCGACACCGTGGTGAAGGAGATGTAGGCCTGGAAGGAGAGGAAGATGATGAAGAACGCGATGGGCACCGAGCCCGCGAACTCGAGCGCCACCGCGCCCTTGTCGCCCCGGCGCCGGGTTCGGTCCACCGCCACGGCCCTCACCCCTCACCCTCGTCGACGATCTTGGTTCTGGTCTCGATCCCCCACGAACTGCGCAGCCCCGGGATGAGGATCGGGGTGTCGATGGTGACCACGGCGTAGCCGTCCACGACGTTGATCGTCAGATGCTCGCGGTCCTTCCAGTCGCCCTTGATGCGGCTGATCGCGCGGCGGCGGACCTCCTCCCGGTTGGCCTTGGCCTCCGGGGTGGCGCCCTTGTCGTACCCGATCACCGCCACCGCTCGGGCCGCCTCGTTGGCCGCGTGACTGGAGTAGGTGGAGGTCAGCCCGACCAGGACGACCTGCCACACCAGCAGGAAGATGAGCACGATGAGCGGGAGGATCCCGGCGAATTCCACCGCGACGGCGCCCGCGTCGCCCTGCTTCTGCGGGGGCGGCGGCGCGGCGGGCTCCGGCTGCGGCGCGGTGCCGAGCAGGCCCAGGTCGGCGGCGGCCCTGCCGACCGCCTTGCGGAAGTCGGAGTTCTTCACCGCCGCCGGCGTGCCGGTGTTCGCGGCCTCCTCCAGTGCCCGGAACACCGCCGGCACCGCCACGCCGCGCAGCGGGGAGCCGACCATCTTGCGCGCCAGGTCGGGCTGGATCTCGTTGCGCTTGTCCTGCCGCGTGAGCAGGACGCTCATGTCCTCCTCCTTGCGGATCGCGAGCCGCGCGAACATCCGCGCCAGCCGCCGCGCGGACCGCAGCGCCGGCACGTCCGGGGTGGCGACGATGACCGCCTCGTCCGCGAGTTCCACGGCCATCGCGTTGGCGTCGGCGACGTGCGTGCCGCCGTCCACGATCACCACGTCATACCGGGACCGGACGACGGTGAGGATCTGCCGGACGGCCCGCGCGGAGATCTCCTCGGCGTCCTCGCCCTGCCCGGGCGCCAGCAGCAGATGCGGTCCCGACGGGTGGACGAACAGCGCCTCGGCGACCACCGCCCCGTCCAGGTCGCCGGCCGCGGCGGCGAGGTCGGCGATGCTGTGCCGGTGCTGGACGTCCAGATAGCCCGGGATGTCGCCGTTCTGCAGGTCCATGTCGACCAGGCAGACCGTCTGCCCCGCGCTGGACGCCGCGATCGCGAGATGGATCGCCAGGGTGGTCGTGCCGACGCCGCCCTTCGCCCCGCACAGGGTCACCAGCCGGGCCAGCCGGCCGCCCTGCCCCGGCACCTCCGCGGAGGTGAAATGCCGCCGCATGGTGCGCGACCACTCCGACGCCTGGTGGACGCGGTTCTGCAGCTCCGACAGGGTCGGCTCGTTCGAGATGACCCCGCGCGCGCCGGCCGCCATCGCCCCCGACAGCGTCTCCGCGGTCGCCTCGTCGGCGATCAGGATGACGGCGAGCTGCGGCTGGCGGACCACCATGTCGCGGATCAGGTCGAGCGCCGGCAGCGGCCCGAGGCCCTGGTGCACCAGCACCACGTCCAGTTGCGGGACGGTCGCGACCGTGCTCGCCAGATGGCTGGACGTCGTCTCCACCGCGATGACCTTGATGTCGGCCAGCTCGCGGAACTGGCCGGTGAGCGAGGAGGCGAGGTCGCGGTCCTCGATCCCGAGCAGTACTTGAATGGTCATCGCGGGCTCACCTCGCCGGGATCGTCTCGCAGACCGGGGGGAGCTTGACGCCGTCGACGCCCGTCCCCGACCCGCCGATGAGCGCGAGCCTGATCTTGTTGGCGAAGCTCTCCTCGCGGGTGAGCTTCAGGCTGTCCGCGGCGCTGAGCGCGAACGTCATCGGCACCTGCGACTCGGTCACCGAGGAGTTCCGCTCGTCCTTGACCTTGGTCTCCTGGCCGATCTGGATGACCCGGGCCGCCTTGACGATCCGCGCCGCGCAGGACTGCTGCTTGTCGCCGTTCTGCTTCTGGTAGGTGGCGTAGATGTCGACGGGCATGCCCTCGTGGACCTTGCCGGCCACCCCGGTCTCGGCGTCGATCATGATGGCGATCTCGCGCTGGCCGGGCTGCAGCGTGGGGCCGGGGACGAGCATGCCGGTCTGCAGGTGGGACCCGGCCGGGAGGTCGGCCGCGGCGACCTTGCCCTCGAGCTGCGCGACGTCGGTGACCATCGTGTCCGGCGACCACTTCTTCGGCACCCGGACGCGTTCGAGGTCGTCCTCGGTGATCGGGGCGAACGCCTTGATCGGCCGTTTGAGCTTGAGCACGTCGGTCTTCACACCGACCTCGGCCCGAACAGAGCCGACGTAACCGATGATGCTGACGAATACGGCAACGGCGCCGAGCGCAGCCAGGATCATCAGCAGAACTCCACGGCGCTGGCGCGGGTTCATGGGACTCCGTTTCTCTGGTCCGGGGGTCGGGAGGCTTCAGCGGGGGCGCGGACGGAAGGTGACGGTGCCGGCGCGCGGCCAGTCGTCGTCGTCCGGCGCCGTCCGGGACGCCCGCTCGGGGTCGAGCGGCTCCGCCTGCCGGGATGCGGCACCGTTGAGGAGCCGCCCGATGGACGACGCGCCCTCGGACGGGGGCACCTCGTCGGCGTCGGCCTCGACGTCGGCGGATTCGGGAGTGTCCGTGAGGTCTTCAGGTTCAGGGGTGTCGGCGGGTTCGGGAGTGTCGGCGGGCTCGGGAGTGTCGGCGGGCGGGACCGCGTCGCCGGTCCGGCGGGACTCGGGCGGCGCGGGGTGATCTGGCGGGGCGGGATGATCGGGTGAGGCTGCGTAATCCGGTGAGGCGGGGTGATCGGGTGAGGCGGAGTTGCCCCAGGAGTTCGGCGGTGTCTGCGCGCGTGTCCGGACCGGCGCCGCGAGGACGGGTTCCCTGCGCGTCGGCGGCTCGGACGTCTCCTCGGCCTCCGAGACGGGCGTGACCATGTGCGGGTCGTGCGGGTGCAGGGAACGCGGCCACTGGGGTCGCTGGGGCCGGCCCTCCTGAGGCTGCGGACTCTGCGGCCGTGTGGGCGGGGCCTCCGGGTACTCCGGCCGGGTTTCGTCCGGTGCGGGGACCTGCGGCGCGGACGGCTGCGGGCGGGCGGCCGGCGGCTGCACGGGCTGAGGCTGCACGGGCTGCGGCTGAACCGGTTGGGGCTGAGCCGGCTGAGGCTGAGCCGGCTGGGCCTGAACCGGCTGAGGCTGAACCGGCTGTGCCTGAACGGGCTGGCCCTGAACCGGGTGCGATTGAACCGGCTGCGGCTGGGCGGGCTGGGGTTGCGGGCTCGGCGGCTGCGTCCGTCCGTGGAAGGGCTGGGGGGCGGAGGCGGAACCGTCGCCCGGCTGGACCATGAAGCAGAACGGGCACTCGGGGAGGGCGGTCGGCTCGCCGCACCAACCGCAGGGCCGGTAGTCGGATCCCGCGAGCAGCCCCTGCAGCGCCTGCGGGTGCCCGCTGAAGGCCACGAACTCGGCGTACTTCTTGGCGCCCCAGTATTCGGCGCTCATCGGCTGCGGGGCCACCGGGGTCATCGAGACCGCCGCGATCGCCGGACACAGCTTGTGCTGAAGCCAGTCGACGTCGCCGTTCTCGTGGCTGAACAGCATCAGCACGGGATCGACCGGGCGCGAGGCCGGCTCGGCGACGGGCTTGACCGAGGTGATGCGGTGCACCGCGGGGTGAGGCCCCGCCGACACCGAGAAGCCGTTGCCCGGCAGGTAGGACGACACGTGCGCCGCGAGCCCGGTCTTGATGTGCTCCAGGCGGGCGACGCTGTTGACCCAGGCTCCGGCGTAGACGCTCTCGCACAGCCGCAGGGCGAGGCTCGCGAGGACTCCGGGCCGGGCGTAGGAGGACGCGAACGTCAACTGGTCGGCGATCAGCGAGAGGGCGAGCGGGGGAACGTCGAGCGGCAGGCCGGCGATGCGGTCGGTGAGCAGGGCGGAGCGGGCCAGCCGGACGAGCCGGTGCGCCTCGGCGCCCTTCCACGACGGGTAGATCACCAGCACGGCTTCCCGCCGGCCGAGCGCGTACGCCATGTGATCGATGAAGGCGGGCGGCACTTCGCCGCCGCCGCCCAGGCCGAACCGCTGGGCCACGGTGGCCTGCAGGATCCCCGTGCTCGGAAAGTCACCGGCGAGTACGACCGCTGTCACGGGCGCCTCGGCTCATTGTCGGGCCTCACCGGGCCGCCCCCTCCTGTTCTCCACAGCGGACGATCACCCGCGACCGCTTTTCGCCTGGTTGCGAGTACGCTGACGTTAGTCACCGCGGTTGTCACGACTCAAGCGATTAGCCCTTCCCGCGGGTGAATCGCAATTGAACCGTGGCACCGCATTGTTCGATGGCGCCCGCATGCCCCCGGTTCCACTCACCGGACAACAAGTTCGAGGAATCTGGATGTTGCCGTCTGACCTGGGGAAACGCTGATCGCAGAGCTGCCGGGGCAGTCGGAGGCGGTGCCCGCGAGCACTCTCGGCCACCCGCGGCAGGTACAAAACGTCCACTTCGCCTCCCGGGAGTGGCATGGCCCCACAGCATTGTCCCGGAGTGGACGGAGCTGATCAACACCGGAGCAAAAGACCACAGTCGGCCAAAAATTAGGCCCCAGGGCCCTGGACATGACTACACAGCGAAGTTATGACCAATGTAATTGAAGAGTGGACCATTAATGTCGCAGGTGGGGCGCTTGCGCCGCGCCAGGCCCGGCTACAGAGAGTGCCGGGGGTGTGCGGTTGAGATTCCCGATGCAGGACCGGAGACCCGGGCCTCCCCATGGCGCCGTCGCCGCGCGGCTCGTTCCAGCGCGGGGCCGGGCGCAGGCTTTAGAGTCTCCGTGTAGGCGGCCCACACTGGAGACGACGGCGATGACGAACCCACCGGACCCTGGTCACACACCGCGCCCTCCGGGGCCGGGTCAACCGGGCGGTCCGTACGGCCCTCCGCCGCGCGAACAGCCCAGTGGCCCTTACTCCGTTCCGCCGCAACAGCAGCAACCGGGCGCGGTCCCCGGCCCCCGTCCGCCCGGCCCCGGCTTCGGGCCGCAGGACCAGCAGCAGGGCTGGGCACCTCCGCCGAGCGGTCCAGCGCAGAAGAGCTTGATCGGGTCTCTGTTCGACATGAACTTCGACCACATGATCACCGCCAGGCTGGTCAAGATCATTTACGTGATCGCGCTGGTTCTGATCAGCATGGTGGCGCTCGTCGTGGCCGGGTACGGGCTGGCGTGGCTCGCGCAGGGCGCGACGTTCCTCGCGCTCCTGCTGCTCGTCGCGGCTCCGCTCCTCTGGGTGTTCCAGCTGCTGACGGTTCGGATCCTCATGGAGTTCGTGATCAACCAGTTCAAGATCAGCGAGTACCTGCGGGCCATCAAGGACAAGGACTAGACGGAGCTGCCGGTGGGCGAGTTCGACGGGACCGGGCCCGGTGGCGGTCCCCCGCCACGGGACACGCGCCGCGACGCCGGTGCGACGCGGCGCGACTCGCGGGTGCCGGGGCCGCGCCCG
The DNA here is from genome assembly GCF_040650055.1 of Spirillospora sp. NPDC048819. Taxonomy (NCBI): domain Bacteria; kingdom Bacillati; phylum Actinomycetota; class Actinomycetes; order Streptosporangiales; family Thermomonosporaceae; genus Spirillospora; species Spirillospora sp. NPDC048819. The sequence continues at coordinate 99,856 of NZ_JBEZGN010000024.1, read as the reverse complement.
GCCTCGCAGACATGGCGGGACGGGGCGGCCGCCGGCGACTCGCTGATGCGGCTCCCCGCGGTGCTCGGCGAGCGGTACGAGGCGATCGCGGAACTGCCGGTGCAGGGCGCCGAGTCGGATCTGCTGCTGGTGCGGGACGCGCGGGGCGACGAGTACGTGGCGAAGATCTTCCGCCGCGGGTACAACGCCGACCGGGAGGTGTGGGCGAAGCTGCCCGCGCTGGATTCGCCGCACGTGCTGCGGATCCTGGAGACCGGGCACGCGGACGGGCGCGACTACGAGGTCGCCGCGTACGCGCCGGACGGCAATCTCCGGGCGCTGATGCGGGAGGGTCCGCTGCCGGCCGGGACGGCGGGTGAGATCGCGGCGCAGCTCGCGGCGGGGCTGACGGCGCTGCACCGGGCGGGCATCGTCCACCGCGACCTGAAGCCGGAGAACGTCCTGGTGCTGGGCTCCGATCCGGTGCGGCTGGCGATCGCCGACTTCGGGCTGAGCAAGGTGCTCGACCAGAGCGTGGTGTTCGCGTCGTCGTCGCGGACGCTGGCCTACGCGGCGCCGGAGTCGCTGTCGGGGCAGGTGTCGCCCGCCCGCGACTGGTGGTCGCTCGGCATGATCGTCCGGGAGCTGGCCACGGGCCGGGCGCCGTTCGAGGGCCTGAGCGAGACCGTCGTGGTCGACCATCTGGCGACGCGTCCGGTGAGCGCGGACGACGTCGCCGACCCGAGGCTGCGGCTGCTGTGCCGGGGCCTGCTGGCCCGCGACCCGCGCAGAAGGTGGACGGGCGAGCAGGTCGACGCGTGGCTGGAGGGCGGTTCGCCGCCCGTCGCGGAGGAGAGCGTCCAGGCCGAGGCGGGCAGCGGCCTCCCGTTCAGGGGACACCGCTACACCCGCCGGGACGAGCTGGCCCGCGCGCTCGTCGAGAACTGGGACCACGCCGCACAGTACTTCTTCGGACGCGGAGAGTCGGGCGAGGCGTGGCGGAGCCTGCGCGAGTGGCTCGCGGAGATTCCGGACGACAGCCGCATCGGGCTCGTCGACGGCTACCTCATGACGGCTCTGGCCCCGGACGTGAAGCTGCTGCATCTGGTGCGGTGGCTGGATCCGGCGCTCCCCCCGCACTTCCTCGGCCGGCGGCTGACCGCCGGCGACCTGGCCGGTCTCGCCGTCCTGGCCGACGATCGCCGCCACGCCGACCATCGCACCGCCTGCCTCATCGGGCGGGCGCTGTGGGAGCACCACCTCCTGCACGTCCTGGCCGGGTTCGAGACCGGCGAGGACCTGTCCCGGGTCGACGACCAGTGGCGCGCCCACGTGTCGGCCTGGAACGACCTGGCGCGCTGGCTGCGCGACCAGGACTCGATGCCGCAGGGGCTCGCGAGGCGGCTGCCCGACGCCGGGGCCGAGGAGCCGCCCGCCGTCCTGCTCACGCTGCTCGCGCTCGCGGCGCGTCCCGCCGAGACGCACCGGCTGATCGCCGAGGGCGCGGCGCGGGCGCGCGAGTCGATCGCCGACCCGGTGCCGTGGTTCACGTGGCTGGCGGACGGCGCGGGCGACGATCCGCTGCGGCTGCTCGCGGTGACGCTCGCCGCGGCCGAGGCCGTCGTGGAGACCGAGGCGCGGGCACGCGACCTGAACGCCGCGCGGCTGCGGGACGAGGCGCTCCGCGCGCAGTGGGAGGAGCGGGAACGGCAGCGGCTCGCCGGACGCGGTTCGGCGACGACGCGGGCCGTGCTCTGGACGCTGCCGTTCCTGTTCTTCTGGCTTCTCGGAAGCTGGGTCGTCGGCTCGCTGTTCGGCGGCGGCGACGGCGACGGGACGGCCTCGGTCGGACTGCAGAGGTCGTCCTCGGGCGTCCCGTTCGGCGTCCTGGCCGTCTTCTCCGTGCTCGCCTGGGCGGTGCACTGCGGCAGCGAGGTCTTCCTGGCGCGCACGCAGGGCAAGGACTATCTGCCCCAGGGGCCGTGGTCGATGATCTCCGGTTTCCTCGGTGCGAGCGGCCGCGGCCTGTCGAAGGCGTCCCAGACGATGACGGGCGCGGCGCAGAGCACCGGGCGGCGCGGCTGCGGGTTCCTGCTGCTCGCCGGGACGATTCCGCTGCTGCTCATCGTGCTCCTGCTCGGGGCGCTGACGTCCATCGCGAGCATGCTGTGGCTTCTCCTGCTCATCGTGGGGCCCGCCGCACACGCCGTGGGGGCGGGCGTGCGGCTGCACCAATGGCGCCAGACGCGGACGACCGGAGGGACCTTTTGAGCAGCGGGATCGAGGCGGACGTCGTCCTGGACGCCGCGGTGGTGCTCAGCCTGGGCATGAACCGTGTTCTCGGCCGCGGCGCGGGGCTGGCGGGGCGGGGGGCCGAGGCGCTCGCCGCGCTCGCCGAGGGACGCGCCGAGGCGCGGGCGGCGGCCCTGGCCGAGGTCGAGACGCACGAGCGGGCCCTGCGCGAGGTCGTGGAGCGCAACGCGCGCATCGCGGCGCTCGCCGAGACCGGCGCGAAGATCGGCGCGGAGGTGGCGCTTCCGGAGCGGCTCCAGCCCGGCGAGCAGTCCGCCGAGGAGCTGACCGCCTGGTGCGCCGCCGCGGACCCCGTCCTGGACGAGGCCGAGCGGAGCCTGTCGGAGCATCTCGCCGCCCAGGTCACCACGCAGATCTTCACGGCCCCCGCCGAAGCGCTCCAGGCCGACACGGAGCGGAGCGCGCCGCCGCCGCGCCCGGCGGACGACGTCCGCGCGAACCTCGAAAGAATCATGACCCGGCTGCTGCCCGACGTGGCCGAGGCGGAGCGGCGGGCCGTCGCGGAGGCGGCGGGGCTGCTCGCCGGGATCGGCACGGCGGAGGAGGCCGAGGGCGTCCTGCAGGAGGTGCGGCTGCGGATCCAGGCCGCCAACCGCCGCACCGAGGAGCGCCGGGACGAGGAGCGCCGCCGGGCCGCCGAGCGCGACGCCGCCGAGCAGGCCGAGGCCGAACGCCGCTACGTCCTCGACTCGATCACCACGGCGTTCGAGGACCTGGGGTACGAGGTCCAGGCCGGGTTCGAGACGATGACGGCCGAGGACGGCACCGTGACGCTGACGAAGGGCGGCTGGCCCGACCACAGCGTCCGGATGCGGGTCGACGACGCCGCGCACGTGCGGGCGTCGATGGTGCGCGAGCGGCCCGCGCAGAGCGAGGACGACCGGCGGGTGGACGTGGAGCGGGAGCGGGAGTGGTGCGAGGCGTTCGAGGCCGCCAGGGACCGGCTGGCCGGCGCCGGGATCCGCTCGGACGTGGCGTGGCGGCTGGAGCCGGGGGTCCGCGAGCTGCCCGTTTCGGCCGCGCCGGGGCAGACTAGGGGCCGTGCGGGCCAACGCGAGCGCCACCGGGAGCGTCACAAGTGAAGTGCCGGAAGCGCCCGGGGGCGTGATCGGAGTGGAGCGGAGTACTCGGATGAGCGGTGTGAACCGGGGGGCGCGGGGGTTCGTGACCCCGCGAGGGAGCATGTATGAGCATTGAATCGCCGACGCTCGGGGGGCGGCTGCAGGGCTGGCCGCCGTTCATCCGGGAGCTGGACGCGACCCTTTCGGTGCACTCCCAGTACGTCCTGTCGGGCAACCTGTACGACAGCTTCCTCGCGCCGCCGCTGGAGGGCGGCGGGGCGGCGCGGCTGCTGCCGCTGCGCGGGCTGCTGTGGGAGACGCTGCGGTCCAGCGGCGCGTCCTGCATGATCGTGTACGACCCGGTGGACGGCCTGCAGGTCTACCCGGGCGGCGGCGACGTGGGCGCGGACGAGGCCGCGCAGGCGGCCGAGGGGCTGCTCGGCAAGATCAAGGCCGATGACAAGCCGTCGCTGGAGGGGCTGACCCGGCATCTGGCCGCGGTGGCCCGGCCGAAGGAGAACATCCGCGCCGCGTTCGTGATCGACTCGGCGTCGCGGATCGCCCGGAGCCCGACGGACCTGGAGCCGGCCGAACGCGACTTCTTCCGGGTCTGCGCGAAGCTGTCGCGCAGCGCCCGGCCCGTCCGGGTGACGGGGCCGCGGCCGAAGCCGCTCTACAACCCGATCGTGTGGCTGGTGGAGCGGCCCGGTGACCTGCCGCCGTGGCTGACGACCGACAACGAGTCCATCCGCGAGATCACGATCCCGCGCCCGCATCTCGGCGACCGGCAGGAGACCGCGCGGCTGCTGGCCCGCGCGTTCGGGGTCAGCGACGTCGGGGCGGACGAGGTGGCCGCGGCGGCGTGCGACGCGTTCGCCGAGCAGGCCGACGGGCTCACCCTCCAGTCGATGATCGAGGTGACCCGGCTGGCCAAGGAGCGCAACGTCGACCTGGCCGATCTGCCGGACGCGGTCCGCACCTACAAGCTCGGCGTGCTCGACAACCCGTGGAGCCGCGGCCATCTGCGGCGCCGCGTGCTGGAGGGGGAGAAGCGCGTCCCGGATCGGGTGATCGGGCAGCCGCAGGCCGTCACCAAGACCCTCGACATACTGAAGCGGGCGGTGCTCGGCCTGTCGGGCGCGCAGGCGACCCGGTCCGGCAGCCGTCCGCGCGGGGTGCTGTTCTTCGCGGGCCCGACCGGCACCGGCAAGACGGAGCTGGCCAAGGCGATCACCGAGCTGGTCTTCGGGGACGAGTCGGCTTATCTCCGCTTCGACATGAGCGAGTTCTCCGGCGAGGGCTCCGGGGACCGGCTGATCGGGTCCCCGCCCGGGTACGTGGGCCACGAGGCGGGCGGGGAGCTGACCAACGCCGTCCGCGAGGACCCGTTCCGGGTCATCCTCTTCGACGAGATCGAGAAGGCGCACCCGCGGATCCTGGACAAGTTCCTCCAGATCCTGGAGGACGGCCGGCTCACCGACGGGCGCGGCAACACCGTGCACTTCTCCGAGTCCATCCTGATCTTCACCTCGAACCTGGGGATGTTCGTCCCCGGCCGCGACCTGACGACCCGCGCCGCGTCGGCGCACGGTGCGGCGGACGGGGTCTCGGCGGACAGAGTGCAGAACATCACACCGGGGATGTCGTACGAAGAGGTGGAGCAGCGCATCAAGACCGCCGTCGCCGACCATTTCACCGAGGTGCTCAACCGGCCGGAGCTGCTCAACCGGTTCGGCGACAACATCGTGGTGTTCGACTTCATCTCCGGCGAGGCGGCGCAGAAGATCTTCGATCTGCAGTTCGCGAACATCTGCAGGCGGGTGACCGACGAGCACCGGCTGGTCCTCGCCGTGAAGGGCGAGCCGCTGGAGAAGCTCCGCGGGTGGTGCACCGAGGAACTGGCCAAGGGCGGCCGCGGCATCGGCATGGCGCTGGAGTCGTACTTCGTCAACCCGCTGGCGCGCGCGCTGTTCGACCGCGAACTGGTGCCGGAGGAGAAGGTCACCGTGACGGGAATCCGGCGCGAGGGCAGCATCGTCCATCTGGATCTCCAGTGACCTCCGGACGGCCCGTGGCCGGAGGCGGCCGGGAGGAGACTCTGCTTCTCTCCAAGGCGCACTATCCGGTGACCACACTCGGCCCCGGCACCCGCGCGGGCATCTGGACGCAGGGCTGCACGCTGCACTGCCCAGGCTGCCTGTCGCGGGACACGTGGGACGCCGATCCAGGTAAGTCCGTGCCCGTCGGGGCGGTGCTCGGCTGGCTGGACTCCCTGCCGGGGCCGGTCGACGGGGTCACCGTCTCCGGTGGTGAGCCGTTCCAGCAGCCGGCCGCGCTGGCGTCCCTGCTGAGGGGGATCCGCGCGTGGCGAGACGACCGCGACCGTGAGACGATTGCGATGGACATATTGGTCTACAGCGGATATGTCTACTCTCGGCTCGACCGCATCGGAGAGACGCGCGAGATCCTGGACATGTGCGATGCCGTGATCACGGGGCCGTACGTCGACCGACTCAACCCTGGGGGGCGACACCCCGAGGGCGGCTCTCTACTCTGGAGAGGGTCGGCGAACCAGCGCGTCGTACCGCTGTCCCCGCTGGGGCGCGAACGGTACGGGGCACTGGCCGACATCGGGAAGACTGGAGATGAAACAGGGCCCCGAGTACAGGTGTCCGTGGACGAAGGGCCGGAGGGAAGGCGGGTGTACTACATCGGGATCCCGCGAAGAGGTGACATGGAGCGCCTCACGTCGAGGCTGGACCGCGCCGGGGTGCGCTCGGGGGATGTGTCATGGCGACCTTGAACTGTCCTGTCTGTGACGAGCCGTTCCAGCAGGGCGACCTGCTGTGCATGAGCTGCGGGGCCAACCTGGCCCGCGCCGGCGGCGGCGCCCACCGGCAGGCGCCGGGCGGGTACGACGACCAGCAGCGGCAGGGCTACCCGCCGCAGGGAGCACAGCAGGGCGGCCAGCAGTACGGCGCCCCGCCACAGCACGGCCAGCCGTACCAGCAGGCGCCCCAGCACGACCCGTACCAGCAGCAGGCGCCCCAGCAGCAGGCCCCGCACCAGCCGCCGGGCCCGCCCGGCCAGTCGCAGGACCCGTGGGGCCAGCCCCAGCAGCAGCAGGACCCGTGGGCGTCACCGCCCATGCCCCAGGCTTCCGAGCAGCACGGTCAGGCCCAGCCCGGGCAGCCCCAGCACGGTCAACCACAGCACGGTCAACCCCAGCACGGGCAGCCTCAACACGGGCAGCCTCAACACGGGCAGCCCCAGTACGGCCAGCCCCAGAACCAGCAGCACGGAGGGCAGCCCCAGCACGGCGGCGGCCAGCCGCCGATGCCGCAGCAGCAGGCGCCCGGGGACCCGTGGGGAGTGCCCCAGCAGCAACAGCAACAGCAGCAGCCGGACCCGTGGGGGCCGCCTCAGCCGCAGCAGCAGGCTCCGATGCAGGACCAGTACCAGCAGCCGGAGCAGCAGTACCCCCCGCCGGACCAGCAGTTCCCGCCGCAGGACCAGCAGTTCTCGCCGCCCCAGGACCAGTACCAGCAGCGCGAGCCGCAGTACCCGCCGCAGGACCAGTACCAGCAGCAGCCACAGCAGGACCAGTACGGCCTGCCGCAGCCCGGCCCGGCCGACCACCAGTTCGGCCAGCCGCCTCAGCAGCACGGCGGCGGCCAGCCGCCGATGCCGCCGCAGCACGGCCGTGAGGCGACGCTGCTGCCGCCCGACCACAACCAGGGTCAGCAGCGTCCACCGGCCCCGGACAGCACGGCGTTCATGTGCCCGTACTGCGAGGCGGTGCTGAGCAACCCCGGCGCCGCGCAGTGCGACTCGTGCCTGCGCCCGCTGCCGCAGAAGGGGACGCCGATCCTGCGTGTGATGTTCCCCACGGGCGAGCTGAAGGTCTCCGTCGGGCAGCATCTCGTGCTGGGCCGGGACGCGGGCCAGTCGCCCGTCGCGGCCACGTTCACGCAGTACGACAACGTGTCGCGCCGCCACTCCACGGTGTGGCTCGACCCGTCCGGGACGGCGTGGGTGCGTGACGAGGGCTCCACCAACGGGACGTTCGTCAACGGCGAACGGCTCCCCCGCGGCGTGGAGGCCCCCCTCCGCAACGGCGACCAGCTCCGCCTGGCCGCCGATGTGACCGGGACCGTCCAGCTGAACTGAGCAGCACGGCAGAGGGCGGCCCCGCGGTTCTCATGACCGCGGGGCCGCCCTCTGCGTTCGCCTGACCGTCGCTTCGCCAGACCGTCGTCCCGCCGGACGGGAACGAACTAGCCGGCGCGCTTGGTGCGGGCGCGCATGCGCTCGCGCTCTTTGGCGGCCAGCACCACCTTGCGGATGCGGACGGCGCGCGGGGTGACCTCGACGCACTCGTCCTCGCGGCAGAACTCCAGGGCCTCCTCCAGCGACAGCAGCCGCGGCGGGGTGAGCCGCTCCAGCTCGTCACCGGTGGACGACCGCATGTTCGTGAGCTTCTTCTCCTTGGTGATGTTGACGTCCATGTCGTCGGCCCGGGTGTTCTCCCCGACGATCATGCCCTCGTACACCTCGGTCGTCGGGCCGACGAAGAACGTGCCGCGGTCCTGCAGGTTCGTGATCGCGTACGCGGTGGCGGCGCCGGAGCGGTCGGCGACGAGGGAGCCGGACGGACGGGTCCGCAGCTCGCCGAACCAGGGCTCGTAGGCCTCGAACACGTGGTGCGCCATGCCGGTGCCGCGGGTCTCGGTCATGAACTCGGTGCGGAAGCCGATGAGGGCGCGCGCCGGGACCAGGAACTCCAGCCGGATCCAGCCGGTGCCGTGGTTGGTCATCTGCTCCATGCGGCCTTTGCGGACCGCCAGCAGCTGCGTGACGGCGCCGAGATGCTCCTCGGGGATGTCGATGGTGAGCCGCTCGACCGGCTCGTGCTTCTTGCCGTCGACGACCCTGACGACCACCTGCGGCTTGCCGACGGTCAGCTCGTAGCCCTCGCGGCGCATGTTCTCGACCAGGATCGCCAGGGCCAGCTCGCCGCGGCCCTGCACCTCCCACGCGTCGGGGCGCTCGGTCGGCAGCACCTTGATGGACACGTTGCCGACCAGCTCGCGCTCCAGCCGGTCCTTGACCATCCGGGCGGTGACCTTGGTGTTCTTCTCGCGTCCCGCCATCGGCCCGGTGTTGGTGCCGACCGTCATGGAGATCGCGGGCTCGTCCACGGTGATCAGCGGCAGCGGACGCGGGTCGTCGGGGTCGGCGATGGTGTCGCCGATCATGATGTCGGGGATGCCGGCGATCGCGATGATGTCGCCCGGCCCCGCCTCCTGCGCGGGCTTGCGGTCGAGCGCGTCGGTCATCAGCAGCTCGGTGATCTTCACCCGCTCGATGCTGCCGTCATGGCGGCACCAGGCGACCTGCTGGCCCTTCTTGATCGTCCCGGCGTGCACCCGGCACAGCGCGATCCGGCCGAGGTAGCTGGAGGCGTCCAGGTTGGTGACGTGCGCCCGCAGCGGGACGTCCGGGTCGAAGGACGGCGCCGGGATCGTCTCGGTGATGACCTTGAACAGCGGTTCCAGGTCGTCGCTGCCGGGCATGGTGCCGTCGGCGGGCTTGTCCAGCGACGCCCGTCCGGCGCGGCCCGACGCGTACACGATCGGGAAGTCGATCTGGTCCTCGTCGGCGTCGAGGTCCATGAACAGCTCGTACGTCTCGTCCACGACCTCGTCGATGCGGGCGTCGGGGCGGTCGGTCTTGTTCACGACGAGGATCACCGGCAGCCGCGCGGCGAGCGCCTTGCGCAGCACGAAGCGGGTCTGCGGGAGCGGGCCCTCGCTGGCGTCCACCAGCAGGACGACGCCGTCCACCATGGACAGCCCGCGCTCCACCTCGCCGCCGAAGTCGGCGTGGCCCGGGGTGTCGATGATGTTGATCGTCATCCCGTTGTGCCGCACGGCGGTGTTCTTGGCGAGAATGGTGATCCCCTTCTCGCGCTCCAGGTCGTCGGAGTCCATCACGCGGTCATCGACGTTCTGGTTCTCCCGGAAGGCCCCGGACTGCCAGAGCATGGCGTCGACCAGCGTCGTCTTTCCGTGGTCGACGTGAGCGACGATCGCGACGTTCCGGAGGTCATCGCGCGTGGAGATGGGCATGCGGGGCTCGCCTTGGGTGAGAGTTCGGGATCCGCCGCAGAAACACGGCATCGGCCATTCTACTTGCCCGTGCCCGCACCCCGTTCGGAGAAGGCCGCCCCATCCGTCACCGGGGCCCCGATTCGCCAACTTTGCTCGTTCTTTGTAATCTGCCCGAGATCCGGTCGTCCGGAGCCCCCTCCCCCGGGGCTGCGACCGGAGCGCCGAATCTCCCGCGTACGGGAGAGCCGGGGACCCAGGTCCCTGGGGTGAATCGACGTACGTCGTAGGGCGACTCCTGGCCCGAACCCGTCAGCTAACCCGGTAGGCGCGCGAGGAGAGGAGAACACCGGCTTGGCACCGGCTCCACAACGGTGGCGGCGCTTCACGCCCGCCGCCACGGCCACGATGCTCCTGATCGGCCTCGGCGCCACCGCGCCCGTCGCCGCCCACGCCTCGTCGCCGTTCCAGCTAGCCGCCGCGGTCTCCCCGACCCCCACTCCGACGACGGAGGAGGGGCTGCGCAAAAGCCTGGACGCGCTGAACGAAGAGGCCGAGATCCTCACCGAGAAGTTCAACAAGACACGCGTGGACCTGGGCAACGCCAAGAAGGCCGAGTACGCCGCCGCCAAGCAGGCCGCGGCGCTGCGCGCCCAGGCGGCCCCCGCCCGCGAGCAGCTCGGACGGATGGCCGCCGCGAACTACATGACCGGCGCCCCCGACGTGATCTTCGGCGCCGACGGCTCGCCCGAGGGGCTGTCCGAACGCGCCTACCTGACGCAGAGCCAGATCACCACCGTCCAGGCGCTGCAGAAGCAGATCAAGCAGGCCGAGACCGCGCAGCGCACCGCCGAGGCGAAGACGGCGCAGGTTCAGAAGGCCACCGCGGACGCCGAGAAGGCCCGCGAGGCGGCCAGGCAGAAGGTCGCCGAGGTGACTAAGCGCCTCGACAAGCTGACCACCACGCGCGTCAGCGACCCCCGCAGCGGCCTGCGCGCGACCGTGAAGGGCTCGGGCGCACCGGCCGACATGGCCCGCAAGGCGCTCACCAAACTCGGCTCGCCGTACGTGTGGGCCGCCGCTGGGCCGAACAGCTTCGACTGCTCAGGGCTCGTCGTTTGGGCCTACGCCCAGATCGGCAAGCGCGGGCTCCCGCACTACACCGGCGCCCTGTACGGACTCGGTTCCAAGGTCTCCAGGAGCCAGCTCCGCTCGGGCGACCTGGTCTACTTCGGCGGCAGCCTCCACCACATGGGCATCTACCTCAGCGACGGCAAGTACCTGCACGCCCCGCAGACCGGCGATGTGGTGAAGATCTCCAAGATGTCGGACCGCTCCGACTACGCGGGCGCCAACCGCATCTCCTGAGAAGACGTCGGGGGCTTCCCGCGGCGCGGCGGGAAGCCCTCGTCACTTTTCCAAGCCGCGTTCGGCGAGGGCGCCGATGACGGGGAGGTCGCCGGGGAGCCAGGCGACGTCGTACAGCTCGTCCGGGGTCAGCCAGCGGAGGGCCAGGTGTTCCAGGGCCTGCGGCTCGCCCTCGATGATCTGTGCGGTCCACACCCGCAGCAGGCTGCGTTCACTCAGGCGCCAGTCGCCGCCGATCCGGCCGGTCAGCCGGATCTTGATGGCGAGTTCCTCGTGGCACTCGCGCACCAGCGCGTCCTCGTCCGTCTCGCCCGGGTCGACCTTTCCGCCGGGCAGCTCCCAGCCGCCGGCCATGTGCGGCGGTTCGGCGCGCTGCGCGCTCAGCAGCCGTCCATCGGAAATGATCGCCGCACCGACCACCACGAGATCTTTCGCCACCGGCTCCTCTTCCCTGCTGTCAGACGGCGCTTCCGGCCCGTCCGGTCTCGACCTGGCGTGTCGCGGCCCGGACGATCTCCTCCAGGTGGCCGCCGTGCGCGCCGCGCCAGTAGAGCTGACCACAGTCCGCGCAGCGGCCGTAGACGTCGTAGCTGCGGCGGGTGCCCGCCTCCAGGTCGCCCTCGATCTCCTGCTTGTCGACCGGGACGAGTTCACCGTTGCACGCGGTGCAGCGCGTCCACGGGCGGAGCACGGGAGCGAACCGGTCCAGGAGGTCGCGGAGCTGGTCGTCCGGGCGGGAGCCGCGGACGTACGCGCCGAACCACAGCGCGCGGCGGCGGAGGAGCCCGCGGTCCTGGGTGAGCAGGACGCGGTGTTCGTCGTTGGCCTGGACGACGAGCGCCGGGTCGTCCATGTCGTTGTGGTAGGCGGTGTCGAGGCCGAGGAGGCGCATCCGCCGGGCCAGCGTGCCCAGGTGCACGTCCAGGAGGAAGCGGGGGGCGACCTGGCCGGGATCCAGCGGGACGGGCTGCGGGCGCGGCACCGCCTCCACGCGTACGTCGGCGCCGGGGTCCGGGCGGGTGCCGGGACCGGCCGGGTCACCGTCGACGGTCATCGGGCCGGCCTCGGGCAGCGGGACGCCGAGCGACTCCACGAGGTGGCCCAGCGTCGAGGTCCCGTCGTAGGCCAGCCGGTTCACGGTCTCCCGCCGCGCGGCGGGCAGGAACATCAGCAGCTCGTCGGCGACTCGGATGGTTATCTCGGGCTCCACGCCGATCAGCATGCCACGCGTACCGGCGGTTCCCCGCCGCATTATTCGCGTCAGGCGGCGGTCAGGCGTCCGGCCGAGGCCGTGAGCGAGGTCAGCAGGGACGGGACGTCGTGGCCCTGCAGGGCTCCCCCGCGCTTGACCGCGCGGCCGCCGACGAGGACGGTGTCGACGTTGCGGGTGTCGGCGGCGAGGACCACGGCCGCGATGGGGTCGTGGGCCGCCGCGACACCCAGCGTGTCGGTGCGCAGGACGAGGACGTCCGCCTTCTTGCCCGGGGTCAGGGAGCCCGTGACGTCCGCGAGGCCGGCGGCCTCGGCACCCTCGATTGTGGCCATCCGCAGCGCGTCGGCGGCGGTGAACCGGAGGCCGGCGCCGTCCGGGCGTCCGCGCTCCAGGAAGTAGGCGGCCCGCATCACGGAGAACATGTCCCCCGGGCCGCTGACGACGGTGTCGGCGCCGAGCCCGGTCGGGACGCCCGCCGCACGGGCCCGGCCGGTGGGCGGCGGGCCGATGTCCAGGGCGGCCTCGATGCCGGGGGCGACGGAGACCGTCCCGCCGTGGGCGGCGATCCGTTCGAAGGTTTCGCCGGTGTAGAAGTTGGCGTGCACGTACATCGTCGGGTGCTCCATCAGCCCGTTGGCGTCGAGGAACGCCAGACCGCGCGCGGCGCTCTCGGCGCCGTAGCCGCCCATGTGCGTGGTGACGGGCAGGGCGAGGTCGCGGGCCAGCCTCCATTCGAGGAGCGCGCGCTCCTCACCGGCGATCTCGGGGCCGGCCGCGGCCATGCTCATCGTGACCGTCCCGCCGGGCGTGTCGAAGTACTCGCGGCGGACGCGAGTCGTCTCGGCGGCGAGTGCGCCGAGGTCGTCGTCGGCGCCGTAGCAGTAGGCGAACACGGCCCGGACGCCCGACGCGCGCAAGGCGGCGACGGCGGCGTCCGTGTGGCCGGGGCCGAGCTGGATGTGCGACCAGTCGACCAGGGTGGTGACGCCGGAGTCGAGGCACTCCAGGGCACCGGCGAGGGTTCCGGTGTACACGTCGTCGGGACGGTACCGGGGCGCGAGGTCGCGGATGACGCGGTCCACGTAGGCGGGGAGGGTGCTGTCGGGGAGGATCGCGCGGATGCCCGCCTGCCAGGTGTGCCGGTGGGTGTCGACGAAACCCGGGACGACGATGTGACCCGTCGCGTCGATCACCTCGGTACCGGGGGGAGCCTGCCGTTCGGGGCCCACCGCGGTGATCCGGTCGTCCTCGATGAGCACATCGGCGTGTCCGAGCACGGCCGGTGCGGGCACGGTGTCGATGACCAGGCCGTTTCGCAGAAGCAATGAAGTCATGCGTAAAGGTTAGAGAGAAGCTTTCTAAAAAGCAATGTGCGGAGCGAGTATTCTCGGGTCGTGCAGGCAGACGACGGCGGGCCACGCGACGACATCGACGGAGTGGCGCAGACGTGGCGGCGGGACGGCCTGCCCGAACCGCTGATCGCGATGCTGGAGGTCAGCAAGCGCGCCGGGCGGATCACCATGCTGGTCCAGCAGGCCATGCGCGCCGAACTCACCGGACTCGGACTCACCTACGCCGAGTTCGAGGTGCTGACCGTCCTGCGCCGCGCGGGCGAGCCGTACCGGCAGCGTCCGAGCGAGCTCACCCGGTCGGCGTTCCTCACCTCGGGCGGGACGAGCAACGTCCTGCAGCGGCTCCAGAGGGCCGGATACGTCGAGCGGGAGGCCAACGCGGGAGACGCCCGGAGCCGCTTCGTCCAGCTCACCGGGGAGGGGCTGCGCGTCACCGAGCGTGCGATGGAGGCGTCGCGCGTCGCCCACGAGGAGATCCTGGCGGGGGTGCCGCCCGAAGACGTCCGGGAGGCGGCCGACGCACTGCGGGACATCGTGCTCGTCATCGGCAGGCGCCGGTTCCGGTGATGGCGGCCGGAGGGAGCCGGTGGCTCAGCGCCCTGCCACCCGTTCAGCCGCCCGGCCGCGCCCCGGCCAGCTCGCTGACCTTCCTCTTGAAGTCGGGCCGGGCGAGGGGCCGGGTCACGCCCACCCAGTCGGAGCGCTTGTAGGGCTTCACGCCGATCGCCGGGACGCATGTCGAGCAGCTCGCCACGATCATCTTGTTGTCGTCGATCACCATTCCGACATGGCCGGGATTGTTCGACGACGTCCCCGGGCCGGAGTTGAAGAACACCAGGTCGCCGGGCTGCTCGTCGCCCTTGTCGATCTTCACGCCGAACGGCCACTGCTGGAAGGTCGTGCGCGGGATGTCGAGGCCGACCGTCCGGTAGGCGGCCTGGAGGAGGCTGGAGCAGTCCCACGCGTCGGGGCCGTTGGCGCCGAACACGTACGGCTTGCCGCGCTGCGCCATCGCGAAGGAGATGATCCGCTTGACGATGTCGCCGACGTCCGCGGGCAGCTCGTTGTCCTCACAGTTGACGCCGGTCGCCTGGACGACCTCGAAGTCGCCGCCGACATATCGCTCGGCCCACTCCAGGACGAGGTTCACGTAGTCCCACGAGTGGTTGTAGGCGAAGAGCGCGGACCGCATCCGGTCCGGGGCACCCGAGTGCTTGAGGTAGTTGGCGGCGGAGGGGATCGCGTCCTCCGGGTCGTAGCGGTCCTTGCGGCCGTCCTTGTTCCCGTCCACCCCGAACGACTTGAACGTCGCGGCGAGGAACTGCATGGGCCCGCCGGCGCCCGCATAGTTCTCGCCACTGGCGACACCGGGAAGGTTCGACCTGCCGTGGTCGGTCTCGACCTTGCCGACGGCGGCCAGCAGGTTCCAGGGGATGCCGTACTTCTTGCCCGCGTCCCTGTAGATGCCGAGGTAGTTCGAGGGGATGGCCTGCGCGTCGTCGGCCGCCTCGGGCTGGGCCCCGGCCTCCGATACGTCCACGCAGTTGGAGCCGTGGCCGAACATGAACCGCCCCCCGCCGAACAGGAGCGGAACGAAGATCAGCCCTGCGAACATCATCGCAGCGACGCCGAGCGCCCCGACGATCAGCATGCTGCGGACGGTCATCCCGTGTCACCCGCCTGCCCCACGTCCGCAGGCTGGAAGGCGTACACCCTCAGCGAGCCGCCTTCCCTCGCCACGGTCACCGCGTACTGCTTGCTGTCGCTGCTCCCGGTGTCGCCCTCGGTGATCTGCTGCCGGCCCGTCACCACGAAGACGATCGAGTTGTCCTCGATGTTGCGCACCCGGTCGAGGGTCGCCGAACCCTCCGCGACGATCTGGTCCCGGCGCCGTTCCTCCAGCAGCCCGGGCGTCGCCGCGTCCCGTTCGAGTTGTGCCCGGAGCTCGCCGGTGACCAGGCCCGACAGCCGTCCCGTGTAGGTCTGGGGCGTCTCGTCGAAACGGTACGTCCCGTACGCGGCGACGAAACGGCGCGCCAGGTCCGCCGCGGTGGCGAACTCCGTCTGGGAGAACGGCAGCAGCCGGTAGATGTCGAAATCGCCCGGGTTGACGGCGCCCTCGATCCCCGGCGGCGATGACGCCGGGGTGGTCGGGGCGCCCGTGGCGGCAGGCCCCGGGCCCGGATCGTCCGCCTCGCCTCCGGGCCCGGCGACCGTCAGGTAGACGCCGACGGCGGCGAGTACGACCACGAGCCCTGCGAAGAGAAGCCTGCGCCGGCGGTCGTTCAGGTTCATCGCTGAGTCTTCTTCATTCTCGGGGGGCCTGGTGGGTGAGATTCACTCGTCGTCTCGGTCACCGGACGGTCGGTCCGGTGGACGCAGCCAGAACGGCAGCGGCGGACCCTCCTGCTCACCGCGCCTGCCCCACAGCGGTGGAGCCTGCGGCCGTTCGCCCTGCGGCCGGGATCCCGAAGGGGCGCCGCCCGCGCCGCCCCGCGGCCTGGGGACGTTCGATCCGCGGTCGCCCGACCCGCCGCCGGAACCACCGGAACCACCGCCGGAACCACCGGAGCCGCCGCCCGAAGCGCCGCCCGAGCGGCCGCGGCCGCGGTCGGCGGGACCGGACGAACGCCCGCTGCCGCCGAACCAGCCGCCGCCCCCACCGCCACCATTGCCAGAGCCGCCACCGTTGCCGGAGCCGTTGCCTCCGCCGGACCCGCCGGACCCGCCGGACCTTCCACCGGAACCGCCCGAGCCACCCGAGCCGCCCGAGGGGCCGTTGCCGCCTGACCCGCCTCCGCCTCCGCCGGTGATGCCGCCGCCGGTTCCGCCGCGTCCCGTCCAGGAGGCCGGGCGGGCGGTCCCCGTGCCGGAGCCCGCACCGGGGGACTTCCGTCCGCCGCCGCCCGCTCTGGCGCCGGCCACGCCGCCCGCGACACCGCCCGGACGTGCCGCGCCCGCCGCCGCACCACCGGCGGCGCCGCCGTCGGAGGGCTGGTCGCCGAGGGCACCCGCGCGGGACGGCAGGTTCAGCGGAGGAGCACCCCGCCGGGAACGTCCCGCCTGCGCCGCCGCGGCACCCGCGCCGCGCGGCTTGGCCGCGAGCACCGGCGCGTCCTCCGGCGACGGGCCCTCGCCCTCGCCGGCGGCCCGCCGGTCGGCCGCCACCGCCGTTCCGGGAGTCACATCGCCCTGTGCGGCCGGGGCGACGGCCTCGGAGGTCGCCTCGCGCCTGGCCCAGCGGGCGAAACCCGCACCGGCCGCGCCCGGTGCCGCGGTGGCGACCGCCATCGTGCTCCGGCGCGCCTCGGTGACGGACCTGTTGAGCTGTGCCTCGCTCTTCTCACGCGCCCCCACGGCGCCGTAGCCCACCGCGGAGAACAGATGCTGGAACGGCCTTCGGTAGACGAACGCCGCGAACGTCACCAGCGCGATGAGCAGGATCTGCAGCCCCCACGGCAGTGCCTCACCGAGGATCAGCCCGTACGCCCACAGCAGCAGCGACAGCACGCCGATCAGCGCCGCCTGTTTCAGCAGCATGGACAGCAGCAACTCCAGCCATCGGATGGCGATCACCCGTCCGATGCCGGGATGGATCCCGATCCCGAGGAAGATGGGCCCCGCCACCAGGAGCAGCAGGAACGCGATCTTCACCACGATCAGCGCGATGGCGATGACCATGATGAGGATGCCCGCGATGAGCGCCGCGAACAGTGCGCCGAACGCGACCGCCAGCCGGTTCTCCCAGTTCTTGCCCTGGAAGAGCGCGTAGGTGTCGGGATGCTCCTCCTTGATGTTCTTGGTCACGTCCTTGTAGGCGTCGGCCTTCTTCCCGAGGTCGGCCTGGTTGTTGGGGCCGTACGTCTCCGGCAGGTCGACCGCCTGCGACCAGAGCAGCTTGTCGGCGTTCTCCTTGACGATCTTCGCGTTGGGATCGGTGGTGCCGAACTCGCCCTGCAGCCACGGCTTGCAGACCAGGGCCACCCACAGTCTGTTCGCGTTGCGGGATGTCTCGTCCAGGTTCTCCGACGCCGCCGGATCCGGTTTGCCGTCGGGTCTCGGGATGCATATCCCGCCCTCGGTGTTGCTCTGCGGCAACGCGGCGTTGAACGCGGCGCTCGTCGCCTCCGACGTCTGCGTTCCGAGCGTGGTGAAGTCCGAAGGCCGCGCGATCAGCCAGACCAGCGCCACCATCGCGACGACCATCCAGATCACGCCCTCGGTGACCTTGCTCGCCCGCTTGCGGACCAGGCCCCACCAGGCCAGCCACATCGCACCGAGGATGACCACCCAGGACCAGTAGCGCGCGTTGAACGTCTCGCCCATGTCGCTGATGACGCCGTCGACGGTGTCCTTCAGCCAGTCGAGCAGGGACGGCGACGCGGCCGCCTGGTAGACGCTGATCGTGGTCCGGTCGACCGCCCGGACGAGCGTGAACACGGTGTTGGCGATGGCGTTGCCCGTCATCGCCATCGCGTCCGAGCAGCCCATGTCGACCGCGTACCAGGACTGCCCGGCCATGCCGTACCGGTCGTAGTAGGTCAGATTCTCGACCGGCGTGTTCTTCAGCTTCTCGCTCGGGTAGTCCGGCGGCTTGATCATGCCGTCCGTTCCCGAGGCGTACCGCTCCGGCGCCGGGTTGTCCGCCGGGCTGCACAGGTCGTTCGGAGTCCACGGGTCCGGGATCGCCGCCGACGCGGGCGACAGCGGCCCCAGCATGAACAGCGCCATGAAGGTCAGCAGCATCACCGAGCGGCGGGTGCGCGGGCGCCTGCGGCGGCGCCGGGTCCGGCGGTCGAGGACCGCGCGGTCGAGCCCTTCGCCGGGTGAGCGCTGCAGGCGCGCCATCCGGTCGCGGGGACCCCTCATCGACTGACCTCCTCGACCTCGGCCCCCGCGGCGGTGAGTTCGGGTGAGCCCGGATGGGACCGGGTCGGGTTGGTGTCCAGCCAACGCTGCAGTTCCTCGGAGATCAGGTCGACGCCGATGCGTCCCGCTCGGCCGTCGAGGTCACGGAAGACGCACTCGCCGTTGCCGAGGTTGCGCAGCACGGCCTTGTGCTCGTCGGACGCCTCCACGCCGAGGAGCGACATGACGTTGCTTACCTCGACGCGTTCGGTGGAACGGAAGGAGAACACCGACGACAGGCAGTTGGTCACCTGCTCGTTCAGCAGGTCGCCCGCGTTCTGGGAGACGAGGATCAACGCGGTGTTGCGGGACCGGCCCATCCGCGACACCTCGGGCACCAGCTTGGCGCCCTCGGGCGTCGCGGTGATGGCCCATGCCTCGTCCAGGAAGATCGCCTTGGGCAGCCGCCGGTCGAGCCCGTGCATGAGCCGCCGCGCGAACTGCGACACCAGGTACATCAGCGCGACCGACAGCCGCTGCTCGTAGGAGTAGTCCTCCCGCGAGATCGCGACGTCCGGGAGGGTCAGGCCGCCCAGCGTGAACACCGTCGTCCAGCCGGCGGTGTCGATGCGCTCGCCGCCGGACGGGTCGAAGCACAGCCGCGCCAGATGCATCTCCGACATCGACCGGAGCACCGCGCCGAGGTTCTTGGACGCGGGGTCCTCGGTCGCCTCGAGATGGTCGACGACGCGTCCGAGCGACGGCCGTTCCGCGTTCGCGACCGCGCTGACCGCCTGGATCATCGCGGATTCGCGCTCCTCCGACATCCTCGGCAGCAGCAGCCGCAGCGTCTCGGTCGCCATCATCTTCTTCGTCGCGAGGTCGTCGCCGAACGAGAACGGGTCGAGCAGGCCGGGCGCCGCGGAGCCGAGCGGCAGGATCCGCGCCTGGCGGCCCCGCGACTTCAGCAGCTCCACCAGCGACTCCGCGTCGCCCTTCGGGTCGATCGCCGCGATCGTCACGCCGCGCAGCGCCATCTGGTAGATCAGCAGCAGCGCGAGGGTGGTCTTGCCGCCGCCGGGCTCACCGGTGATCGCCACGGCGGTCGGACGGTTCCGCGCCGCGGCGACGAGCGGGTCGAAGTGCACGATGGCGCGGGCGCGGCCGAGCGTCTCACCGATGTACGGGCCGATCCAGCCCTCGTCGTGCTCGTCCGGGCGGTCGCCCAGGTCGACCGTCGCGATCGGCATGCCGCCCGCGATCGTCCGCAGCGGCTGGCGCTGCGCGTAGGCGTTCAGCCTGATCTGGTCGCCGGGCAGCGACTCCAGGAACAGCGAGAACTGGTCGCCGGTCGAGTTGACCACGTCGATGCCGATGTCGCGGTAGTGCTCCACGACCGCGTCCACCCGCTGGGCGAGCAGGTCCTCGGTCGGCGCGGACACGATCAGCCGGTGCCACCCGTACACGAACGGCAGCCGCTCCTTGGTGATGCCGTGCTCCAGCATCCGCGCCGCGTCGATCTGCTCCGCCAGCGCGATCGGCGCCTCCGCGCCCGCCTCCCGGATGTGCTGGTCCATGTCGCGGGCGTGCGCCAGCTTTCGCGAGACGTCCTTGGACGCCTTCGCCGGCGGGATCAGCTTCATCCGCGCGCTGATCTCCACGGGGAACGGGAGGGCGTCGGCGTAGTGGAGCCACGGTTCGCCGTCCGGGAACGGCATCAGGTCCGGGAACCGCGCGAACGACAGGTACGCGACGTACGACGCGGCCGTCGCGCCACCGCCCGCACCCGTGAAGTTCGGCTGCTCCACCCTCAGGTAGGAGCGCCCGTTGTGAATGGCGCCCTCGACGAGCGACTCGATCTCGCCTTTGCCCCACGTCCGGCGCGACACGGCGGACGGCGGCGGATCCGCCAGCGAACCCGACACCGCGTGCTGGAACAGCCACGCCACTTCGTTGGAGGTGGCGTGCCTCGCGTACAGGGCCGATCCGCCGAGTGCGCGCCCGACCCGCTCGGCCTGGTCCGTCCAGCGCGCGATCTCCTTCTTGTCGATCGCGTCGTCGTGGACGCCCAGAACGTTCTCGCTGCGCTTGTAGAAGCCGAGGAACTGCGACAGCACGCCGCCGGACAGCTGCGCGCCCATGCCGCGCGGCCCGAGCCGGACCCCGAGGTAGACCTCTTTGGTCCAGAAGTCCTTGGCCCACACGTGCGCGTAGGTCTCCTCCAGGTACTCCCGCCACCCGGGCCCGGCGTCGGACGTGCGGTCCAGCGCCAGCGCCCAGTCCGCCGCCGGATACGTCCGGTGCGCGATTCGCAGGTGCACCTCGGCGTCCTGCATGCGGATGCCGGCGAGCGCGATGGTGATGTTGGTGGCGAGCGCCTCGCGCTCCTCCCCCGTGGTGAACTCGTACGACACCGTGGGCAGCCGGAAGTACGCCCAGGCGGCGGTGTCGGTGAACAGCACGCGGTCGTCGAAGTACCGCACGGCCAGCCTGCTGGACTTGCTCACGCCCTCACCCCCACCGCGGTCCATTGTCCCGGCGCGCCGGCGACCGCGCAGGGTTGCCGGAGAGAGTCTTTCCCGTCCGGGCGGTCATCCAGGTCAGGCGCGCCCGCCAGCCGCGCCCGGCCCGTCCCGGTCTCCGCTCGATGCCCGCGAGGGGCGCTCATCGGGTGGCCTCCTGCTCCTGCTGAAGCTCCTGGTAACGCTCGGGCATGACGGTGAAACCACCGGCGACCACGCCGGCGAGCGCAAGATAGGCACGCCGCGTCGGCGTCCGCAACGACTTCAGCTCGTTGCGCGGCGCGCGGTCCATGCTCAGATGATCGTCCCATGGAATGCGCACCAGCGCCCGGCAACGCCCCCGCGCGACGGCCTCGGCCTGCTCGACGTCGTCCATGCTGCGGCGGCTCACCCCGTTGATGACCGTCACCGCGCGGGACCGCAACTCCTCGTACCCGTGGCCGTCGAGCCACTCGAACGTCATCGCGACGGCACGCGGCGCGTCGGCGCTGGCCGGCGCGACGAGCACGATCTGGTCGGCGTACGGCAGGACGCGCGCGACCACCGCGGCCGCCGCGTCCAGCAGCGTCACCGAGTAGAACTTGTCGATCGTGCGGATGGCCAGCGCGTAGTCGCGGTCGTCGAGCGCCTGCAGCGGGTTCTTGCCCGCCGCGATCACGTCGAGGCCCGACTTGGCCTGCGAGGTGTACCGGCGCATCGCGGTCAGGCTGCCGACCTGGTCGGCGCGCGTGATGAGCCCGGTGAGCGTCTCGTTGGTGTCGCTGCGCGTCCGCCGCGCCAGCGCGCCCGGCCCGGGGTTCACGTCGATGGCGACGACCGGCTCCCCGTTGTGCTGCGCGAACGTGTGCCCGAGCATCAGCGCGGTCACCGTCTGCCCCGCCCCGCCGGTGCACCCGAGCACGACGACGTGCCGCGTCCCGTGGAACGGCTGCTGCAGCCGCTGCTGGTACTCGGCGTCGACGTCGCCGTGCCCGCCGCCGACCGCGTGGAACAGCCGCCGCAGCCCGCCGCCGCTGACCTCGTGCTCGGGATCCGGCGGCGTGATCGCCGGCCCGGACGGCGGCGGCGCCGGCGGTGGCGGCAACGGCCGCGGCCGCACCGGCGACGCCGGCTGCGACCGCACCTCACGCGGCGGCGCCTGCTCCTCCACCGGAGGCGGCTCGACCTGCGCGGGCCCCGCCTCCGGCACGGCCTCGGGGGCGCCGGGCCACGGGGGACCGTCGGCCGGCGCGGGGCGCGGCTTGGACAGCCCCTCCGACCACGGCCGCGGCGCCTCCATCCGCGGAGCGCCGGCCGCCGGCGGCGGCCCGGCCGCCTCGCTCGGCCGCGCCCCGAAGGCCCCCGGCACCATGGGAATGTCCGGCCTCGTCGGCCCCGGAACCTCGGGCCGCGCCGCGGGCGGCCGCCCGGCCCCCCGCTGCGGCGGCGCCCAGGGCCGCGGCAGATCCCGCCGCGTCTCCCGCACACCGGCGTCGTCGGACGGCGCCTGAGCGGCGGCGGGCGGAACGGCCCGCTCCGGTTCCCGCCGCGAGGCGGACTTCTTCTCTCCGGCGACCTTCTTGTCACCGGCCTCTCCACCGGACCGCCGCGGCTCGGCCGCGGGCACCCCCGACTCCCGCCGGACGTCCCGCCGCCTCTCCCCCTCGGACCAGACCGGCTCACGACGCTCATGCCCGGCCGCCCCGTCCGCGGCCTCCCGCTCACCGCCCCCGGGACCCGGCTGCCCAGCACCACTCACCGGCACATCGCCACCGGAACGCCCGGCCACCCGAACGCCCGTCTCCTCACCGGGGACCGATGGTGGGACTTGCCCCGTCTGCCCGGCACCGCCCACCGACGCCTCCGCCCCGGACCGAACACCCGGCTCCTCACCGAGCGCAGGCGGCGGAACCTGACGCGACTGCCCACCAACCGACGGCCCCGCACCGAACGCACTCCCGGCGACCCGGGCACCCGGCTCCTCACCGGGCGCAGGCGGCTGGGACCGGCGCGGCTGCCCAGTGTCGCTCACCGGAGCTTCACCACCGGACGCACTCCCGGCGACCCGGGCACCCGGCTCCTCACCGGGCGCAGTCGGCGAAGACTGACGCGACTGGCCGGTGCCGCTCGCCAACGGCTCCGCACCGGACGTTCGCCCGGCTGACCTGGCACCCGGCTCCTCACCGGGGGCCGGCGGCGGGGACTGACGCGGCTGGCCGGTGCCGCTCACCGGCGGCTCCACACCGGACGCTCGCCCGGTCGGGCGGGCACCTGGCTCCTCACCGGGGGGCGGCGGCGGGGACTGGAACGGCTGCGGGGTGCCGCTCGGCGGGGCTTCACCACCGGGGACCCGGACGCGCGAGCCCTCGCCGGGGGTGGGGGGCGGCGTCTGGCGCGGCGGTTCTCCCGTGGGTGTCCGGCTGGTCGGGTGGGCGGTCTGGTGCTCGCCTGAAGCGGGGGGTGCGGAGGTGCCGTTCGCGATCTCTTCGGCGGCCCTGCGGACGTCGGCCCGGGGCTGCTGGGGGATGTCGGGACGAGTGGGCGGCGGCGTGGCCTGCCAGAACTCGGCGGGGGCGCCGGGGCGGCGGACCCCGGAGGCCAGGGCGCGCTTGCCGGACGGCGGGGCCTCCAGTTGCGGGGTCGCCGGGGGGTGTTCCAGTTCCGCGGGGGCCGGCTGGACGTCGTCCTCGTGGGAGATGTCGCGGGTGGTGCGGCGCCAGGGCTTGGGCGGTGCGGGCGCGGCCTCGGCGGCGGGGACGGGGACGTCGTGGTGGGCGGCGTACTCGACCAGGGAGGGCGGTGCGGTGGCGGTGGTCGGGCGCGCGAGCATGGCCGGGGTCGGCATCGCGGCCGGCTGGGCGGCGGCCGGCCGGGCGGCGGCCCTGCGTCTGCGGCGGGACTTGATCGCGGCACGTTCCGCGGCGGCGACGGGGGCGGGGGCCTCGGCGCGGCGCCAGACGCGGGCGACGATGACGACCTCGCGGGGTTCCCGGATCGGGGTGAGGCGGCACCAGGTGCGGGGCTCGGCGAGGTAGCGGCCCTGGGAGAGCAGCAGTTCGGTGAGCCTCTTGCCCTCGATGACGGGACGGGTGGCGAGCCAGGTCAGCACGCCCGGCGGGACGATGTACAGGACGTGCCAGGGGGATTCGAAGGGGATCCCGAACAGCCTGAGCAGCAGGATCCAGGGCACGAACACGCCAAGGAACACGCCGATCTGGACGAGCGGCAGCGGCATGGGCAGCCGCAGGTCGTACAGCTTGTACAGCCGCTTCTCGATGCGCCAGATGTTCGTGTACGTGGGTAGATCCAAGCCCCTACTCCCCTAACTGCGCGAGCACGGGTCCGTCCGCCGACCTCGGTCCGGGGTCAGGAGACGTCCACGCCGAGGGCCGTGGCTATCGCCTTGGCCGTGGTCTCGATGATGTTGGGCACGTAGAAGACCACTCCGATTCCGATCGCCAGCACGATGAATTGGACGAAACGCGTGATTTCACGGGTGAACAGGAAGAAGATCGCCACAATGGAGACGATCACCAGGAAAAGCGGACCGAATATCTGCCGCAGCCAGTCGGCGAGCTGATCGGTCTTGAGTTCGTCTCCGGGCGCCGCAAGGAGTTCGTAAGGAATAGACGCCAAGATGTGTTGCAGCATCGATGGCTACCTTCCTTGGTCGGCGGATTCGCTGGGGGTCGATTCGTTCAAACCGAGGCCTTTCATGATGCGTTCGGTCGGGTGGTGCCGCGGATGTCGCGGACGAGCCACTTGTTGCCCTTCTTCACCATGGCGAGCTGGTAGGTCTGCTCCAGTTCGCCACCGCCGCCCGCGGCCGGCTGCCATACGACGGTCGCGGTGACGGTGCGCTCGCCCGAGGATCCCTTCGGCGCGACGACCTCCTTGACCTGCACGAAGGTCACGGAGTTGGCCAGACCGGCGATGGTCGCCCCGTCGGAGAAGCGCGACAGGGCCTCCTGGTTTCCGGTCGCGTACTCCTGGAAGAAGGTGCCGAGGAAGGGCTGGAGCTCGCTTTCGAGCGCGGCGTCGCGGTTCCCGACGTCACCCTGGGGAAGCTGCGCCTTGGTGGGCGGGGGAAGCAGCGCGGGACGGGCGGACACGACCAGGGAGCCGCTCTTGTCCGCGTACACGGGAACGGCGAGGCGCAGCCACTTGTCGGACGTGCGGGCGAGCAGCGTCACGGTCGCGTTGTTGGCGTCGCGGGCGTCCACTCCGGCCACCTGGACGGACTGCACCTGCATCTTGCCGACGCCGTTCCAGCCGAATTGGGGGTCGGCGCCGTCGGGCAGGAAGGTCCGCAATTGGGTCTCGCGGGCGGGGGCGTTCTTCTGGTCGTAGTTGAGATAGACGTTGGCGAACTGGATCGCGAACGCGCCGGCGGCGCTGCTGGGGAACGCCGCGCCCTTCGGGGGCTTGGCGCCGGGCGTGGTGCCCCCGGAGGTCTCTTCGGCGGTGTAGCGCTCGAACGGGGCGCGGACGCCGTTGACGAGGATGACGATGATCAGCGCCCAGAGCACGGCGCGTCCGGCCCACACCCACCAGCGCCCGCCGGAGCCGCCCCAGCGGCCGCCTCCGCGCCCGCCGCCCGAGCGGTCGCGGCGCTGATCGCCCGAAGGCAGGTCCCACGGGTCGACGGCCGACGAGAGCGCCCTCCCGGGCGCCGCCGTCTCCTCGACTACGGCGGTGTCACGGCCGCGTCGCACGGCCGACCTGCGAGCCATCCTGCCTCCGCTCGCGCCTCGCCCCCGGTCGGCGCGGTCATGTGTCCGGTCATGTTGCCGGTGGCCTTTTCTGAACCCACCTCGGGCCCAGCGTAACCACGAGCGTCAATTGTTCCAGCGCATCCCAGGGAAGCACAGCCCCGGCGCGCGGTTGTGGATAATGCAATCCACCTCAGCAGGAACGGGGAGGATTGCCAAACGGTGACGATCCCCTATCCAAGGCTCCGAACAGTGCGCAGGTCCAGGTTCCGGACAAGCGGCACGAGCCGGGAGTCAGTTGGTTACCGGGTGGCGGCGGCGACCGCAATTTGTTCCCGAAAGAATCCGGCACAGTGTCGGATTCGGGACATCTACTGACAGAACGCCCAGCTCAGTGGCCACTTCATCACCACCGACACCCGCTGTTGCCAAAATCACACAGGTCACGGCCCTGTTCAGAATCCCGGCACGGGCCCGATGCTGCTGGCCGACATCGGCGGCGGCTCCATGGAGCCGGCCGGGCCGGACGCCACGACGCCGCGGCCTCGCGGTGCGATCAGACGTTGAAGCGGAACTCCACGACGTCGCCGTCCTGCATGACGTACTCCTTGCCCTCCATGCGGACCTTGCCGGCCGTGCGGGCCGCCGCCATGGAGCCCGCGGCGGTGAGGTCGCCGAACGAGACGACCTCGGCCTTGATGAAGCCGCGCTGGAAGTCGGTGTGGATGACGCCGGCGGCCTCCGGGGCGGTGGCGCCCTTGCGGATCGTCCAGGCCCGCGCCTCCTTGGGGCCCGCCGTCAGGTACGTCTGCAGGCCGAGGGTCGCGAACCCGATCCGGACGAGCTGCGACAGCCCCGACTCCTCCTGGCCCATGCCCTGGAGCAGTTCGAGCGCCTCGTCGTCGGGCAGTTCGATCAGCTCGGCCTCGATCTTGGCGTCCAGGAAGATCGCCTCGGCGGGGGCGACGAGGTCGCGCAGCCGCGCGCGCATCGCCTCGTCGGTCAGCTCGCCCTCGTCGAGGTTGAAGACGTAGAGGAACGGCTTGGCGGTGAGCAGGTGCAGTTCACGCAGGAGCGCCAGGTCGATCCCGGCCTTCTCGGCGCCCGCGAAGAGCGTGACGCCGTCGTCCAGGAGCTTCTGCGCGGCGTTCACGGCGTCGACGACGGCGAGCTTGTCCTTGTCCTTCTTGGTGCGGGCCTCCTTGTCGAGACGCGGCAGCGCCTTCTCGATCGTCTGGAGGTCGGCCAGGATCAGCTCGGTGTTGATCGTCTCGATGTCGCGGGACGGGGCCACCTCGCCGTCCACATGGGTGACGTCGGCGTCCTCGAACGCCCGGATGACCTGGCAGATCGCGTTGGTCTCCCGGATGTTGGCGAGGAACTTGTTGCCGAGGCCCTGTCCCTCGGACGCGCCCTTGACGATGCCGGCGATGTCGACGAACTCCATCGTCGCGGGGATGATCTTCTGCGAGCCGAAGATCTCCGCCAGCACGGCCAGCCGCGGGTCGGGCACCCCGACCACGCCGACATTGGGCTCGATCGTCGCGAACGGGTAGTTCGCGGCGAGTGCATCGTTCTTGGTCAGCGCGTTGAACAGGGTGGACTTGCCGACGTTGGGCAGCCCGACGATTCCGATGGAGAGGCTCACGGCCGCCAAGTTTATGGCCGTCCGGGGACCCCTCGGGCTGCCCGGATCGTCCGGCGGGCCACGGACTGGTGAACGCTGCGCCGAATGTCCGGTGCCGTGGGGCGTCCCGGCGCGTCGCGGTCGCGGTTCGGCGCCGCGCTGTCACGATGAACGGATGGACCTCGCGCTGTTCGCCGGCCTCCTCGTCGGAGCCGTGTTCGGCGCCGTCGCCGGGTACGCACTCGCGACGGGCCGGCAGGGCGCGCTGATCGCGCGGGCGAGGGCGGCCGAGGAGAAGCTCGCCTACGCCGAGGAGCGGATGGCCGAGCACTTCGAGAGCCTGTCCGCGAAGGCGCTGGACGCCAGCAACCAGCGTTTCCTCGAACTGGCGGACGCCCGGCTCAAGGCGGCGGGGGTCGAGGCGGCGGGCGAGCTGCAGCGGCGGCAGCAGGCCGTCGAGCACCTGGTCGCGCCGCTCAAGGAGACGCTCGCCAAGGTGGAGGAGCAGCTCCGGGAGGTCGAGACGGGCCGCCGGGAGTCGCACGCGATGCTGGCCAAGCAGGTCGACTTCGTCCGGCAGAGCTCCGACCAGCTGCGCCGCGAGACGCAGTCGCTCGTCCGTGCGCTGCAGCGGCCCGAGGCGCGAGGGCGGTGGGGGGAGCTCCAGCTCCGCCGCGTCGTGGAGCTGGCCGGGATGGCGCACCACTGCGACTTCGACGAGCAGGCCAGTTCCTTCACAGTCGACGGCACCGTCCGTCCCGACATGGTGGTGCGGCTGGCCGGCGGCAAGAACATCGTGGTCGACTCCAAGGTCTCGCTGGCCGCGTACCTGCAGGCCGCGGAGAGCGGCGATCCCGTACGGCTGGACGCGCACGCCCGCCATCTGCGCGACCACGTCGACCGCCTGGCGACGAAGTCGTACTGGCAGGCGTTCAGCCCCGCGCCGGAGTTCGTCGTGCTGTTCATCCCCGGCGAGGCGTTCCTGGCGCCCGCCCTGGACCGCGACCCCGGCCTGCTGGAGTACGCGATGCGCCGCCGGGTGCACATCGCCACGCCGACGACCCTCATCACGATGCTCCGGACGGCGTCGTACGCGTGGCAGCAGGCCGCCCTCTCCCGCAACGCCCGCGCGGTCTTCGATCTGGGCAGGGAGCTATACGAGCGGCTGGGCACGATGGGCCAGCACGTCGACGAACTGGGCCGCGCCCTGACCGGCGCGATCAAGTCCTACAACCGGACGGTCGGCTCGCTGGAGACACGCGTGCTGGTCAGTGCGCGCAAGCTGAACGATCTGGGCGTGGTCGACGACGACCTGGACGGTCCCCGCCCGGTCGAAGAAGGCCCCCGCTCGCTCTCCGCGGCCGAACTGACCGGACACGACGAACCCTTCGAGACCGATCTGGACGAACGTCCCGTCCCCCTGCAGGACGACCGCAACCCCGATGAGGAGAAGGCTCAGCCTGACTCGGCCGTGGAACCGGTAGGTTTCGGCGGACGGGCCATCCCCGAGCAGATTGACCGGTTCGATCGGCGAGATCGGCGAGATCGGCGAGATCGGCGAAAGAGGTGGCCATGAGTTCATCGTCGGTACGCGACGCGCCGAGCGGGGCGTCGCCGGCCTCTGGGGGTCCAGTGCGACGTCGGCGCGGTGCGCTCTCCCCGCGATCGCACGCCCCGCGATCGCACGCGGCCGCCTCGCCGGCGGGCCCGATCACCCTCACCGGACGCGGCGGCATCGTCGTCATGTTCGGCACCGCGGTGGTGTGCGGGCTGCTGTCGCGCTGGGTCGGCGTGCCGCTGCTCGCCGGCGCCGGCTTCGCGATCGGCTGCGCGCTCGCCGCGTTCGCGACCCGCCCGGCCGACCTGCTCACCCTCGTCGTCAGCCCGCCGCTGGTGTTCTTCGCGGCCGCGTTCGCGGTCGAGTTCGCCACCACGCTCGGCAACGGGTCGCTGGTGCGCGGCGTCACCGTCGGCCTGCTCACCACGCTCGCGTCGACGGCGCCGTGGCTGTTCTTCGGCACGCTGCTGGTCGTGGGGATCTGCCTGGCCCGCGGGCTGATGACCAACGTCAGGGAACTGCGGGACAAGCTCGCCGGGGTCCGTCTCTTCGAGAAGGAGGAGAACGAGAACCCGGTCCGGTGGGACGAGTCGCCCACCACGACGCAGGAGCGCCGCCTCCACCACGGCGATGTGGACTGACCCGGTCAGATGCGGACCGAGCGTTTAGACCGGGGTGATCCGGAGGTCCTTGCGGAGTTCCTTCGGGAGCGAGAAGCGCATGTGCTCCCGGACGGACTCGATCTCCTCCGCCTCGCCGAAGCCCCGCTCCGCCAGCCAGGCCAGGACGCCCTGGACCAGTTCGTCCGGGACGGACGCGCCGCTGGTGACGCCGACCGTGGTGACGCCCTCCAGCCAGGCCGGGTCGATCTGCTCGGCGTAGTCGACGAGATGGGCGTCGTCGGCGCCGTGCTCCTTGGCCACCTCGACCAGGCGGACGGAGTTGGACGAGTTCGTGGAGCCGACCACGATGACGAGCTGGGACTGCGCGGCCATGTCCTTCACCGCGACCTGCCGGTTCTGCGTGGCGTAGCAGATGTCGTCGGACGGCGGGTCCATCAGCTTGGGGAACCGCTCACGGAGCTTCTCGACGGTGGCGATGGTCTCGTCCACCGACAGCGTGGTCTGGGACAGCCACGCCACCTTCTCGGGGTCGCGGACGGTGACGTTGGCGACGTCGTCGGGGCCGTCCACGAGGTGGATGTGGTCGGGGGCCTCGCCGGTGGTGCCGATGACCTCCTCGTGGCCCTCGTGGCCGATCAGCAGGATGTCGTAGTCGTCGGCGGCGAACCGCACGGCCTCCTTGTGGACCTTGGTGACCAGCGGGCAGGTCGCGTCGATGGTGCGCAGGTCGAGGCCCTTGGCCTCTTCGTGCACGGACGGCGCGACGCCGTGCGCGGAGAAGACGACGATCGCGCCTTCGGGGACCTCCTCGGTCTCGTCCACGAAGATCGCACCGCGTTCCTCCAGCGTCTTGACGACGTGGACGTTGTGGACGATCTGCTTGCGGACGTAGATCGGGGCCCCGTACTTCTCCAGGGCGATCTCGACCGTCTCCACGGCGCGGTCGACGCCCGCGCAGTAACCACGCGGTTTGGCGAGCAGGACACGGCGCTGGCTGTTGGCGGTCATGCCCCTATCGTACGAGTGACCGCGCGGGGGCCGTGCACCCGTGTGACCCACCGCACGCCGCTTTTGGACAGAATTCCATTAACCCGAGGTGACCGCACTCGCACCATGGGGCAGAGTGAGGTTCGAAGAGACGAAGCCGCATGACCCGATCCGGTGATCAGGACGGCAAGGAAGAGGAAAGACGATGACGAGATCGCCGCGCCGCCTCAAGCAGCAGGTCCAGGACTCGGTGGGCGAACAGGTCCGCGACCTCCCGCTGCACGCCGTCCGGCTGGCCATGTTCGGCGTCGGCCGGGCGCTGCTGCTCGGTGACCGGGTGACCCGGGACTACAAGGAGATCACCGAGGGCGGCGGCGTGAAGCCGGTGCTCGGGCGGCTGCGCGACGACGTCCAGACCACCGCCGAGAAGGTCGTCGGCCGGGTGGCGGAGCGCGTCCGCGGCGAGGAGCCCGAGCCTGAGCCGGCCCGTCGGGCCGGGCCGGGGACGGCGGCCGCGCGGAAGGCCGGCGAGGAGATCACGATCGGCAAGCCCGGGGCCGGGGCGAGGCACACGCCCAAGCACACCCGCCCGGGGCCTCCGCCGAAGCCGCCGAAGCCCGCGGCGCCGGGCAAGCACCGGGCCGAGCCGGGCGTCCCCGCGGACAAGACCGGCACCGCCGGCAAGACCGATCCCGCGGAGAAGGCCGGTCCCTTCGCCAAGCCCGCGCCGAAGCCGACGCCGGCCGAGCCGAAGCCGGAGCCCGCGCCGCAGGCCGAGCCCGCGCCGAGCCCGAAGGCCGCCGAGCCCGCCAGGCCCAAGCCGGCCGAGAAGCCCGCTGACAAGCCCAAGGCCGCGCCGAAGGCGAAGCCCGAGCCCAAGGCGAAGGACGAGGCGAAGGCCAAGGACGACGCGAAGGCCAAGGACGACGCGAAGGCCAAGGACGACGCGAAGGCCAAGGACGACGCGGCGTTCGAGCCGAAGCCCGAGTCCAAGCCCGCCGCGCCCGCCGAGGCCGCGCACATCGCGGAGGATCTGCCCGTCCCGGACTACGACAGCGCCACGCTGCCGCAGCTGCGGGCGCGCCTGCGCGGCCTGACCGTCGACCAGGTGAAGCTGCTGCGCGAGTACGAGCGCAAGCACGCCGCCCGCGAGGATGTCATCCGCATGTACGAGCGCCGCATCGCGAAGCTCAACGGCCTCAACTGAGCACGACGACCTGAGAAGGGCCCCCGGCGACAGTCCGGGGGCCTTTCGCATGCGTGGACGACTCCCGCCCACCGTTCACGGCGTGCCGAAGAGCTTGCCCAGGGCGGGCAGTGCCTCGGCGACCGCGGCGCGCTCCTCTTCCGTCAGGTGCGCGAGCCGTTCCGCGAGGATGCCGATCCTGCGTTCGCGTCCGGCGGCCAGCCGGTCGCGTCCCGTCGCGGTGAGCCCGGCGGTGACGACGCGGGCGTCGGCGCCGTCCCGGCCGCGCGTGATCAGCCCGTCGCGTTCGAGCCGGTTGATCTGGGCGGTCATGGTCGGGAGCCGGACGCCGTGCTCGGCGGCCAGCTCCGTCATCCGGCGCGGCCCGTTCTCCAGGGAGCCGAGCACGGACAGCTGCTGGCTGGTGATCGGCTGGTCGGCGCTGACCCGGCGCAGCATCAGCACGACGTCGCGGAGCCGCTGGTTGAGGCCCTCGGCGAGCTCACGGTCGGACACGGTCAAGGTCACTCTCCTCGGAGTCACGGACATCACCGTAGGCTGCCCGCATGGCAATGGAGACCTCGGCCGAATCGCCCGTCCCGGTGCGGACGGTTCTGCAGGCCGTGAGCGGCTGGATCGGCAAGCTCGGCCGCATCTGGGTCGAGGGCCAGATCACCGACCTCAACGCCCGCGGCGGGACGGTCTATCTGACGCTGCGCGATCCCGTGGCGAACATGTCGGTGCGGGTCGTCGGCCCCCGCGCGGTGTTCGAGGCCGCCGGGCCGGCGGTCACCGACGGCGCCCGCGTCGTCGTCCACGCCAAGCCCGACTTCTGGATCAACCGGGGGTCGTTCTCGCTCAGCGCCCTGGAGGTCAGGCCGGTCGGCGTCGGCGAGCTGCTGGCCCGCCTGGAGCGGCTCAAGCGGGTGCTGGCCTCCGAGGGCCTGTTCCGCCCCGAGCGCAAGCGCGCGCTGCCGTTCCTGCCCGGCAAAATCGGGCTGATCTGCGGGCGCGACTCCGACGCGGAGCACGACGTCCTGGAGAACGCGCGGCGGCGCTGGCCGGCGGTGTCGTTCCGGGTGGAGAACACCGCGGTGCAGGGCTCGTACGCGGTCGGCGAGGTGATGGAGGCGCTGCGGGCGCTGGACGCCGACCCCGAGATCGA
Organism: Spirillospora sp. NPDC048819; assembly: GCF_040650055.1. Taxonomy (NCBI): domain Bacteria; kingdom Bacillati; phylum Actinomycetota; class Actinomycetes; order Streptosporangiales; family Thermomonosporaceae; genus Spirillospora; species Spirillospora sp. NPDC048819. Next base: position 67,253 of record NZ_JBEZGN010000024.1, on the reverse strand, counting down.
CGTGATCATCATCGCGCGGGGCGGCGGCGCGATGGAGGACCTGCTGCCGTTCTCGGACGAGGCGCTGGTCCGCGCGGTCGCCGCCGCCCGCACCCCGGTCGTCAGCGCGATCGGGCACGAGCAGGACTCGCCGATCCTGGACCTCGTCGCGGACGTGCGGGCGTCCACCCCGACCGACGCGGCGAAGAAGGCCGTGCCGGACGTGCGCGAGCAGCTTCAGCTCGTCCGGCAGCTGCGCGACCGGGGGCGGCGCTGCCTGGCGGGCGGCGTGGAACGGGAGCGGGCGTGGCTGAAGGCCATCCGGTCGAGGCCGGCGCTGGCCGACCCGGTGCGGGAGGTCGAGCGGCAGTCCGAGCGGGTCCTGGCGCTGCGCGACCGGGCGCGGCGCTGCCTGTCCGGCGCGCTGGACCGGGCCGGGGACGAGCTGTCGCACACCCGCGCCCGGCTGCTGGCCCTGTCGCCCGCCGCGACGCTGGAGCGCGGGTACGCGATCGTCCAGCGCGAGGACGCGTCGGTCGTGCGCGAGTCCGCGTCGGTCAAGGACGGCGAGCACCTCCACGTCCGGCTGTCGGACGGCCGTCTCGGCGTCACGGTCACCGAACGCGCAGGGTCGTGAACGCTTCCCGAGGGTATGGGGGTTGTCCCTCATGGATGAAAGAGTGGGGCGAATGGCGGACGAGAAGGAGACGGCGGACAAGCCGTCGTACGAGCAGGCACGGGACGAGCTGGCCGATGTCGTCAAGCGGCTGGAGGCCGGCGGGCTGACGCTGGAGGAGTCCCTCGCCCTGTGGGAGCGGGGCGAGAAGCTCGCCGCGATCTGCGAGGAGTGGCTGGAGGGCGCCCGGGCGCGGCTGGCCGCGGCGATGGCCCAGCCCGGCGAGGACGACGCCGGGGCACCGTTCTGAGGCTCGTCAGGAACGCGGCGTGGCCGCGCCGGAGGGGACGAGGGGCGCGTCCTTCCCGGTCTGCGGCTTGAGCGAGCCCGCCAGGATCGCGAGTTCCTCGTAGGTCGCCGTGCCGGTCACCACCAGGCTCGGCCCGCCCGGCACGGTGAGGGCGAGGGTGTTCGCGTGCTTGTCCTTGCGGTGGTACTTGGTCCACGTCTGGCCGTTCACCTGCATCGTGCCGGTCGGCTTGCTGCTGTTGGCCATGCGCGGGATGTACTCGGACGCCTTCTCGTCGCTCTGCTCCAGCGCCGCGTACTCGTCGCTGGGCGTCAGGAACCCGAGGTGCCAGGCGACGGGCTCGCCGCCGCCCTCGCCGAGGCCGTGCAGCCGTGAGCTGGTGGGACGCCAGGCCGCCGGAAGCCCCTCGGGCGCGTACGCGGTGTAGGGCGCGTCGTTGGTCATCGCCCACAGCTGCGAGCTGTAGTCGACGGTCGGCAGGATCTCCTCGTCGCTGCGGGGCGTGGCGGCATAGATCGCCAGCACGAGCAGCAGGCACGCGCCCATCGCCAGCGCGAAACCGCCGAGCCCCGTGGTCAGCCGCTTGTGCACGGCGGGGCTCACCTGCACCACGGGCCGCCCGGCGGGAGCGCCGCTCCCGGGAGGCGCGTCCCCCTCGGGAGGCGCGTCCCCCTCGCGCGGGGCGTCCTGCTCGCGCGGGATGTCCTCCCCGCGCGGGGCGTCATCTCCGCGCGGGGCGTCCTCGGCCTCCGGGACGGAGGATGGGGTCTTGTCGGTCACCCGTCCAGGATCCCGCACGGTCAGCGCTGCTCGGTACGGGGGTTCCTGATCGTGCCGACGATGCCCATGATCTCGTCGGCGAGCTTGCGGGCGGCGTCCTCGTCGTCCATCAGCGAGATCTCCGACACCGCGCCCGCCATCGCGCCGGTCAGCACCATGACCAGGGCCTCGTCCACGCCGCCGTCGGCGGTGTGGAACAGCGCGGCGTTGCGGCGCGCCCACTTGTTGAGCCGCTGCCGCATGACGCGGTCGAAGCCGGGCGGCCCGTCGCCGGAGATGAACAGCCGGGCGACGTCCCGCTCCTCCAGGCAGCCGTTGAGGTAGGCGCCGGCGCCGGCGATGAACTGCCGCATCGGGTCGGTCTCGCCCGCCTCCCGGACGGCGTTGATCGCCTCGCGGGTGCGCTCCTGCTGCCCGCCCTGGAACTCCTCGAACAGCGTCAGGTACAGGTCGGCCTTGCCGTTGAAGTGGTGGTAAAGGCTGCCGACGCTGGCGCCCGCCTTGGCGACGATGTCGGTCACCGCGGCCTGGGCGAAGCCCGACTCACAGAAGACGTCCCTCGCCGCGGCCAGGAGGGCGCCGCGCGTGGCGGCCCCGCGGTCGGAGGTCCGCGCGGGGACGTCGGCGGCCCGCGCGTCCCCGTTCTGTGTCACCCCGCCGGACGGGACGTCGATGTGGCTGCTCATGACGCCTGAGATTACGCCCTCTCCCATGGGGAAACGATCCCTTGCCCGTGGGACCGTCAAATCCGGTCCCCACGCGGTACGTGTTCACCGGCCGAGACGTCCCGCGCCCGGTTGGTCTGGTCCAATTTGTGGCAGGGCGTCCGGTCCACGGAGAATCCGAGTCATCGCCGACCGAAGGGGCTGCCGCGCCATGTCCGATGAGACCACCGTTTCCTCTCCCCTCACGACCGAGCCCGAGGCCCCGGACCGCAACCTGGCGATGGAGCTGGTCCGCGTGACCGAGGCCGCCGCCATGGCCGCGGCCCGCTGGGTCGGCCGGGGTGACAAGAACGGCGCCGACGGCGCCGCCGTCAACGCCATGCGCCAGTTGATCAACACCGTGTCCATGAAGGGCGTCGTGGTCATCGGCGAAGGCGAGAAGGACCACGCGCCGATGCTGTTCAACGGCGAGCAGGTCGGGGACGGCTCCGGCGCCGAGTGCGACGTCGCCGTCGACCCGGTGGACGGGACCCGGCTGACCGCGCTCGGCATGAACAACGCGATCGCGGTGCTGTCGGTCGCGCCGCGCGGGTCGATGTTCGACCCGTCCGCCGTGTTCTACATGGAGAAGCTGGTGACGGGCCCGGAGGCGGCCGACGCGGTCGACATCGAGCGCCCGATCGCCGACAACATCCGCGCGATCGCGCGGGCCAAGGGCTCCTCGCCCCACGACGTGACCGTCTGCATCCTGGACCGGCCGCGCCACGAGGGCATCGTCAAGGAGGTCCGCGAGGCCGGGGCGCGGATCAAGTTCATCATGGACGGCGACGTCGCCGGCGCGATCATGGCGTGCCGCCCCGGTACCGGCGTGGACCTGCTGCTCGGCATCGGCGGCACGCCGGAGGGCATCATCGCCGCCTGCGCGATCAGGGCGCTGGGCGGGGTGATCCAGGGCCGGTTGTGGCCGCAGGACGACGAGGAGCGGGCGAAGGCGACCGCCGCCGGTCACGAGCTGGGCCGGGTGCTGACCACCGACGACCTGGTGACCTCGGACGACGTGTTCTTCGCCGCGACCGGCATCACCGACGGCGAGCTGGTCGACGGCGTCCGCTACGACAAGGGCACGGCGGTCACGCATTCGCTGGTCATGCGGTCCCGCAGCGGGACGATCCGGTCGATCTCCAGCGAGCACAAGCTGAACAAGCTCCGCGCCTACAGCGCGATCAACTTCGACACGGCTGTCTAGCCGTTCCGCCCGCCGCGGGTGAGGCGGTTGCGGAACCGTGTGCGCAGCGGGAGCCGGGGGGCGCGGGCGCGCACGGAGCCGAAGATCATGGTGCCGCCGACCTCGATGGTCGGGCCCTCGGCCGCGGGACGGGCGCGCACGTCCCGCGTGGTGAGGATGGTGCGGCCGGTGATGTCCACGCGGACCCCGTCGGGGACGAGGAGACGGATCCGGCCGCCGAGGACCAGGGAGTCGACCACGATGTGGCGGCGCTGCAGGACGGCCTCGCGCAGGTCCAGTTCGACCGTTCCGAACAGGGCGAGCAGCGGGAGCTTCACCGGGACGACCCAGCGTCCGTCGCGGCGGGTGCGGCCGAAGAAGACCGAGACCGGGCGGTCGTCCACGAGGATGGGCTGGGCCTCCTCGGGGCTGAGGTCGCCGGTGAGGCCGGTGAGTTCGCCGAGGGTGCGGGCGGCGTACGCGCGGGACGTGCGGTCGCCGTGCTCGTCCATCGTGAGCCTGCCGTCCGCGAGCGCCTCGCCGAGCACGGCGACGACGCGTTCCCGGTCGGCGTCGGACGCGCGCAGGTCGCGCACGCGTGTCACCTTTTCGGCGGCCGGGCGATGGGGGACGTCCACACCTAGAGATTAACCTCCGGGCGGCGCGGCGCCGCCCGGAAAACCGTTGGGGTCATGTCCGGCCCTCTCCGTACTGTGAGGTTATGACTTTGCAACGAGCCCGGGTCGAGGACGCCCGGCGGGACCCCGGCGCGGCGGCGGCGATCAGTCTTCGCGGCGTCGTCAAGCGCTTCGGCGACTTCACCGCCGTGGACGGGCTCGACCTCGAGGTGCCCGCGGGGGTCTGCCTGGGGCTTCTCGGCCCGAACGGCGCCGGCAAGTCGACCACGATGAAGATGCTGACCGCGCAGGCGATCGCCGACGAGGGCGGCATCCACGTGCTGGGCTTCCAGGTCCCGCGGGAGGCCAAGCGCGCGCGGGCCGTGATGGGCGTCGTCCCGCAGCAGGACAACCTCGACGAGGAGCTGACCGCCCGCGAGAACCTGGAGGTGTTCGCGCACCTGTACCGGGTGCCGCGCCGGGCGCGGCGCCAGGCGGTGGACGACGCGCTGGCACTGGCGCACCTGACCGGGAAGCAGCTCACCAAGGTGGACGACCTGTCCGGCGGCATGCGGCGGCGGCTGCTGATCGCGCGCGGGCTGGTGCACAGTCCCGCGCTGGTGCTGCTGGACGAGCCGACCGTCGGGCTCGACCCGCAGGTGCGGGCCGAGCTGTGGGGGCTGATCGACGGGCTGCGCGCCGGGGGCACGACCGTCCTGATGTCCACGCACTACATCGAGGAGGCCGAGCGGCTCGCGGACGAGTGCGCGCTGATGTCGCACGGCCGCGTCATCGCCCGGGGCTCGCCGTCGGCGCTGGTGGCCGAGTACGCGGGCGACCGGGTCGTCGAGCACTACGGGCCGCCCGGCCGGCTGACGGAGGTGGAGCGGATCGCCAGGGGCGCCGGGCTTTCCACGCGCCGCACCGGCCCGTCGGTGTCGGTGCTGAAGGCGGAGACCATCCCGCCGTCCCTGGAGGACGAACTGGGCCCGGACGGCGTGCGCCGCGCCGCCAGCCTCGAGGACGTGTTCGTCGTACTGACCGGGGAGCGTGTGGAATGAGCGGAGCGAACCGGGGGGTGCGGGGGGTCGACCCCCCGCAAGGAGCAGGAATGAGCGGAGCGAACCGGGGGGTGCGGGAAGTCGCCCTCCCGCAGGGAGCGGGAAAGACCGTCCAGGCGCCGCGGCTCCGGCGCTTCGAGTTCGCGCCGGTGGCCGGCATCTGGCGGCACGAGCTGGCCCTGTACAAGCGGTACTGGAAGTCGCAGTCGTTCGCCTCGATGGTGGAGCCGACGTTCTTCCTGCTCGCCTTCGGCTACGGGTTCGGCTCGATGATCGCGATGATCGGCGACTACCGGTACCTGGACTTCGTCGCGACCGGCGTCGTCGGGGTGGCGGCGCTGTTCACCTCGGTGTTCCCTGGCATGTTCAACGGCTACATCAGGCGCGTGTTCCAGCACACCTACGACGCGATGCTCGCCACGCCCGTCGACGTCCACGAGCTGGTGACGGCCGAAGCGCTGTGGATCGCGGCCAAGTCGGCGGTGTACTCGTGCACGCCGCTCGTGGTGGCGCTGTTCTTCGGCCTCGACCCCTCGTTCGGGATGCTGCTCGTCCCGTTCGTGACGTTCTTCACCGCGCTGGGCTTCGGGCTGTTCGGGACGTGGACGTCGTCGGTGGTCCCGTCCATCAACTCGTTCGACTATGTGATCACCGGCGTGGTGACCCCGCTGTTCCTGATCGCCGGGACGTTCTTCCCGGTCGACGCGCTGCCGGGCTGGGCGCAGAAGGCCGCGTACCTCAACCCGCTCTACCACTGCGTCGAGCTGGTCAGGGACGCGGTGTTCGGCCTGGACCCGCTCGCCGACCTCGGGCACTTCGGCGCCCTGGTGCTCTTCGCGGCCCTGATGTGGGTCATCGCCGTCCGCGGCATGCGCAATCGCCTCATCGACTGACCGTTGACCGGACGCGTACCCTGTCCCTACGCTGACGCGAACTTTCTTCACATTCGGCAGCTCAGAGGGGTCGGGCCGCATGAGCCAGGGCATCACCACGCGGGACCGGCAGGCCCGGTTGTCCGCCTACACGGCGTTCGCCGTCCAGGGGCTCTGCTTCGCGTCCCTCGTGACGCAGGTCCCGCAGATGCAGAAGGCCCACCACCTCAGCGACGCCACGCTGTCGCTGGTGCTGCTGATGGTCCCGCTGGTCGCCGGGGTGGGCAGCGTCGCGTCCGGCGCCCTGTTCCAGCGGTTCGGCAGCGGACCGGTGCTGCGGGTGTCGCAGCCCGCGGTCGCCGTCACGATCGCGCTGATCGGCCTCACCGGCGACAACGACGTCGCCCTGTACGTCGCCGTCGCCGCGTTCGGCCTGTTCGTCGGCGCGGTGGACGCCTCGATGAACGCGCAGGCGGTCGCCGTCGAACGCCGGTACGGGGTCAGCCTGATCACCGGCTTCTACGCGGTGTGGAGCGTCGCCGGCATCCTCGGCGGCCTCTGGGCGTCCCTCTCCAACAAGATCGACCTGCCGCTGTTCGCGTGCTTCGCGATCGCCGCCGCCGTCGCGGTCGCCGCGTCCGCCGCCACCGGCCACCGCCTCTACCGCCGCGCCGAGGAGGGCGACGGGCCGACCGCCGCGGAGCTGAAGGCCGCGGGACGCAGCGTCCCCTGGCGGCCGATCCTCATCGTCGGCGCCGCGATGGCCGTCGCCTACCTCGCCGACGCGGCCATCTCCAACTACGGCGCCAAGTACCTCGACGACGAACTGTCCAGCGCCGACTGGGTCGCGCCCCTCGGCTACGTCGCGTACCAGATCGCCATGGTGGTCAGCCGCGGCGTCGCCGACCTCGCCGTCCGCCGCTCGGGCCCCGTGCGGGTCGTGCGCCTCGGCGGCGCCGTCGGCATCGTCGGCATGCTCGGCGTGGTCGCCGCGCCGAACGCGGCCTTCGCCATCGCCGCGTTCGCGGTCGCCGGGCTCGGCCTCAGCGTGATCGCCCCGGTCTGCTTCACCGCCGCCGGCCGGGTCGACCCGACCGGACTGGGCGTGGCCGTGGCCCGCGTGAACATCTTCAACTACGTCGGCTTCGTCCTGGGCGCCGCCATCGTCGGCGCCATCGCCCCCCTCAGCCCCGACCACGGCCTGCGCCTTGCGTTCATCGCCCCAACAGCCCTGATCCTCGTAGTTTTCCTAACAGCCAAGGGCTTTGCTGTGCCTGCCCAGGGGGGCGACCCCCTGGAACCCCCGTCGCGAGCCGGTCGATCCTCACGCCACGGTTCCGGTGTGTAGGGACCCAACCGGTCAGCGGCGTGTCGCTGCGGTCACCCGGCTCGGCGGGTCGTGCGACCTCCGGGCGTTGAACGCCCTCCGGCCGCCCGACCCGTGATGTGTTAGTCCAGGGGGCAACGCCATGGAGCGCCCGGCAGTTTGAACCTCAGCCACCGGTGCACGGGCAGGCGCGTGGAGCGAGCGCAGCGAGCGGAGGGCGCATGCCCGCCGAGCCGGGCGACCGCAGCGACACGGCACCGACCAGCACGGTCACAACACACCCGAGCCGTGGCGTGAGGATCGACCGGCTCGTAACGGGGGTTCCAGGGGGTCGCCCCCCTGGAAGATCACGCATCCTCCATGGCGATGATGGCCCTTTCGCCTTCGGCCATGGCCTGTTCGGGGGTTAGGTCCTGGAGGGCGCGGCTGAGCGCGACTTCGGCGGCATCGGCTGCGGCGCGGAGGGTGACGGCGTGCTCCTGTGCCCTTTCGAGGTCGCCAAGGCCGACACAGTCGAAGGCCACCTGCGCATCGTGGCCGGCCATCTTCAGCTGCCGCGCGGCCTCTTCCAGACTCATGCATACCTCCTACACAGGGGATGCTGGTCCTACCCCTCAGCACCGTGAGTAACCGCTTGACCAAGGAGTTCCGCCGCCTCGACCAGGCGGGTCTCGGTGAGCCTGGCGTAGCCGAGGACGAGTGCCGGCGGGGCCTGGCCCGCGCGTGCCGGGGACCACATGGTCCTGGCGCCCGCGACCGACACGCCGGCCCGTGCGGCGCGGGCGACGACCTCGTCCTCGTCGCGTCCGGCGGGTAGTTCCACATAGAGGTGGATGCCCGCTGAGACGCCGTGAACCGTGGCGCCCGGCAGGTGGACGCTCAGCGCCTCGGCGAGGGCGTCCCGCCGGGACCGGTAGCGCCGCCGCATCGTGCGCAGGTGCCGGTCGTATCCGCCGCCGCGCAGGAACTCGGCGAGGGCGTACTGCTCCAGGACGGGTCCGCCGAGGTCGGTGTTCTCGCGGTGCTCGCGCAGCCGCGCGGCCATGGCCGGCGGCGCGACGGCCCAGCCGAGGCGCAGCGCGGGCGCGAGGGACTTGCTCACCGAGCCGAGCAGGACGACGCGGTCCGGGTCGACTCCCTGGAGGCAGCCGACGGGCTCGCGGTCATAGCGGAACTCGGCGTCGTAGTCGTCCTCCAGGATCAGGCCGTCCACGCCCCGCGCCCAGGCGATCAGTTCGGCGCGGCGGGCCGGGGACAGGACGACGCCCGTCGGGTACTGGTGCGCGGGCGTCACGAGGACGGCGCGCGCCCCGGTGGCGGCGAGCGCGTCGACGTCCACGCCCTCGCCGTCCACGGGGACGCGGACGACCCGCAGGCCGGACGCCTCGATCATCGGCAGCTGCCGGACGCTGGTCGGGTCCTCGACGGCGAGGGCCGTGTGGCCGCCGGCGCGCAGCAGCCGCAGGAGGGCCGACAGGCCGTGCGCCACCCCGTTCATGACCACGACGCGGCCGGGGCCGGTGTGGGCCGCGCGGACGCGGGCGAGGTATCCGGCCAGCTCCGCGCGCAGGACCGGGACGCCGCTCGGGTCGGGGTAGGTGAGCACGTCGTGCGGGAGCGTGCGCAGCGCGGCGCGGGCGGCGGCGATCCACCGTTCGCGGGGGAAGGCGGACAGGTCGGGCTGGCTCGGCCACAGGTCGTACGGGAGCGCGGGCTCCGGGCGGGGCTCGGGGGCCGGGGGCGCGGCGCCGCGCGTCCGTGGCGCGGCTCCGTCGTCGGGCCTGGCCAGCGGCGCGATGCGGGTGCCGTCGCCGCGCCGCGCGACGAGGAATCCCTCGGCGGTCAGCTGTTCGTAGGCCGCGACGACGACGCCGCGGGAGACGTCCAGGTCGCGGGCCAGGTCCCGGCTCGACGGCAGCCGCGTCCCCGCGGTCAGCCGGCCGGATCGCACGGACGAGCGGAAGCCGGCGGCGATCTGGGCCGCCAGCCGTCCGGCGGCCCGGTCGAGGGGGAGATGAAGGTCGGTCACATGACACTCAGCGCCGGAAGGGAGGCTGCGCGTCACGGGAATCTCAATGGTCCAGCTTCGCGCGATCCAATTGGCTCTGTTTAGGGTACCAAGCGCGCTCTAGCGTCCCATGGCATGAACCTGATCGCCGCTCGCTCGTCCGGCGGGCTCGGCACGGCCGGTGCCGGGTCCGCGATGTTCCTCGTCGGGACGCTGACCGCCGTGTCCGCGACCATCGCCGGGTATCCCGTCTTCGGCGGGCAGGCCGCCCGGTACGCGGTCGCCGCGCTCATCCTGCTGGCCGTCGTCCGGTTCGCCGGCGGGCCCGCGCGGCGGCCGTCGCCGCGTGACTGGGCCCTCCTCGCGGCGCTGGCCGCGACCGGGCTCGTCGCGTTCAACGTGTGCATCGTCGCGGCCACCCGGGACACGAGCCCCGCGACGATCGGCACGGTGATCGCGGCGGTCCCGATCGTCCTCGCGCTGGCCGGCCCGCTGCTGGAGGGCCGCCGGCCCGCCCCGCCGGTCGTGCTGGCGGCGTGCGCGGTGGCGGCCGGGGCCGCGCTCGCCAACGGACTCGGGAGCGGCAGCGTCCGCGGGCTGCTGCTCTCGCTCGGCGCCCTCGCCGGCGAGGTGTGCTTCTCGCTGCTGGCCGTCCCGCTGCTGCCCAGGCTCGGCCCGCTGCGGGTCTCGGCCTACTCGGCCGCCCTGGCCGCGCCGATGCTGCTGGCCGTCGGCGTCGCCGTGGACGGGACGGCGGTGCTGCGCGTCCCGACGGCCGGTGAGCTGGCCGGCTTCACGTACCTGTCGGTCGTCGTCACCACCATCGCGTTCCTGCTCTGGTACGACGCGATCGGACGGCTCGGGGCCGACCGCGCGGGGCTGTTCGCGGGACTGATCCCGGTCAGCGCGGTGATCACGACGGTCGCGCTCGGCCTCGGCCGGCCCGGTCCGGCGGACCTGGCCGGGGCCGCGCTGGTCGCGGCGGGGGTCGTCGCCGGCCTGCGCACCCGCGTCGCCCCCCGTCGGCCCGCGGCCGCCGAGTGCGTAACCTGTGATCCGGCCCCCATCGGAATCGCGCGAGGATCTGCCTGAGATGCCTGAGTTCTCCTACACCGACCTGCTGCCGCTCGGCCCCGACGAGACCGACTACCGGCTCCTGACCTCCGACGGGGTCTCCACGTTCGAAGCGAACGGGCGGACGTTCCTGCAGGTCGAGCCGGAGGCGCTGCGGCTGCTCACCGAGACCGCGATGCGCGACATCGCGCACCTGCTGCGTCCCGCGCACCTGGCGCAGCTCCGCCGGATCCTGGACGACCCGGAGGCGTCCCCGAACGACCGGTTCGTCGCGCTGGACCTGCTGAAGAACGCGGGGATCTCGTCCGGCGGCGTCCTGCCCATGTGCCAGGACACCGGCACCGCGATCGTGATGGGCAAGCGCGGCCAGCACGTCCTGACCGACGGGAACGACGAGGAGCACATCTCCCGCGGCGTGTACGACGCGTACACGAAGCTGAACCTGCGCTACTCGCAGATGGCGCCGGTGACGATGTGGGACGAGAAGAACACCGGCAGCAACCTGCCCGCGCAGATCGAGCTGTACGCGGCGCCCGGCGAGGCGTACAAGTTCCTGTTCATGGCCAAGGGCGGCGGCAGCGCGAACAAGTCGTACCTCTTCCAGGAGACCAAGGCCGTCCTGAACCCGAAGCGGATGATGTCCTTCCTGGAGGAGAAGATCCGCTCGCTCGGCACGGCCGCGTGCCCGCCGTACCACCTGGCGATCGTGGTCGGCGGCACCTCCGCCGAGTACGCGCTGAAGACGGCCAAGTACGCCTCCGCGCACTACCTGGACACGATGCCGTCCGAGGGCTCGCCGCTCGGCCACGGCTTCCGCGACCTGGAACTGGAGCTCCAGGTGTTCGAACTGACGCAGAAGCTCGGCATCGGCGCGCAGTTCGGCGGCAAGTACTTCTGCCACGACGTGCGGGTCATCCGGCTGCCGCGGCACGGCGCGTCCTGCCCGGTGGCGATGGCGGTGTCGTGCAGCGCCGACCGGCAGGCCCTCGCCAAGATCACCGCGGAGGGCGTGTTCCTGGAGCGGCTGGAGACCGACCCGGCGCAGTACATGCCGGAGACCACCGACGAGCACATCGGGGTGGGTGGGGGGAGTGCGATCAACGGCGGTGGGAGCGGCTCTGAGGGTCAGGTGGTCCGCATCGACCTCAACCGCCCGATGGCGGAGATCCGCGCCGAGCTGTCCCGGTACCCCGTGAAAACGCGGCTGTCGCTGACCGGGCCGCTCATCGTCGCCCGCGACATCGCGCACGCCAAGATCAAGGAGCGGCTGGACGCGGGCGAGCCGATGCCGCAGTACATGCGCGACCACGCCGTCTACTACGCGGGGCCGGCCAAGACGCCGGAGGGCTACGCGTCCGGCTCCTTCGGCCCGACCACGGCCGGGCGGATGGACTCCTACGTCGAGCAGTTCCAGGCGGCCGGCGGCTCGCTGGTCATGCTGGCCAAGGGCAACCGGTCGAAGCAGGTGACCGACGCCTGCAGGGAGCACGGCGGCTTCTACCTCGGTTCCATCGGCGGCCCCGCCGCACGGCTCGCCCAGGACTGCATCAAGAAGGTGGAGGTCCTGGAGTACCCGGAACTCGGCATGGAGGCCGTCTGGAAGATCGAGGTGGAGGATTTCCCCGCGTTCATCGTGGTGGACGACAAGGGCGAGGACTTCTTCGCCGACACGACCGGGCCCGTCCTCACCATCGGCAGGCGCTGACGATCGGCAGCGGCTGACGGCCCGCCGGAGGGCCGTCGGCCGCCCTTTCGCTATGTTTCTGGCCGGTAGGTCACATTATCGGCCCAAAATCCAAGTTGGTAATGAGGTCTCCCCGATGACCGCCTGGCCACTCCGGTATCTTTTCCGCCATGTCACAGTCAGAGCGCCTCGTTCTAGCGACGCGCTACCGGCTGGTCTCGGAAATAGGTCAGGGTGCCAACGGCACGGTCTGGAGAGGGCATGACGAGCTTCTCGATCGCGCCGTGGCGATCAAAGAGCTGCGCCTCCCCGAAGACCTCTCCGAGGACGACCGGGTGGTCTTCTACCGCCGTACCCTCCGAGAGGCGCGCGCCCCCGCTCAGCTGCGCACGCACTCCATCGTCGAGGTGTACGACGTGGTCATCGAACAGGGCCGTCCCTGGATCGTGATGGAGATGATCGAGGCGCCCAGCCTCGAACACCTCCTGGAGCGCTCGGGGCCCCTGCCGCCCGAACGCGTCGCGCACATCGGCCGTGCCCTGCTGGACGCCCTCAACACCGCGCACAAGGCCGGCATCGTGCACCGCGACCTCAAGCCCAGCAACGTGCTGCTGGACGGCGACCGCGTCGTGCTCACCGACTTCGGCCTCGCGTTCTCCTCGGGCTCGGCCAGCCTGACGAAGACGGGCCACTTCATGGGTTCGCCCGCGTACGTCGCGCCCGAGGTCGCCGCCGGGGAGAAGGCCACCCCGCGGTCGGACCTGTGGTCGCTCGGCGCGACGCTGTTCGCGGCGCTGGAGGGCCATCCGCCGTTCGAGCGCGACAACGTGATGGCGACGCTGAGCGCCCTGGCGAACGAGTCGACCCCCGCCCCGCACAACGCCGGCGCGCTCGCGCCGGTGATCACCGGGCTGCTGGAGAAGAACCCGACCCGCCGCCTCAGCCACGCCCGCGCGGTCGACCGCCTCGAACGCGCCCTGGCCGGTCCCCGGTCGGGACGCCGGCCGGCGACGCCCCGCTACCGGCTGATGGCCGTGATCGCGCTCATCGGCGCGACCGTCGCCTCCTGCGGCATCGGCGCCACCGCGCTCATCGTCGGCATGATGAAGGAGGGCCCCGGCCCCTCCCCCACCGCGACGACGTCCAGCCCCGCGGGCCGCAGCGCACAGGCCCCGCCCGGAGTCGAGACCAGCACGCTGGTCGTCCGGGCCCGCACCGACGCGTGCAAGATCTTCGTGTCGGTGCCGGGCGACGCGATCACCGTGCTCAGCGACGAGACCCTGAAGAAGGACGAGGCGCGGCAGTACGACCAGCCGCGCATCAACGCGGTGATCTACGACGCGTCGGCCTGCGACGTCTGGGTGAACGGAGAGCAGAAACCCGTCGGCCAGCCGGGAGAGCGCAAGAACTACACCCTGAACAAGGAGTGATCCTGGTCCCAGATGCCTCCGCGCGGGAATCGGGTAGCCACCTGAGAAGCTGCCATGGAAGACGGCGGTGACGGTTTCCGGTTCGGAGGGGCGTGTCATGGGTGAGCAGGAGTTCCGGGTCGAGCATGACTCCATGGGAGAGGTCCGGGTCCCGGCTGCGGCGAAGTGGCGGGCGCAGACGCAGCGCGCGGTGGAGAACTTCCCGATCTCGGGACGGCCGCTGGAGTCCGCGCACATCGCCGCGCTGGGCCACGTCAAGGCCGCGGCGGCGACGGTGAACGCCGAACTCGGCGTGCTCGACAAGGACCTCGCGGCCGCGATCACCGACGCCGCCCGGGAGGTCGCGGACGGCCGGTGGGACGACCAATTCCCCATCGACGTGTTCCAGACCGGGTCCGGGACGTCGTCCAACATGAACGCCAACGAGGTCGTGGCGACGCTGGCGGAGGAGCGGCTCGGCCGGCCCGTGCACCCGAACGACCACGTGAACGCCTCTCAGTCGTCCAACGACGTGTTCCCGTCGTCCATCCACATCGCGGCGACCGGGGCCGTCCTGAACGATCTGATCCCCGCGCTGCGCCATCTGCAAGACGCGCTGGCGCGCAAGGCGGACGAGTTCCGGACGGTGGTGAAGTCGGGCCGCACCCACCTGATGGACGCGACGCCGGTGACGCTGGGCCAGGAGTTCGGCGGGTACGCGGCGCAGATCGGGCACGGCGTGGAGCGGCTGGAGGCCGTCCTGCCCCGGCTGGCGGAACTGCCGCTCGGCGGGACCGCGGTCGGCACCGGCATCAACACCCCGGACGGCTTCGGCGGCCGCGTCACCGCGGAGATCGCGCGGGTCACCGGACTTCCGCTGACCGAGGCCCGCGACCACTTCGAGGCGCAGGGCGCGCGGGACGGCCTGGTCGAGGCGAGCGGCGCGCTGCGCACCGTGGCGGTGAGCCTCACCAAGATCGCGAATGATCTGCGCTGGATGGGCTCCGGGCCGCGGGCGGGGCTGGCCGAGATCCGGCTGCCGGACCTGCAGCCCGGTTCGTCGATCATGCCGGGGAAGGTGAACCCGGTGCTCCCCGAGGCGGTCACGCAGGTCGCCGCGCAGGTCATCGGCAACGACGCGGCGATCGCGTTCGGCGGCGCGTCCGGCAGCTTCGAGCTGAACGTGATGCTGCCGATGCTGGCCCGCAACGTCCTGGAGTCGGTGACGCTGCTGGCGAACGTGTCGCGGCTGTTCGCCGACCGCTGCGTGGACGGCATCGAGGCGGACGTGGAGCGGATGCGCGAGTACGCCGAGTCCTCGCCGTCGATCGTGACGCCGCTGAACCGCTACATCGGCTACGAAGAGGCGGCGAAGGTCGCCAAGCAGGCGCTCAGGGAACGCAGGACGATCCGCGAGGTCGTGCTGGAGCGCGGTTACGTGGACGACGGGAAACTGACCGTCGGGCAGCTGGACGAGGCCCTCGACGTGCTGGGGATGACCGGCTCGTCGTGACGTCCCGCGGGGTCCGGCGCGTCCCAGGGCCTGTCACGGCGCCCGGGACGCGCCTGCGCCTCAGTACCAGCCGACGTTCTGGGAGTGCGACCATGCGCCACACGGGGTGTCGTAGCGGTTCTTGATGTAGCCCAGGCCCCACTTGATCTGCGTGGTGGCGTTGTTCTGCCAGTCGGGCCCGGCGGTGGCCATCTTGGAGCCGGGGTTGGCCTGCGGGATGCCGTACGCCTCGGACGAGGGGTTGTCGGCGTGGACGTTCCAGCCGCTCTCCTTGTCCCACAGCTTCACCAGGCAGGAGAACTGGCCGTCGCCGGTGAAACCGAAGCTCGGCATCAGCTTCTTGGCGATCCGCTGCGCCTCGCCGGCCGGGACCGGGTCACCGGTCGGGACACCGCCGCCACCGCCGCCGTCGCCCTCGTCCTTCTTCTTCTCCGGCGTCTTGGTCGGGAGCGGCTCGCCCTTCGGGCGCAGGGCCGGTCCCTTGCCGCCGTCGGCGCGCGTCTCGCGGGAGGCGCGTTCCAGGGCCAGCTTGCGCCGCTGCTCCTCCAGGACCTTCGGGTCGACCTTCGGCGCCGGGTCGGCCAGCCGCCTGGTCGGCTCGACGGTCGCCCCGTCGTCGCCGGAGCCGCCGGTCAGCGCGAACGCGGCGACGGCGCCGCCGCCGACCGCGACCACGGCGCCCGCGAGGACCGCGGCGACCCGCATCCCGTTGCGCTTGCCGGTGCCCGCCCGTGAGGCGGCGCCGCGCGGCGCGCGATGGCCGGACGCGATCTCGTCGTGGGGGCCCCCGCCGGGGGCGCCGGGCGGCACGTCCGGGGCGGCCTGGAAGCCGAGCGTGTCACCGGCGGGCCGGCCGACGCGGGTGCGGTCGTCGCCGGCGACCCTCACGTCGTCCTCGTGCGGCGCCGAGTGCCGCGATACCGCGGGCTGGGGCGCCGTGGGCCGGGGCTCGGAGGCGAGCGGGTCGGACGCCATGATGGGGGTCTGGGGGGTGGGGGCCGCGGCGGGCCACGGCTCCCGGGGGGCAAAGCTCTGTCGTTCGTCTCGCCTAGGGGACCCGGGACGGTCTCCGTACAAGGCGGTCCTTCCGACGGTCGCACGCGCATGGACACGCGGGCGAACTGCTTCCACCCCCGGCCCGGCCGGCCGCCCGCAGGCGAGGCGGTCTCCGGACCCGGGCCGGCGCCGCGTCCGTCACGCGTGTTTCCCAGGGGGACGCGCTCAGGCCCGGCACCGTCCGGGGGTGCTTACGGGGAGCCACAATGCCTGAGGCCGAGGGATGCTCCGCAACCGAAACGAGACAATTGCTGCGGGTGGGACGGTTGTCAACTTGACCGGAACATTGCCAAAACCCCGACGGGACCAGGGGATCTTCGCCGCCGGATGAGCAATTGTGACCTTACTCACAAATCCACGCTACGGGGTTTAACGATCACACTCCGTAGAGATTCCGCCGGCGTCCCGACGGCGAGGCCCGGCGACCGCGAGGCCCGGCGACCGCGAGGCCCGGCGACCGCGAGGCCCGGCGACGGCGGACCCCGGCGGCGCATCTGCCGCCGGGGTTCGCCTTCGAGCCGTTGTCAGGCCCCGACGTCGCCGAGCATGTCGGTGACCAGTTCGGCGATCGGCGACCGCTCCGACCGCGTCAGCGTGACGTGCGCGAACAGCGGGTGGCCCTTGAGCCGCTCCACCACCGCCGCGACGCCGTCATGCCGTCCGACCCGCAGGTTGTCGCGCTGCGCCACGTCGTGGGTCAGCACGACCCGCGACCCCGCGCCGATCCGCGACAGCACGGTCAGCAGCACGCCGCGCTCCAGCGACTGCGCCTCGTCCACGATCACGAACGCGTCGTGCAGGGAGCGGCCGCGGATGTGCGTGAGCGGCAGGACCTCCAACATGTCACGGTCCACGACCTCGTCGATGACCTCCGGGGTCGTCACCGCCGACAGGGTGTCGTAGACGGCCTGGCCCCACGGCGACATCTTCTCGTTCTCGGTGCCCGGCAGGTAGCCGAGCTCCTGCCCGCCGACCGCGTACAGGGGGCGGAACACCACGACCTTGCGGTGCCGCCGGCGCTCCATCACGGCCTCCAGGCCCGCGCACAGGGCGAGGGCCGACTTGCCCGTGCCGGCCCGCCCGCCGAGCGAGACGATCCCGACGTCCTCGTCCATCAGCAGGTCGAGCGCGATCCGCTGCTCGGCCGACCGGCCGCGCAGCCCGAACACCTCCCGGTCGCCGCGCACCAGCCGCACGGACTTGTCCGGCTGCGTCCGGCCGAGGGCCGAGCCCTTCTCCGACAGCAGCCGCAGCCCGGTGTGGCACGGCAGGTCCCGCGCCTCCTCCATGTCCGCGGCGCCCGTCTCGAACATCTCCTCGACGAGGTTCGCGGGCACCTCCAGCTCGCGCATCCCGGTCCAGCCGGACTCCACGACCGCCAGCTCCGCCCGGTACTCCTCGGCGGCCAGGCCGACCGCGGACGCCTTCACCCGCATCGGCAGGTCCTTGGAGACCAAGACGACGTCGCGGCCCTCGTGGGCCAGCCACGCCGCGACCGACAGGATCCGGGTGTCGTTGTCGCCGAGCCGGAAACCGTCCGGCAGCACGCTCGGATCGGAGTGGTTCAGCTCGACGCGGAGCGTGCCGCCCTGGTCGCCGTCCGGCCCCTCGACCGACACGGGCTCGTCCAGCCGGCCGTGCCGCAGGCGCAGGTCGTCGAGCGTGCGCAGGGCCTGCCGGGCGAAGTATCCGAGCTCGGGGTGGTGGCGCTTGGCCTCGAGCTCGGAGATGACGACGATGGGGAGTACGACCTCGTGCTCGGCGAACCGGGTCATCGCCCCGGGGTCGGCGAGCAGGACGCTGGTGTCGAGGACGTACGTGCGCCGGTCCTGTTCGGTGTGGAGGGACGACCCCCCACACACCCCGGAACGACCCGGGACGGGTGCTCCGGAGGTGTTCCCGGACGTGTTGCCGGAGTTGCCGGGACGGCGCGCGGAGGTTGTGGCCACTCGATCTCCCTGACTATGGGGGACGTACCGGTGGCGCGACGGCCCCGGCCGCACTGCCCCGCGGGGCCCGGGGAGCGGTCCCCCCGGAAGCGGCACGCCCCCGCGCGGCCGGTCCCCCCGCTCGGGGAACGGCCGGGAGCGATGATCGGAGGTTGACCGTCAGGAGCCGAAGCGCCGGTGCCGCGCGGCGTACGAGCGCATCGCCCGGAGGAAGTCCACCTTGCGGAAGTCCGGCCAGTGGACCTCGCAGAAGTGGAACTCCGAGTGGGCGCTCTGCCAGAGCATGAAGCCGGAGAGACGCTGCTCCCCCGAGGTGCGGATGACCAGGTCCGGGTCCGGCTGGCCGCGCGTGTAGAGATGCTCCGCGATGTGCTCCACGTCGAGGGACTCGGCGAGTTCCTCGATGCTGGTGCCACGACTCGCCTGCTCGATGAGCAGTGAGCGCACCGCATCAGCGATCTCACGCCTACCTCCATACCCAACGGCGACGTTCACAATCAGGCCGGGAGCGCCAGATGTGGCTTCACCCGCATCTTTAAGGACGCGGGCGGTCTTATCGGGCAGCAGGTCGAGGGCGCCGACGGGCTTGACGTTCCAGCCGTCGGCGGCGAGCTTGCCGACGGTGTTCTCGATGATCTCCAGCAGTGGCTCCAGCTCCACGGCCGGGCGGTTCAGGTTGTCGGTGGACAGCAGCCACAGGGTGACGACCTCGACCCCGGCCTCCGCGCTCCACTGCAGCAGCTCGGAGATCTTCGCGGCGCCGCGCTGGTGCCCGGAGTTGACGTCGGCCAGGCCCATCGCCCTGGCCCAGCGCCGGTTCCCGTCCAGTATCACGCCGACGTGCCGGGGTGTGACGTCGGTCGGCAGCGACGCCTCGACCCGGCGTTCGTACATCCGGTAGACGGCGTCGCGGACGGCCGCGTACGGGCCGCTGCGGCGGACGGCGGTGGTGAGCCGCCCGCCTTCGGAGGGGCGGCGGCGCACGCCGTCCCTCCGTCCGCCGCGCGACATCCCGCCGCGCGGCTTTCCCGTACGCCGAACCCCCATGGGCTTCCCTTCGAGCGACCGTCTCTCTGACGGAAAGACGCTCAATTATGGCCCTAGGTTCATACTTCTCCGCTCGGCTTCTCAGTTCCGCCTTCTCAGCTCCTCGGCGCCGGGCCGCTGCGCGGGCGGCGCCGGGCGGACGCGCCGGCCCGCCCGGGCCCGCTCCGCCTCGGCGAGCACATCGGCGAGGAAGCGGGCCAGGTCGGCGGAGGTGAGCACCGCGCGGACGCCCCGCCCGCTCGCGCCCCACGCCTCCAGGACGGCCCGCCGCGCGACCCGCCACCGTCCCGCGGCGGACTGCTGCCGGCCGACCCACATCGAGGACGTGCGGAGCGCGCAGCGCAGCTCGCCGGTGCTGACCACGTCGCCGCGGTCGCGATACCGGAACGCGAACAGTTCGGGCTCGCGGGCGGGGTCGCCGGGGAGCGGGTCAGGGAAGCGGTCGTCGGGGTCGGGCCAGCGGGCGGCCTGCGGCGATCCGTCGGCCCTGGCGGCGGCGACCCGGACGGCGAGCCCGGCCAGGAAGTAGCCGCACCGCTCCCCCACCGCGCCGAACGAGTCGCCGTCGCGCCACAGCTCCAGCGTGACCTCGAACGGGGTGCCGCCGCGGTCGAGGGACGCGACCGGCACCACCGCGAGGTCGGAGCCGTCCAGACAGCGCAGGCCCCTCACCGCCGGACCACCCCCTCGCCGCGTCCCGTCCGCGTCCATGGCGGCTTTCAGGCACAGTAGGCGAGGTCGACCCCATGATCACACCCAGTGATCATCGAGATCGGGTAATGATCGCGGCCGGTCCCGCGGCGGGGCGGCGGCGTCCTCGGTCAGGCCTGCGGGCCGGCGGCGCGGGCGCGTTCGACGTACTGCAGCGCAGTGCGCAGCTCGGTGAGCCACTCGTCGGTGTTCTTGCCGACGAGCCGCACGCACCAGGCGAGCGCGTCGCTGCGGCTGCGGGCGACCCCGGCCTCGACGAGGGTGTCCAGGACGCGCCGCTCCGGCTGCCGCAGCCGCGTCATGACCGGCACCGACAGCGTGGTGAACATCTCCCGCTCGCCGCCGCATTCGACGCCCCAGGAGACCTTGTGGCCGAAGCGGTGCTCGGCTTCGCGGGCGATGCCGATGCGCCGGTCGCGGGTCTCCTCGCGGAACCGCTGGACGTGCCCGGCGATCACGCCGGCCCGTTCGGCCTCGGACGCCTCCGCCGCGGCGGGGGGTTCGGGCAGGCGGCCGACGACGCTGACCTCCTCGCGGTCGAGGACGACGTCGGGCGGGCCCTCGAACCACTCCTCGGGCAGCCGTCCGGAGAACCACCCGCGTAGCTGCTCCGCCGTTTCACTCGTATCCATGTAATCAAAATTACAAGCCGCCGACCCGTTTAGCCAGCCTTCCTCCCTGATTGACATTGACTACTACTTGAGAGTTACTCTCATTTCATAGCTTCTGTCACTTGGAGGTTTCCATCATGGACGTGGGGCGCAACCGGCGCTGGTTCGGGCTGGGCGCGCTGGCGCTCAGCATGCTGGCGCTCGGGTTCGACATGACGATCCTCAACGTGGCGCTGACCACGCTGTCGGAGGAGTTGCGGGCGAGCACCGGCGCGCTGCAGTGGATCGTCGGCTCCTACCTGCTGGTGTTCGGGGCGCTGCTGCTCCCGGCCGGGCTGCTCGGCGACAGGTTCGGCCGCAAACGGCTCCTGCTGGCCGGCCTCGCGATCTTCGGCGCCACCTCGTTCGCGGGCGCCTTCGCCGGCGGCCCCGGCGGCGTCATAGCGGCACGCGTGTTCATGGGCCTCGGCGCGGCGATCGTGACACCGCTGTCGATGTCGATGCTCCCCGCGATCTTCCCGCCGCGCGAACGCACCCGGGCCGTCGCGATCTGGTCGTCCTCGATGGCGCTCGGGCTGCCGCTCGGGCCGCTGCTCGGCGGCTGGCTGCTGGAGAACTTCTGGTGGGGCTCGATCTTCCTGATCAACGTGCCGATCGTCGTGGCCGGCGGCATCGCGGTGGCGGTGCTGCTGCCCGAGACCCGGGACCCGTCCGCGCCACGCGTCGACGGGATCGGCGCGCTGCTGTCGATGGGCGCCATCGTCGCCCTCGTGTACGGCGTCATCGAGGCGCCCGTGCGCGGGTGGGGCGACCCGGCCGTGCTCGGCTCGTTCGCGCTCGCGGCCGTCCTGCTGGCCGGGTTCGCACTCTGGGAGCGGCGGGCCCCGGACCCGATGCTGGACACGCGCCTCCTGCGCGCGCCCCGGTTCGCGTGGGCGATGGCCGCCGCCATCACGGCGAACCTGATGATGGCGGGCGCGCTGTTCGTCCTGCCGCAGTACCTGGAGGCGGTCCAGGGCAACGGCGTCTTCGACACCGGCCTGCGGCTGACCCCGATGCTGCTCGGCCTCATGGCGGGCGGGCTCGCCACCGACCGGCTGGCGCACCGCACGGGCCACAAGCCGATCCTGGTGGCGGGCCTGTTCGTGCTCGCGGCGGGCTTCGGCTGGGGCGCGCTCACCGCCACCGGGGACGACTACTCCGCCACCGTGCCGTGGCTGCTGGTTCTCGGCCTCGGCTGCGGCCTGACCCTCGTCCCGGCGATGGACGCGGTGCTGGCCGCGCTCCCCGCCGACCAGGCCGGACGCGGTTCGGGCCTCGTCCAGACGCTCCGCCAGACCGGCGGGACGCTCGGCGTCGCGGGGCTCGGCAGCCTGCTGTCGGCGGTGTACCGCGACCGCGTGTCCACCGGCGGGCTCCCCGCCGAGGCGGCCGGCGCGGCCCGCGACTCCGTCGGCGGCGCCGTCGCCGTCGCGAGCCGGCTGAACGACGGCGCGCTGCTCGCCTCGGCCCGGGACGCCTACGTCCACGGGATGAACGCCGTGTTCGCCGCGTGCGCGGTCGCCGCCGCGGCGGCGGGCGTCCTCCTCTGGCTCTTCCAGCCGGGACGCGAGCGCGAGGATGCGGCTCCCGCCGCCGATGCCCGAGAATCGGCACATGAGCACGTCCAACCCTGAGCATCCGATCGACCGGCTGCAGGACCGGCTCTCCCGGCTCCCGCTGCGCGAGCGCAAGAAGCTGAGGACCCGGAGGGCCGTCCAGGAGCACGCCCTCCGGCTCTTCGGCGAGCAGGGCTACGACGCGACGACCGTCGAGCAGATCGCGGCGGCGGCGGAGATCTCGCCGAGCACGTTCTTCCGCTACTTCCCCACCAAGGAAGACGTCGTCATCACCGACGAGTACGACCCGATCATGGCGGAGGTGTTCCGCGACCAGCCGGCGGACCTGCCGCCCCTGGACGCGCTGCGCGCCACGCTCCGCGAGATCCTCCCGCTGCTGCTCGACGAGGACCTGCAGGTCATCAGGACCCGGATGAAGCTGGCCGCCGAGGTCCCCGCCGTGCGGGCGCGCATGTTCGAGTCGATGAGCACGGGCACCCACGCCGTGCTGACGGAGATCATCTCCGAACGCACCGGAAGGCGCCTCGACGACCCCGGCGTCGACACGTTCTGCTGGGCCGTCCTGGGCGTCCTGCAGGGGGCGATCTACCGGTGGCTGGGCACCCCGGACGAGCACCTGGGGGACGTCATCGACCAGAACCTGGACTTCCTGAGCCGCGGCTGCCCGCTGTAGCCGCTCACCGGCTCCTGGAGGCCAGCAGCTTGGGGCTGACCCGGACGGCGCCGCGCATGTTGCGGGTGTAGACGTTCTGGATCTGCACCACGGTGCCCCGGCGCGGAGCGGCGATCATCTTGCCCTTGCCCAGGTAGAGGGCGATGTGCGAGATGTAGCCCGGCGCGGTCGGGTCGTTGGCCCAGATCAGCATGTCGCCCGGCTGGGCCTTGCTGTAGGGGATGACCCAGCCCGTCCGCGCCTGGTCGGCGGCGACGCGCGGGAGGTGGATCCCGGCCTTGGCGAACGCGTACTGCATGAGGCCGGAGCAGTCGTAGCCGCCCTCGGCCTCGGACTCGCCGCCCCACACGTACGGCCAGCCGAGCCGCGTGTAGGCGGCCTTGATCACGGTCTGCACCTGCCGGGCGGTCATGACCTGGCCGGCCGCGGTGGGCACGTCCCCGGCCGCCGGGAAGTCGATCTCCGGGTTGACCGCGACCGCCTTGGCGCCCTTCGGCAGCACCTTGCCGAGCTTCTTGATAAACGTCTTCGGCTCGGCCTTCGGGACGCTGATCAGCATCGCGTTGCCGGTGGGCATGCCGAGCGCCTGCGCGGTGGCGTGCGAGATGACCGCGTCGACGTCGCTGATGCCCATCGTCGCGTACGCGCCGACACGCAGCTGCGACTGCTCGCGCTTGCCTCCGACGGGGACCTGGCTGCCGAGCTTGACGCCGCCGTCGTGGCCCATCGTGAACGAGATCGCCACGTCGCCGGACGCGACGTTGCGCCACAGCGCGTCCGACTTGGCGGTGGGCTTCGGCGTGTAGTTGCGGAACGTGGACGGGTTGACGCCCATCAGCCCGACCTGCTTGCCGGCGACCATGCCCTGCACGGCGTCCACGACCTCGACGCCCTTCACGCCCTTGGCGCCGCGGACCTTCTGGACCACGTCGGCGGGAAGCGTGGAGGACGCCGCGACCAGCACATGCGGGGTGAGGCGCTTGCCGAGCGGCGCGACCGCGCTGGGCGACACGCTCGTGCTGCCGGACGCCGCCACGTACCGGGCGCGCTGCTCGCTGCGCGTGGGGGGCGCCGGGTCGTCGCCGCTCCGCGCGACCAGGACCGCGACGTTGACGGAGAGGGTCGTGACGACGGAAATGCCGATGATCGTCGGTAGGATCCGGCGGTTCGGCTTTCCCACTGCCACACTCCCTCGACGGTCGCCCGGCCCCGCATCACGACCCTGATTGAGACACGACCCTGACTGAGACACGACTATGACTCACTTGGCGGGCCACCGTCCAGATACCCGGCCGATCACGCGCCACCCTCGTCCGCCTCGCCCCATTCGGTCAGCTCAAGCCCTGCTACTCAGTGGTAACACCAAGCGGTGACGAGATCAAGGTCACAGTGCCACAAAGTGGACCCTCAGTCCAATTGCGCACGTAGTTCGCGGGTCAGCTCGGCCGTGGACGTCACGGGCAGCCGGCAGACGAACCCGCGGCACACGTACGCCGCCGGAACCCCCTCCACGAGACCGCGCCCCTCCAGCAGCGGGACGCCCTCCGCGTCCGGCGGGCCGACGCTCACCACCGCGCCCGGCGCGACCGCCATGAGCGCGGTCCGGTGCAGCGCCCGCGTGCGGTCGTCGTCCCGGTCGCCGATCACCGCGATCTCCACCGGACCCGTCGCGTGCGCCTCCGCGACCGCCAGCCCCCAGCCCGCGAACCGGGCGTGCTTGTCGGCCAGCGTCCCCGCCGGGCCGAGCGCCGCCTCGGCGGCCTGCCGGTGCCAGTCCGACGCCGTGAGCGCCGCGAACGACAGCAGCGCGCCCGCGGCAGCGAACTGCCCCGAGGGCGTCGCGTTGTCCGTCGGGTCCTGCGGACGCCGGAACAGCCGCTCCGCGTCGTCGGCGGTGTCGTAGAACCCGCCGGACCCGTCCCCGAACCGTTCGAGGACGGTGTTCAGCAGCTCACCGGCCAGCCGCAGGTGATGCGGATCCCCCGTGACGCCGTGCAGGGCGAGCAGGCCCTCGGCCACGTCGGCGTAGTCCTCCAGCACGCCGGCGTTCGCGCCCGCCGTCCCGTCCTTGGACGTCCGCGCGAGCCGCCCGTCCCGCATGTGCACGTCGACCAGCAGCCGCGCCGCCTCCTCGGCGGCCCGGACGAGATCCGGCCGGTCGAACAGCGCACCGCACTCGGCCAGCGCGGCGATCGCAAGCCCGTTCCACGCCGCGACGACCTTGTCATCCCGAGCCGGAGGCACCCTGTGCGCGCGCGCCGACAACAACGCCGTCCGCACACGCTCGTACCGCTCAACGTCCTCGGGGTCGTGCAGAAGCTGCAGCACGGACGTCCCCTGCTCGAACGTCCCCGTCACCTCGAACAGGCTCTCCGCGAAGGCCCCGTCCTCATCACCGAGCACCTCACGCAGCTGCCCCGGCGTCCACACGTAGTACTTGCCCTCGACGCCCTCACTGTCGGCGTCCAAGGCCGACGAGAGCCCGCCCTCGTTCGTCCGCAGGTCCCGCAGCATCCAGTCGCACGTCTCCAGCGCGACCCGCCGCGCGAACGGCGCCCCGGCCAGCCGCCACCAGTGCGCGTACACCCGCGCCAGCAGCGCGTTGTCGTAGAGCATCTTCTCGAAGTGCGGGACGACCCACCGCGCGTCCACCGAGTACCGGGCGAACCCGCCGCCGAGCTGGTCGTACAGCCCGCCCCGGGCCATCGCCTCCAGGGTGTGCCCCGCCATCGCGAGCGACTCCTCGTCACCCGTCCGCGCATGGTGCCGCAGCAGGAACTCCAGCGCCATCGACGGCGGGAACTTCGGCGCACCCCCGAACCCGCCGCGCGCCGCGTCGTACGACCCGGCGAGCACCTTCACCGCGTGCGCGAGCATCTCCGCACCGGGCGCCTGCGTCCCCGCCAGCCCCGACTCCCGCGAGGTGAGCGCCGCGACGACCTGCTGCCCCTGCCCGACCACGTCGTCGCGCTGCTCCGTCCACGCCTTGTGGACGGCCTGCAGCAACGCCCGGAACTGCGCCCGCGGGAAATACGTCCCGCAGTAGAACGGATGCCCGTCCGGCGTCATGAACACCGTCATCGGCCACCCGCCCTGGCCGGTCATGGCCTGGGTCGCCTCCATGTAGACGGCGTCGATGTCCGGACGTTCCTCCCGATCCACCTTGATATTGACGAACAGCTCGTTCATGACCCGCGCGGTCTCGTCGTCCTCAAACGACTGATGCGCCATCACATGACACCAGTGGCAAGCCGCATATCCGACAGAAAGGAGAACTGGGACATCTCGCCGTCGCGCCTCGGCGAACGCCTCGTCGTTCCACTCCCACCAGTCCACCGGGTTGCCGGCGTGCTGGAGCAGGTACGGGCTTGTCGCGTCCTTGAGCCGGTTCATGCCACCGATCCTGCCCGATCCGGCCGCCGACTCACTCCCCCTGGCGGGAGTCAGTCGGTGAGGTTGGTGAGGGCGGTTTCTATGGCTCGGTGGAAGGTGGGGTAGGCGTACATCATTTCGCGGAGGGCGGTGGTGGGGGCCTCGGTGTGGACGGCGACGGCGAGGGCGCCGAGGATCTCGCCGCCGGACGGGCCCACCGCGGTGGCGCCGACGAGGGTGCCCCATTCGGTGTTCTCGACGAGCTTGATGAAGCCGTCGTTGCCGACCTTGTGGATCCAGCCGCGCGCCGACTCGGGGAGCTTGGCGGTGCCGGTGCGGACGGGGAGGTTCTGGTCGCGGGCCTGCGCTTCGGTCAGGCCGACGGATGCGATCTCGGGGTCGGTGAAGGTGACGCGGGGGACGGCGCGGTAGACGGCGGGTGCGCCCTCCTCGCCGAGGATGTCGCGGACGGCGATGGCCGCCTGGTACATGGAGACGTGCGTGAACGCGCCCATGCCGGTGATGTCGCCGATCGCCCACACGCCGTCGGCGGCGCGCATGTGGCCGTCCACCTGGATCCGGCCGGCGTTCTCGTCCAGGCCGGCGTTCTCCAGGCCGAGGCCCTTGAGGTTGGGGCGGCGGCCGGTCGCCACGAGGAAGCGCTCGGCGGTGAGGGCCTCGTCGCCGAGGTTCACGGTGAACTCGTCGTTGTCGTGGGTGACGGCGGTGACGTTCACGCCGGTGCGGACGCCGATGCCCTCGCGTTCGAAGACGTCGCGGAGGAGGTCGCCGGACTCCGGTTCCTCGTTGAGGAGGATGCGGTCGGCGGCCTCGACCACGGTGACGCGGCTGTCGAAGCGGGAGAACACCTGCGCCATCTCGGCGCCGACGACCCCTCCACCGAGGACGATGAGCGACCCGGGGGCCTCGGTGGCCTGGACCGCTTCGCGGTTCGTCCAGAACGGGGTGCCGGCGAGGCCGTCGATGGGCGGGGCGGTGGGGGCGGTGCCGGTGTTGAGGACGATGCCGCGGCGGGCGCGGAAGACCCGGCCGTTCACCGTGACCTCGCGGGGGCCGGTGATGCGGCCCTCGCCCCGGACGAGTTCGGCGCCCTTGCCGGTGAGGCGGTCGGCGGCGACCTTGTCGTCCCACGCGTCGGTCGCCTCGTCGCGGATCCGGGTCGCGACCGGCGTCCAGTCGGGGCGGACGGAGGAGTCGCCCGCCATGCCCGGCACGCGGCCGCCCTCGGCCAGGAGGCCGGCGGCGCGGACCATCATCTTGGTGGGCACGCAGGCGTAGTACGGGCATTCGCCGCCGACCAGCCGGGACTCGACGGCGACTACGGACAGGCCCGCCTCGGCCAGCCTCCCCGCCGCGTCCTCTCCCCCTGGACCCATACCGATCACGACAACATCGACTTCGTCAGCCATGTGGGGTGTCCTGCCCGCGATGCCGTGCGGTTAGGCGGCGTGGTGGCATCGGAATCCGGTCGAGGTCGTGAACGAGGGTGATGTCGCCCTTGAACACGGCGGACGCCTCGGCGGTGAACCGGGGTTCGTCCTCTGCGCGGTACCGCTCCGAGAAGTGCGTCAGGACGAGGTGCCGGACGCCTGCCTCCGCGGCGACCGTCGCCGCCTGGACCGAGGTGAGGTGGCCGTACTCGGTGGCGAGGGCGGCGTCCTCGTGCAGGAACGTGGACTCGATGACCAGCATGTCCACGCCGTCGGCCAGTTCCCGGACGCCGTCGCAGAGCCGGGTGTCCATGACGAACGCGAACGTCTGGCCGGGACGGGGGACGCTGCACTCTTCGAGCGTGACCGTCCGGCCGTCCGGGGCGGTGACCCGGCCGTCCTCCTGGAGCCGCCTGACCAGCGGCCCCCGCACGCCCCGCGCGGCCAGTTCGGCGGGCAGCATCGTCCGGCCGCCGGGCTCCTCCAGCCGGTACCCGTAGGCCTCGACCGGATGGGACAGCCGCCGCGCGACCAGGGTGAACGGGGCGTCGCCGGTGTCGAGCGGCATCCGCTCGCCGGAGACGGGCCGTTCGCGGATCACGTCGGTGTCGCGGAAGACGGCCGCGTTCCTGAGCCGTTCCCAGTAGCGTCCGCCGCTGGCCGGGAACGCCGCGTCCACCGGGTGCGCGACGCCGTCGCGGGCGATGCGCTGGACGACGCCGGGCACGCCGAGGCAGTGGTCGCCGTGGAAGTGGGTCACGCAGATCCAGGTCACGTCGGTCGCCGAGACCCCGGCGTGCGTCATCTGCCGCTGGGTGCCCTCGCCCGGGTCGAACAGCAGGCCGTGGCCGTCCCAGCGCAGCAGATAGCCGTTGTGGTTGCGTGCCTTGGTGGGCACCGCGCTGGCGGAGCCGAGGACGATCAGATCGCGGGCCGACATCCCCCCATGGTGCCGGTACCGGGCGGTTGCAAGCGCTTGGTTATTGTGGGCGCGTCGTAGGCGCGCAGCATCTAGGAGGGTCCGTTGGCCGGGAGCAGCAAGCGCGAGAAGATCAAGATGACGCCGGACGAGGTGGCGTCCTACCTCGCCGCCAACTTCAAGGTCCAGGTCGCCACGGTCGGCAAGGACGGCGAGCCGCACCTGGTGACGATGTTCTACGCGCTGCTCGACGGCAAGATCGCCTTCACCACGTACAAGTCGTCGCAGAAGGTGCTGAACCTGCGCCGCGACCCCACCATGACGTGCCTGGTCGAGGACGGCGTGGAGTACAACGAGCTGCGCGGCGTCGCCCTCTACGGGCGCGGCCTCGTCATCGAGGACCCCGAGCCCAGGAGCAAGGTCGGCATGGTCGTCGGCTCCCGGATGGCGGGGCTGCCCGTCCCCGAGATGGGCGCCCCGGTCGACCCGGTCATCGCCGAGGGCATCGAGCAGGCGCTGGCCAAGCGCGTCCTCATCGTCATGGACCCCGACAAGGTCGTCAGCTGGGACCACGGCAAGGCGTGACCGCCGCGGCCCGCACGCGGGCCCACCCGCGTCAGCGGGTGAGGGCGGCGCGGCGTTCGGCCAGCGGCGCCGCCTCGGGGCTGGGAATGGACTCGTAGAGTTCGACGGCGCGGTCCAGTGCCGCGCCCTCGGCGGCGCGGTCGCCGCGTTGCCGGGCCGCGTCGGCGATGTGGACGAACATCCCGGCCTGCTGGTCGACGGCGTTCTCCTTGCGGAGGATCTCCAGCGCCTGGCCGAAGAAGTTGATCGCCGCGACGGGACGGTGCGCCCGCAGGTACGCCTCGCCGAGGCTCGCCAGGGCGCGGGCGCGGTTGGGCTGGTCGGGTTCCGGGAGTGCGGCGAACTCGTCCGGGAGCGGGCCGAGCAGCCCGATCGCGCGGCCGGTGTCGCCCGTCCGGGTCAGTGCGCGGGCGAGGTTGTGGCGGGCCACCAGGACGGCGTGGCGGTCGCCGCCCTGCTCGGCGAGGCGCAGGCCCTCCTCCAGGACTTCGGCCGCCTCCGTCCAGCGCTCCCGTTCCAGGAGCGCCAGGCCCGCGGCCTCGATGTCCCCCTCGCCGGCGGCCGCGGCGGCGAGA
The DNA here is from genome assembly GCF_040650055.1 of Spirillospora sp. NPDC048819. Classification (NCBI taxonomy): domain Bacteria; kingdom Bacillati; phylum Actinomycetota; class Actinomycetes; order Streptosporangiales; family Thermomonosporaceae; genus Spirillospora; species Spirillospora sp. NPDC048819. The sequence goes on along the minus strand of NZ_JBEZGN010000024.1, from coordinate 37,545 downwards.
TGGCGGTCGAGGGCGCCGCGGTGCGCGGCGTCCCGGTCGGAGTCCTCGAAGTTCGCACGCACGTCGAGGGTCCTCCCCGGACGCGGCCGGATCGAACCGGGCCGCCGGTCAGGCGTCGTCGGCGGGCCCGGACTTCGACTTCGCCGCCTTCTCCGCCTCGGCGCGCTCCCATTCCTGCTGCACCAGGTCGGCCTCCCGGGGCGCCTGGATCTTCTTCAGCTGCTTGCTCATCGAGCGGACGAGGAGGACGGTCGCGACCACGAGGGCGAGGAAGACGCCGAACCCCAGGAAGCCCGGGCTGACCGTGTCGTCGTTCAGTGGGATGGCGCCGACCTGCACTGCGGTGAGCGTAAGCACTACAGACACACCTTCTCCCGGATGCCGGCGAACAGGTCGTCCTCCGGCAGTTCGGTGTCGATAAGGGACCTGGCCAAATGGTAGTCCTCGGTCGGCCATGCCTCGCGCTGGACGTCCAGCGGGACGACGAACCAGAAGCCGTTGGGGTCGATCTGGGTGGCGTGGGCGAGCAGGGCGCGGTCCCTGGTCTCGAAGTGGTCGGCGCAGGGGACGCGGGTGGTCACCTCCCACTTGGCGCGCTTGTCGCTCTCTTCGTCGAAGCGCTTGATCCAGTCGCCGTAGGGGGATTCCAGGCCGGCCTTCTCCATCGCGGTGTGCAGGGCGAGGATGCGGTCCTTGTTGAAGGTCAGGTGGTAGTAGAGCTTGAGCGGCTGCCAGGGCTCACCGGTGCCCGGGTAGCGGTCCGGGTCGCCCGCGGCCTCGAACGCCTCCATCGACACCTCGTGGCATTTCACGTGGTCGGGGTGGGGGTAGCCGCCCTTCTCGTCGTAGGTGAGCATCACGTGCGGGCGGAATTCGCGGACGGCGCGCACCAGCGGTTCGGTGGCGGTCTCCAGCGGCTCCACCGCGAAGCAGCCCTCCGGAAGCGGCGGCGGCGGGTCGCCTTCGGGGAAGCCGGAGTCGACGAAGCCGAGCCAGCTCTGCCGGACGCCGAGGATCTCGCGGGCCCGCGCCATCTCCGCCTCGCGGACCTTGCCGATGTCGGCCTTGACCTCGGGCCGGTCCATGGCCGGGTTCAGGATGTCGCCGCGCTCCCCGCCCGTGCAGGTGACGACGAGGACCTCGACGCCTTCGGCGACGTACCGGGCCATCGTGGCCGCGCCCTTGCTGGACTCGTCGTCGGGGTGGGCGTGCACCGCCATGAGGCGCAGCGGCTCGTCGCCTCCGCGCGGCCGTTCGAGCGTCGCATCGTCGATGACCTCGGACACCTGTGTTCTCCTGTTCGGACCGTTCGAGCGGCCCCGGTTCGAGGCACGCGCCATGGCAGACGAGAATTGTCCCTGACAACGTCCGCACACCGCACGGAGATTCCCCGCCATGACGACGAGCGTGTCGAAGACAGCGGCGCCCACCGGGCCCCGGCAGGGACGGTTCGGGCTGGTGGTCATCGGCGTGCTCTCGGCGCTGGCCGCGGGCGGCTTCGGGATCATCGCGGTGAACGCCGGGCAGACGCCCGGCATCGTCGCACAGACGATCACCTATGACATCACCGACACCTCGGTGGAGATCAACTTCCAGGTGGCCAAGGGAGAGGGCGACGAGGTGCGCTGCACGGTCGACGCCTTCGACGAGAAGTTCGAGGTGCTGGCGGAGAAAGAGGTCGTCGTGCCGGCGGGCACGTCCGGCATGAAGGGGACGGAGACGCTGCGGACGGCGCGGCGCGCGACCGGGGCGAGGATCCACGAATGCCACGCGGTCTGACGCACCCGCCCCTGACCGGCCCGGACCGCCGCCGGGCGCGGCCACCTGGCGGCCGATACGCCGGGTGAATGCGAAAATACGATTGGCGGATTGCAGACGCCGAGTTCAGGGAACCTTTACCCGCACACACCGGATAGGCTAGAGGTTTCACCCGGCCGCACTTCATGTCGATGTGACCCCCGTCTGCCACGGGCGGGCCTAGATCGCAACATGTGGATGAGGAGTACCCGTGACCGAGACCCGCGCTGACAACGTCACCTGGCTGACCCAGGAGGCGTACGACCGGCTCAAGTCTGAGCTGGAGCACTTGTCGGGCCCGGGCCGCATCGAGATCGCTCAGAAGATCGAGGCGGCGCGGGAGGAAGGCGACCTGCGCGAGAACGGCGGCTACCACGCGGCCAAGGAGGAGCAGGGCAAGATCGAGGGCCGCATCCTCCAGCTTCAGGGCATCCTGGAGAACGCGCGCGTCGGCGAGGCGCCGCGCACCGAGGGCGTCGTCGGCCCCGGGATGACCGTCACGGTCTCGTTCGAGGGTGACGACGAAGAGGTCACGTTCCTGCTCGCGTCCCGCGAGGAGGTCGGCGCTCCCATCGACGTCTACTCGCCCAAGTCGCCGCTCGGCGCCGCCATCAACGGCAAGAAGGTCGGCGACAAGGCCACCTACTCGCTGCCGAACGGCCGCGGCATGACGGTCGAGATCCTCGACGCCACCCCTTACGGGGCCGCGTAGCCCCCGGCGACGTCTGAAGAACTTTTCTGGGGACGGGGTGCTGCCGGGCACCCCGTCCCCACTTCAGTCCGAGGGGTGTCTCCGGGGCCCGGCGCCGGCAGCGGCGCGGACCAGCGGGAGGGTGCGGTAGCGGACCTGGGTGGCCAGCGAGATCACCGAGGACGCCCGCTCCACGCCCTCCACGTCCACGATCACGTCGATGACGCGCTGCAGGTCGGTGTTGCTGCGCGCGACGACGCGGCACAGCATGTCCCCGGGGCCGGTGATGGTGTGGGCCTCCATCACCTCGGGCACCTGCGCGAGCCGCGCGGCGACGGGGTCGTGCCCGCTCTGCCCCCGCCCCCGGCTCTGCCGCAGTTGCAGCGTCACGAACGCCGTCACCCCGTAGCCGAGCGCGGCCGGGTCGATCTCGGGGCCGTGTCCCGCGATGACGCCGTCTCGGGCCAGCCGGTCGAGCCGCGCCTGGACGGTGCCGCGCGCGACCCCGAGCCGCCGGGACGCCTCCAGCACGCCCACACGGGGTTCGGCGGTGAACAGCTCGATGAGCCGGCCGTCCAGTTCGTCGATCGGCATGCCACCCTCCGGCGGTCATGGTCACCATGCACAGGGCGACCGGTCGATATCGCGATTGTCTGTACAGATTGCCCAGTGTTCTAAGACACCCTTGCGCACCTTGTAGATGCATGTCCAGATTGGGTGGCATGGATGAGTTTCCGGTCAAGGGCATGGACGCCGTCGTCTTCGCCGTCGGCAACGCCAAGCAGGCGGCGCACTACTACTCGACCGCGTTCGGCATGCGCAGGGTCGCCTACCGCGGCCCGGAGAACGGCAGCCCCGACGAGGCGGTGCACGTACTGGAGTCGGGCGGCGCCCGGTTCGTGTTCCGCGGCCCGGTGAAGGCGGGAACCGCGATCGGCCGGCACATCGCCGAGCACGGCGACGGCGTGGTCGACCTCGCGATCGAGGTCCCCGACGTCGAGTCCGCCTACCGGCACGCGCTCGCGAAGGGCGCGACGGGCCTGCAGGAGCCGCAGGTCCTCGAGGACGATTTCGGCAAGGTGACGGTCGCGGCGATCGCCACCTACGGCGAGACCCGCCACTCGCTGGTCGACCGCTCCAACTACACCGGCCCGTACCTGCCGGGATACGCGCCGGCCGGCCCCGTCGTGGAGCCGGGTGAGCGGTCCTCGGGGGGTCCGGGGGGTCGCTCCCCCGGGCGGTACTTCCAGGCGATCGACCACTGCGTCGGCAACGTCGAGCGCATGGACGAGTGGGCCGACTTCTACCACCGGGTCATGGGGTTCACCGACATGGCCGAGTTCGTCGGCGACGACATCGCGACCGAGTACTCGGCGCTGATGTCCAAGGTCGTCGCGGACGGGACGCGCAAGGTCAAGTTCCCGCTGAACGAGCCGGCGGAGAGCAGGCGCAAGTCGCAGATCGACGAGTACCTGGAGTTCTACGGCGGGCCGGGCGTGCAGCACATCGCGCTCGCCACGGGCGACATCCTCGCCACGGTCGACCGGATGCGGGCCGCGGGCGTGGAGTTCCTGGAGAGCCCCGACTCCTACTACGAGGACCCGGAGCTGCGGGAGCGCATCGGCGAGGTGCGCGTCCCGATCGAGGAGCTGCAGAAGCGCCGGATCCTCGTCGACCGCGACGAGGACGGCTACCTGCTGCAGATCTTCACCAAGCCCGTCCAGGACCGGCCGACGGTGTTCTTCGAGTTGATCGAGCGCCACGGCTCGCTGGGCTTCGGCAAGGGCAACTTCAAGGCGCTGTTCGAGGCGATCGAGCGGGAGCAGGAGCGCCGCGGCAACCTGTGAGGCGCCCGCCGCCCGGCGGATCCGGATCCCGGACGCGCCCGCGTCCGGGATCCGGCCGCACGCGAGGTGACCACGCGTCCCCGGTAACCGGCACACTGTGGCGCATGAGCGAACCGCCGCAGAACTCCCAGCCCCCGGGCGGCGACTGGCAGGCCCCGGACCCGCAGGCCGCCGACGTCCCCGCCCCGGCCGCCCCGGCCGCCGACGAGGTCCCGGCCGCCGAGGACGCCACCCCCGAGCGTCCGCCGCCGTACCAGGGCACGTACGGCGCGCAGCCCGGCCAGGCCCCTCCCGTCCCCGCGCCGGCGGCCGGTCATGGCCAGGCGGGGCAGCCGCAGCCCGGCTACGGACCGCCCGTCCAGCCCGGCTACGGACCGCCGGTCCAGCCCGGTTACGGCCCTCCGGGATCGCCGTACGCCGGCTATCCGTACCCTGGGCCGGGCGGCCCGCAGGACATGCTGGCGGGGCGCTGGGCGCGGCTCGGCGCCGGAATCCTGGACTCCCTCGTCCTCAGCTTCGTGGCCACACCCGCGGTCCTGATCTCCATCCGCTGGGACAAGATGCAGGAGTCGGTGACGTCCGGTGAGCCGATCACCAACCCGATGGACCTCTACAACGTCCCGCTGCTGCTGGCCGGGTACGCGGTCGTGTTCCTGGTCGGTTTCGTGTACTTCACCGTCATGCACGCCAAGTGGGGCCAGACGCTCGGCAAGAAGGCCCTCGGCATCCGGCTGGTGAGCGCAGCCGACCAGTCCGCGGTGAGCTGGGGCCAGGCGATCGGCAGGCAGGCGTTCGTCTACGCCATCACGATCACGACGGCTCTGGTCAACTTCCTGGTGCCCGCCGGGGCCCTCATCGGCATGCTCGGCATGCTCGACAACGCCTGGATCCTGTGGGACGACCGGCGCCAGGCCCTGCACGACAAGGTGGCCGGGACGCTGGTGGTGAAGGCGCAGCCGTGGATGCCGAACCCGTACGCCCGGACCGAGGTGCCCGGCGATCCCGGCAAGCTTTGATCATCCGCGGGTAAACACTGCGAGACTCCCGGACGCGGCGAGGTTTGGACGGCGGCGGCTCGGCCACTCTTTGCGGCATGACGCAACCGCCGAACGACCCCGCGTCCGGGGGAGAGCCGGAAGACCGGCCGCACGGGGACCGGCAGCAGCCCGAGCAGCCTGGACCGTACGGCGGCCGACCCTACGGCGGTGAGCAACCGTACGGGCAGGATCAACCGTACGGCCAACAGCAGCCGGGATACGGGCAAGAGCAGCCCTATGGGCAGCAGCAGCCGTACGGGCAGCAGCCGGGGTACGGGCAGGAGCTGCCGAAGTACCCCGGATACGGGGAGCAGCCCGGATACGGGGCGGCGGCGGGTTACGGCGGCATGGGCGGCTACGCCGATCCGTCGCAGGGGCTGGCGAGCCGCTGGGCGCGGCTCGGCGCCGCCATCGTGGACCTCGTCCTCGTCGGCATCGTCACCAGCCTGCTGTCGCTGCCGTTCGTCGACTGGAACCGCGTCTTCAACCCGGAAACGGGCGAGTCGATGTACAGCGGCGCCCAGCTGTCGAGCAACGCGATCGGTGTGGTGCTGGGCTTCTTCTACTACTGGCTGATGCACGCCAGGTGGGGGCAGACGCTCGGCAAGAAGCTGCTGGGGATCAGGGTCGTCCGGGAGGACGACGGGCGGGCGATCACCACCGGGCAGGCCGCGGGGCGTTCCGCGTTCTACAGCGTCCTCGGGGGCATCTGCGGCTGCATCGGGCTGATCGACGTCCTGTGGATCCTGTGGGACAAACGGAAGCAGGCACTGCACTGCAAGGTGGCACGCACCGTCGTCGTGAAGGCGGGCCCGAACGTCCCCGACCCGTACGCCCACCGCTGACCGGGACCATTGGAGTTGCTCTGCGAGCCTCCTGCCGGGCAGGCTTGGCGGCGTGCATATGGCCGGAAAGTCCCCCAGCCCTCGCCGCCACGGCTCGCGGACCGCGTTCCGTGGCGCCGCGGGCCTGGCCGCTCTCGCCGTCGCGGGGTCGCTGACCGCGAGCTGTCAGCTGTCCCCCTTCGACGACGATCCGGAGCCGTCGGGGCCGGGCTCGGCCGCGTCCGGCCCGGTGGGGCCGACGACCGCCGGCGACGACTACGTGCCCGGCGACGGCAACGGCGGCTATGACGTCCAGCACTACGGGTTGAAGCTGAACATCGACCCGGACGGCGCGCAGCAGCTGGACGGCACCGCGACGATCACCGCGAAGGCGACCGAGCCGCTCGCCCGTTTCAACCTCGATCTGACCGGCCTCCAGGTCTCGTCGATCAAGGTGGACGGCAAGCCCGCGCGGCAGCAGCGCGGCGGCAGCGAGCTGGAGATCACCCCGGCGGAGCCGCTGAAGAAGGGCGCGAAGTTCACCGCCGTGATCGAGTACGCGGGGACGCCGGAGCCGGTGTCGGACCCGGTGCTCGGCACCTACGGCTGGATCCGCACGTCCGACGGCGTGTTCGTGGCGTGCCAGCCCAGCGGCGCCCACACCTGGTTCCCGAGCAACGACCATCCGAGCGACAAGGCCACGTTCGACTTCGAGATCACGGTCCCGGCGGGGCTGACGGCGATCGCCAACGGCGAGCCGGAGACGCCGCCCACCGGTTCCGGTGGCGGCGGGACGCCCGGCCAGCCTGGAGTTCCGCCTGGGACGGGCCCGGGCGGCCCGCCGAGCACGGGCGTCCCGGGAGTCGAGCCGATCGGGCACCGCGCGCAGACGACGTCGAAGTGGCACGTCAAGGCGCCGATGGCCACCTACCTGGCGACGGTCACCGTCGGCCGGTTCGAGGTGCGGACGAGTGAGACGCCGAGCGGCGTCAAGGTCATCACCGCCGTCGACCCCTCCGTCTTCGCGGTCGACCTCGGCACCTTCCACGATCTGAACTCCGAGATCACCGAGGAGTTCGCGAAGCTGTTCGGCCCGTACCCGTTCACCTCCTCGGGCGGGCTGATCGACAACGCGGAGGTCGGGTTCGCGCTGGAGACGCAGACGCGTCCGGTGTACGGGTCGTTCGGCCTCCAGCCGACGATCGTGGCGCACGAGCTGGCGCACCAGTGGTTCGGCGACAGCGTCAGCGTCACCAAGTGGCAGGACATCTGGCTGAACGAGGGTTTCGCCACCTACGCCGAGTGGCTGTGGGAGGAGAAGTCGGGGGGCCAGAGCGTCCAGTCGCAGTTCGATCAGCGCTACGAGAGCCCCGCCGCGCGGGAGCTGTGGGACAACCCGCCCGGCGATCCGGGCCGCAAGCAGATGTTCGGCCGCTCGGTGTACGACCGCGGCGGGATGACGCTGGTCGCGCTGCGCGAGAAGGTCGGCGGGGCCACCTTCTACGACATCCTCAAGACGTGGGCGAAGGAGCGGCGGCACTCCAGCGGGACGACGAAGCAGTTCATCGCGACGGCGAACAAGGTCTCGGCCAAGAAGCTCGACTCGTTCTTCGAAGACTGGCTGTACGAGAAGGGCCGTCCTTCGAAATAACCCGGCAGCCCGACAGCCCGACAGCCCGGCTGGCGGGGCAGCCCGGGCAGTGGGGCCAAGGTCTGGTAAATACCGGGGGCAGGCCCGGCGGGTCGGCGTGCCGTCCGGCGGCGCCCGCGTCACCATCGGGCGGCCGGGTGCCGGATCCGGCCACAAATTCCACCCTGTACCCACGGATTTGAGACCGGATCGCGCTTGAAACGGTCCAGTTCACAGGAAAGTCTTGATCACGGCCGTCGCGACTTACCGGCGGCCGTCACCGAGGAGCACCGAGGACGAGGCCGATGAGCAGAACCCCCAGAGCCCTCGCCGCCGTGACGCTGGCCGTCACCGCGGCCCTCGCCGTGTCGGCGGCGCCCGCCGGCGCCACGGCGCGGTTCACACCCGGCGCGCCGGGAGCGGGCGACCCCTACTTTCCCGACATGGGCAACGGCGGCTACGACGTCGCCCACTATGACATCGGGCTGAAGTACGACCCGGACACGAAGGGGATCCGGGCCGTCACCAAGATCAAGGCGCGGGCCACGCAGAACCTGTCCCGGTTCAACCTGGACTTCCTCGGCCCGCTCACCATCTCGTCGCTGAAGGTGGACGGGCAACGGGCGTCCTACGAGCGGACGGGCGCCCAGGAGCTGGTCATCACCCCGCCCAAGGGGCTTCGGAAGCACCGGCACTTCACCGTGACCGTCGCCTACTCGGGCGTCCCGCAGACGGTCAACGACGCGACGCTGGGCACGTCCGGCTGGGTGCCGACGCCCGACGGCGCGGTGATGGTGAACCAGCCGTTCGGCGCCGCGACGGTCTTCCCCGTGAACGACCACCCGACCGACAAGGCGACGTACACGTTCACGCTGTCGGCGCCCCAGGGCCTCACGACGCTGTCCAACGGCGACCTGCGCGGCACGTGGACGCGGAACGGCTGGACGACCACGCGCTGGGTGATGCGCCACCCGATGGCCAGCGAGCTGTCGATGCTCGCGATCGGCAAGTACGACGTCCTCACCGGCCGGACCGCCGACGGAACACCGAACCTGACGGCCACCGACCACGCCATGGCCATCAAGCCGGACGACGCGGAGAAGTTCCACCGGCAGACCGCCGAGGTCACCGACTTCCAGTCGGCGCTGTACGGCCGCTACCCGTTCACCTCGACGGGCGGGATCGTGGTCAACGGCGGCTTCCGGTACGCGCTGGAGACGCAGGGCCGCCCGGTGTACGACCTCGGCAGCCGGCTGGGCCGGATCCCGAGCGAGGCGCTTCTCGCGCACGAGCTGGGCCACCAGTGGTTCGGGGACTCGGTGTCGCCGGAGCGGTGGGCCGACATCTGGCTGAACGAGGGCTTCGCGACGTACTCCGAGTGGCTCTACGCCGAGGAGTCCGCCGGCACGCCCGTCCAGGAGAGCTTCGACGCCGTCTACGCCACCCCGGCGAGCGACGGCCTGTGGAACGGCGTCGTGTCCGATCCCGGCCGCGACCACATCTTCGACGGTCTGGTCTACGACCGCGGAGCCATGGCCGTCCATGTCCTTCGCACGATCATCGGCGACGGGGCGTTCTACCGGCTGCTCAAGGCGTGGCCGGCCGAGTACCGCTACGGCAACGCCTCGACGGAGGACTTCGTCCGCTTCGCCGCGGAGCTGTCCGGCAAGAACCTGGACGAGTGGGCCGACGCGTGGCTCTACTCCGAGGGCAAGCCGGCCCTGTAGCGGCACCGCACCCACCATCCGCACACCTCACGCGCAGCTGACCGCGGCCACCGCCGGCCGCGGCCACCGCCGGCCGCGGTCAGCTCAGCGTGAGGGTGTAGCCCTTTTCGCGCAGGCGTCCTATGACGTCCTCCGAATGGCCGGTGCCGCGCGTCTCCAGGTGCATGAGGACCTCGGCCTCCTCGACGTGCAGGCGGGCCGCGACCCGCTCGTGCATCACGTCCAGGACGTTCACGCCCAGCTCGGCGAGTTCGCTGAGCAGTGTCACGAGGGCGCCGGGGCGGTCCTTCAGCCGGCAGCGGACGACGAGGTAGCGTCCCGCGCCCGCGAGGCCGTGCCGCAGCACCTTCGACAGCAGCAGCGGATCGATGTTGCCGCCGGACAGCAGCACCACCACGGGCGGCTCGACCGCGTACGAGTGCTCCAGTATCGCTGCCACCCCGGCCGCGCCCGCGGGTTCGACGACCTGCTTGGCACGTTCGAGGCACAGCAGCAGCGCCTGGGAGATGGACTCCTCGGTCACGGTGACGACCGCGTCCACCAGGTCGGTGAACATGTCGTAGGTCAGGTCGCCGGGGCGGCCGACGGCGATCCCGTCCGCCATCGTCGGCTCGAGCTCGACCTGGACGGGTTTCCCCGCGGCGAGCGACGGCGGGAACGCGGCGGCGCGCTTGGCCTGCGCGCCGAGCGTCTTGATCTTCCGCCCGCCGGTCTCCGCCGCCACGCCCTTGACCGCGGCGGCGATGCCCGCCATCAGACCGCCGCCGCCGACCGGCGCCACGATCGTCCGGACGTCCGGGCACTGCTCCATGATCTCCAGGCCGATCGTGGCCTGCCCGGTGACGACGTCCGGGTGGTCGAACGGGTGGATGAACACCGCGCCGTGCTCGTCGGCGTACTCCTGCGCGGCGACGAGGCAGTCGTCGACGGTCGGGCCAGGGAAGACGACCTCGGCGCCGTAGCCCCGGGTCGCGGCGATCTTGGGGAGCGGCGCGCCCACCGGCATGAACACCGTCGCCTTGCAGCCGAGCATGGACGCGGCGAGCGCGACGCCCTGCGCGTGGTTGCCCGCGCTGGCCGCGACGACGCCGCCCGCGCGTTCGGCCTCGGTCAGCCCGGCGATCCGCACATACGCGCCGCGGATCTTGAAAGAGCCGGTGCGCTGCAGGTTCTCGCACTTCAGCAGGACGGGCCCGCCGATCTGCTCCGACAGCACCCGGGAGGGGATCATCGGGGTGGGGACGACCACCTCGCGGAGCAGCTCCCGGGCGGCGCGAACGCCGTCGACGCTGACGGCGCTCATTCCGCGTTCGCTCATAGGTGGATCCTCGCACCCGCCACGCTCAGCCCGCACTCCAATAGCGATCTTGCGCGAAGACCAGGGCGGCGGCGCCGACGAGCCCGGCGGTCTGGCCGAGCGCCGCAGGGACGATCCGGACACGGCGCGCGAACTCCATCCGGGCGTGCGCGCGGAACGCCTCCTCCAGCGGGTCGAACAGCAGCGCCCCCGCCTGGGACACGCCGCCGCCGATCGCCGCGACCTCCAGGTCGCACAGGTGCGTCGCGGACGCGATCGCGATGCCGATGGCGCGCCCGGCGCGGCGCATCGCGGCGACGGCGACCGGGTGCGCCCGGCGGGCGTCGGCGGCCAGCTCGACGCCGGTCACGTCCCGGTTCCCGTGCCGCCAGCCCTGCTCCTGCGCCCAGGCGACCAGCCCGGGACCGCGCGCGATCGCCTCCAGGCAGCCCCGGCCTCCGCACGCGCAGGGCGGCCCGTCGGGGTCGACGATGACGTGCCCGATGTGCCCGGCGTTGCCGGTGCCGCCGTTGATGAGCCGGCCGCCGAGGACGAGCCCGCCGCCGACGCCCGTGGACACCACCATGCCGAGGACGTTGTCGCGGCCGCGTCCCGCACCGCGCCAGTGCTCGCCGACCGCGACGCAGATCGCGTCGTTGTGGATGCGGACGGGCAGGCCCGGATAGCGGTCGCGGAGCCTGGCCCGCAGGGGGAAACCGTGCCGCCACGCCGGGATGTTGAGCGGGGACACCTCGGCGGCGGGCCAGGTCATCGGCCCTCCGCAGCCCGCGCCGACGCCCGCGAGCGGCGGGTCGCCCGCGTCGGCGACGAGTTTGGCGAGCAGGGACTCCAGCGTCCGCCACAGACCGTCGGCGTCCAGTTCGGGCCCGCTCGGGGTGGCGACGCGGTCGTAGGCGGCGATGCGCCCGCCGGGTTCGACGAGCGCCGCGGCCAGCTTCGTCCCGCCGACGTCCACCGCCAGGACGGGGGCGCCGGACGCCGGTGGGGTGTCCGGCCCGCCCATGGCGTCCGCGCCGCTCAAACGGAGTCTCCCGCCCGGCCGAACGCGAGGATGGACGCGGTGAAGCCGTGGACGTGGTTGCGTCCCGCGACCGGGCCGATCTCGCCGGCGCCGAAGAAGCCGCCCACCCCGGCGGGGCCGAACGCGCGGTCGAGGACGCGGGCGTCATGGTCGGAGTCGGGGAACATCGCCTGTCCGCGCCCGTTGCAGGAGAACAGCAGCGCGCCCTCGACCGGCGCCATGTCGAACCGGTCGAGCAGCGCGGCGAGGTCCTCGTCGGCGGCTCCGGCGTCGCGGACCTGGAACCGGACGGTGCGGCCCACGTCCACCACGTCGCCGATCGCGATGGCGCCGCTGTCGGTGTCGGCGCCCACCACCCCGCGGACGAGGAAGTCGCCGTGCTCGTGCACGTCGGCGTACTCGTCCATGGCGACGCCGATCAGCAGCCCGCGCCCGGCCAGTTCCTGCTCGTCCTCGGGCAGTTCGAGGACGATCTGCTCCAGCTTCTCCAGCGCGGGCACGCCCGCCAGCTCGTACAGGACGTTCTCGTCCGCCCTGGTCACCACCATGTCGGGGCCGATCGGCCGGGCACCCTGGCTGACCACCGTCGCGGCGGCCACGGACCCGCCGATCACGATGCCGACCGCGCCGTCCCGGTAGACCTCGCCGCCGACGAACAACCGCGCGTCGCCGCGCTCGCGGCCCTCCGCGAGACCGCCGACCAGGGGAAGTCCGGGCAGCGCGTCGTCGGAGCGCTCGACGAACGCGTCCACCGGGAAGCTGTACGGGTCGGTCAGCAGCACGCCGACCACGTCGTCGTCCTGAGCCTCGGGCATGCCGACCACGATCAGGCGGTCGTCGGCCTTCAGCGTCTCCAGCCGGAACGGGTCGAGCCGCGCGCCGGGCAGCACCGCCGCCCACGCGCTGACCGCGCCCGCGTCCTCCACGCCGCGCCCGGCGCCGATCACCCCGGACGCGCTGCAGCCCAGCAGCACCGCGGGCCCGGCCGCGCGCGCCGCGGCCAGCGCCGCCGCCTCGAACGCCTCCGGGTCGTCGCCCGTCATGAAGACGCAGACCAGGTCGGGCGCCGCGCTGAGCGGAGCGAGCGCCTGCTCGACCGCCGACACGGCCGCTTCGCACAGGTCGGGTCCGAGGGCCAGGCCATCACCGAATCGCGCCATCGGCGCCGCCTCCCTCACTGGTTATCGCCGGCTGCTTCACATCTCCAGTCTCCCCCGCCGCGCGCCCTCCACCCAAACATCGCCCGATCCGCGCAGGCCAGGACAGGCCCGGACGAATCGTCTGGCGATCGATTCCTCCGGCGAATCCTCCGGCGAATGCTCCGGCGGGGTGCGATTCCGCGTACGGGGGACGTAATGTCGATCGCGTGCGTTCATCCACACCGCGTGAATCCCCACCCAGCGAGACCACACTGGGCGAACTGCGCACCAGTGGTCACGTCCAGCGTTCGGTGAAGGCCGAGATCCGCCACAACCTGCTCGTCCGGCTGCGATCCGGGGAGCCGCGCTTCCCCGGGATCCTCGGGTTCGACGACACCGTCCTGCCGCATCTCGAACGCGCCCTGCTCGCCGGGCACGACCTGGTGCTGCTGGGCGAGCGAGGGCAGGGCAAGACGCGGCTGATCCGCACCCTGGCCGGGCTGCTGGACGAGTGGACCCCGGTGGTCGCGGGCTGCGAGATCAACGACCACCCGTACGCGCCGGTGTGCGTGCGCTGCCGCCGGCTGGCCGGCGAACTGGGCGACGAACTGCCGGTCGAGTGGCGCCACCGCGACGACCGGTACGGCGAGAAGCTCGCCACGCCCGACACGAGCGTCGGCGACCTCATCGGCGACGTCGACCCGATCAAGGTGGCGGAGGGCCGCACGCTCGGCGACCCGGAGACCGTCCACTTCGGGCTGGTCCCGCGCACCAACCGGGGCATCTTCTCGATCAACGAGCTGCCCGACCTCGCCGAGCGGATCCAGGTGGCGCTGCTGAACGTCCTTGAGGAACGCGACGTGCAGGTCCGCGGCTACGCGCTGCGGCTGCCGCTGGACGTGCTGCTCGTCGCGTCCGCCAACCCGGAGGACTACACCAACCGGGGCCGCATCATCACCCCGCTGAAGGACCGCTTCGGCGCCGAGATCCGCACCCACTACCCCCTGGAGCTGGACGCCGAGCTGGCGCTGATCCGCCAGGAGTCCGACTTCGCCGACCTGTCCGGCCTGCCCGCCGAGGTGCCCGACCATCTCATCGAGATCATCGGCCGGTTCACCCGCCTCGTCCGGGAGTCGACGGCGGTGGACGCCCGGTCCGGGGTGTCGGCGCGGTTCGCGCTCGCGGGCGCCGAGACCGTCGCGGCGGGCGCGGTGCGGCGCGCGGCGCTGACCGGCGAGGAGCACGCCGTCGCGCGGGTCTGCGACCTGCCCGCGGTCGTCCCGTCGCTGATGGGCAAGGTGGAGTTCGAGGTCAGCGAGGAGGGCCGCGAGCAGGAGGTGCTGGAGCATCTGCTGCGCCGCGCCATCGCCGAGACCTACCGGCGGACGCTGGGCGCCGCCGATCTGAACGGGCTGCTGGACAAGTTCGACTCCGGCGAGATCGTCGAGTCGGGCGAGCTGGTGGCGGCGACGGAACTGCTGCGCCGCATCGGCCGGGTTCCCGGCCTCGCCAAGATCATGGAGCGGCTCGGCATGAGCGGGGAGTCCCCCGGGCAGGCCGCGGCCGCGCTGGAGTTCGCCCTGGAGGGGCTGTTCCTCACCAGGCGGCTGTCCAAGGACGTCGCCGAGGGACGATCCGACGGGACGGCCACCTACCGGACGTGACGTCCGGACCTGAATTCTCCACGCGCAAGGAGATTCGATGAGCCGATACCGCTACGGCGCCTACGAGGACGGGCCCGACCCGCTCGCCCCGCCCTACGACGTCCGTGCCGCCCTCGACGCGATGGGCGACTCGGTTCTGGACGGCACCCGCCCGGACGAGGCGCTGCGGGATCTGCTGCGGCGCGGCCTGCCGGGCGCGCGGGGCGGCATGCCGAACGGCGGGCGGGGCCTCGACGACATGCTCCGCCAGGTGCGGGACCGGCGCCGCGCCCTGCGCGACCAGGGCCGGCTGGACGGGACGCTGGAGCAGGCCCGCGCGCTGCTGGACACCGCGATCGGGCAGGAGCGGGCCGAGCTGTTCCCCGACCCGGGCGACGAGGCGCGGCTGCGCGAGGCGGAACTGGACACGCTGCCGTCCGACACGTCCCAGGCGATCCGCCGGCTGTCGGACTACGACTGGCGCTCCGACGCCGCCCGGCAGACGTTCGAGCGGCTGAAGGACCTGCTGCGGCGCGAGGTGCTGGACGCGCAGTTCCAGGGCATGAAGCAGGCCCTGGAGAACCAGGACCCGGCCGCCATGGAGCGGGTCAAGGACATGATGGGCGCGCTGAACCAGATGCTGGACCGCGACGCCCGCGGCGAGCACACCCAGGAGGACTTCGACCGCTTCATGGGCGAGTACGGGGACATGTTCCCCGACAACCCGCAGAACCTGGAGGAGCTGGTCGACTCCCTCGCCCGCCGCGCCGCCGCGATGGACCGGCTGCTCGCCTCCCTCAGCCCGGAGCAGCGCGCGGAGCTGGGCGGGCTGATGGAGCAGGCCATGCAGGACGCGGGCCTCGCCATGGAGATGACCCGGCTCGGCGACGCGCTGCGGGCCCGCCGTCCCGACCTCGGCTGGGGCCAGTCCGAGCAGATGACCGGCGAGGACCCGCTCGGCATGGGCGACGCCACGACCGCGCTGGCGGAGCTGGCCGACCTCAGCGAGCTGGAGGCGGCGCTCGGGCAGGAGTATCCGGGGGCGCGGCTCGACGACATCGACGAGGACGCCGTCCGGCGGGCGCTCGGCCGGCAGGCCGTCGACGACCTGAGCGCGCTGCGCCGCATCGAGGCGGAGCTGGAGCGGCAGGGCTTCCTGCGGCGCAACCGCGGCAAGCTGGAGCTGACTCCGAAGGCGGTGCGGCGGCTCGGCGAGACGGCGCTGCGCCGCGTGTTCGCGCAGCTGACGTCCGGCCGGCAGGGCGACCACGACCAGCGGGACGCGGGCCAGGCGGGCGAGTTGACCGGGGCGAGCCGGGAGTGGCGGTTCGGCGACGAGCAGCCCCTCGACGTGGTCCGGACGGTGAGCAACGCCATCCGCCGCAGCGTCATGGACGGCGGCACCGCGAGGCCGGCGACCGCGAAGGTCGTGGAGCCGGGCACGGCCGACGTCGTGGAGATCACCGGCGACGGGACACGGAGCCCCGACGGCGTGAAGCCCGGTGTTTTGAAGCCCAGTGGTGTGAAACCCGATGGTGTGAAACCCGGCGTGAGACTGGGCGTGGACGACTTCGAGGTGCACGAGACGGAGCGGCGCACCGGCGCGGCCGTCTGCCTGCTGGTCGACCTGTCGTACTCGATGGTCCTGCGCGGGACGTGGGCGGTCGCCAAACAGACGACGCTCGCCCTGCACACGCTGGTGACCAGCAAGTTCCCGCAGGACGCCATCCAGATCATCGGGTTCTCCAACTACGCGCGGGTCCTGCACCCGACGGAGATGGCGGGCCTGGACTGGGACATGGTCCAGGGCACCAACCTGCACCACGCGCTGATGATCGCGGGACGGCATCTGGACCGGCATCCCGACTTCGAGCCGATCGTCCTCGTCGTCACCGACGGCGAGCCGACCGCGCACCTGCGTCCGGACGGCCGCTCGCTGTTCGACTACCCGCCGTCCACCGACACGCTCGTCCTGACGCTCGCCGAGGTCGACAAGATGACCCGGCGGGGCGCCTGCATGAACTTCTTCATGCTCGCCGAGGACCGCCGCCTCGTCTCGTTCGTGGAGGAGGTCGCGCGGCGCAACGGCGGCCGCGTCTTCGCGCCCGACGCCGACCGGCTCGGCGAATATGTCGTGAGCGACTACCTCAGAGTGCGCCGTGCCCGCCGCTAGCGGGGCCGGCGGGCTAGGGTCTGCGTCATGGCCGACCACCTGCTGCTGTTCTTCCACATCGGGTTCGCGATCTTCACGCTGGGGCCGCTGACGGCGGCGACCATGTCCACCCCGCGCTACATCCGCAAGCGCAACGTGGTCGTGGTGCGCTACCTCCACCGGGTCACCCAGATCTACGGCGTCGGCACCCTGGGGATCTTCCTGTTCGGGCTGCTGCTGGCCCAGGGCGACCTGGCGGAGGTGTGGCTGTCGGCGTCGATGACGCTGTTCATCGTCGCGCTCGTGCTGCTGCTGATCGTCGAGCGCGACCAGCGCAAGGCGGCGCATCTGCTGGAGGTCGCCGCGGCCGAGTCGGCCGGCGTCGAGGCGCAGGCGGCGGCCGCGGGCAAGCCCGCCGCGACGGAGGGCGAGGACGGCAAGGACGGGAAGGACCGCGAAGACGGCGGCGACGGCGCGGCCGAGGAGAAGCGGCCCGCCGCGGCGGACGGCGACATCGCCCAGGTGGAGCGCGGGCGGATGGCCGCCATCTCCGGCGTCGTCGCGCTGATCTGGCTCGTGATCCTGTTGCTGATGGTGTGGAACGGCTGATGGTCTGGAACGGCTGAGCGGCGGCCCGGCCGACGGCTATTCGGGGCCGGGCTTCAGGCGGTTCTTGAGCCAGTTCACGATCATCGGGTAGGTGCCCGCGTCGTCCAGCAGCTCCCCGGCGTGCATGTCGCCCTCGACGGTCTTGAGGGTGACCGGCACGCCCGCGGCGCGCAGCGAGCTCGCCAGCGCGGTGCTGTGGGTGACCGGGACGAACTCCTCGCTGCCGTGGATGAGGAGCATCGGCGCGTCCCCGGCGGAGACGTGCGTCGAGCTGTTGGCGTCCTCCAGCCGGGTCAGGCATTCGGTGGCCGCGGGGTCGTCGGGGACGCAGCGAACGAGGTCCACCACGGCCTGCCGCAGGTTCCGCCGGCTGGGCGTGGCGGTCGGCTTCCCGCCGTCCCGGTAGGCCAGGTACGGGTTGTTCGGCGGCGACAGCGCGACCACGCCGCGGACCCGCGCGGCGCCGGTCCCGAACGTGCCGAGCTGGGTCGCGAGGTGCCCCCCGGCCGACGACCCGACCACGGCGATGCGCTGCGGGTCGACGTTCCACGTCCGGGCGTGCCGCTTGATGAACGTGACGACGGCCAGCGCGTCGTCACGCTGCGCCGGCCACTGCGCCTTCGGCGTCAGCCGGTAGTTCGCCGACATGACGACGAAGCCGTCGTCGGCCAGCCGGCGCGCGAAGTAGCCCCAGCCGCCGCCCTTGTCGCCCACCTTCCAGGAGCCGCCGTGCAGGAACAGCACGGCCGGACGGGACGTGGCCCCGGGCGCGGTCTCGCGCCAGTAGGCGTCGACCTTCTGGAGGGCGGCCTTGCCGTAGGCGTACGTGCGGAACTTCGGCAGCTCGGGGGTGACCATGACCGCCTGCGCCGAGACGGTGCCGTCCGGCTCGCCGTCCGCCGACGCCTCCCCCTCGCGGGGGTGTGTCGTGGAGGACGTGGAGGGCGACTGCGAACCGGGGGCGGTCGGCGCGCCGGAGGGAGTGGCCGTCCCCGGCTCCCCGGTGGGGGCCGTGGACGGGACGGACGACGACGGCGACGGAGTCGTCGCCTGGGCTCCGCCCGGAATGGCTACGGCGGAGACACACGTCGCGGCGAACGCCGCACCACAGACCAGAACTTTGCGCACCCCGGGCCCCTTCTTTACGAACCTGGCGCGCCGAGTATAGATGTTTGATCAAGTGGCGTGGGACAGAGCCCGCTCAAGATCCCGCAGAAGATCGTCGACGTCCTCGATCCCGACCGACAGCCGCACCAGGTCACCGGGGACCTCCAGCGGCGACCCGGCCGCCGAGGCGTGCGTCATCCGGCCCGGGTGCTCGATCAGCGACTCGACGCCGCCGAGCGACTCGCCGAGCGTGAACAGCTTCGTCCGCTCGCACACGCCGACGGCGGCCTCCTCCGACTCCATCCGGAACGAGACCATGCCGCCGAACGCCTTCATCTGCTTGGCGGCGACGTCGTGCCCCGGGTGGCCGGGCAGCCCCGGGTACAGGACCCGCCGGACGGCCGGGTGCCGCTCCAGCATCTCGACGATCCGCTCCGCGTTCGCGCAGTGCCGGTCCATCCGCACGCCCAGCGTCTTGATCCCCCGCAGGGTGAGCCAGGCGTCGAACGGGCCCGCGACGGCGCCCATCGCGTTCTGGTGGAACGCCAGCCGCTCGCCGAGCTCCGCGTCCGACACGATCAGCGCGCCGCCGACGACGTCGGAGTGGCCGCCGATGTACTTGGTGGTCGAGTGGACGACCACGTCGGCGCCGAGTTCCAGCGGGCGCTGCAGATACGGCGAGGCGAACGTGTTGTCGACGACCAGCAGCGCGCCCGCGTCGTGGGCGACGGCCGCGAGCGCCGCGATGTCGGCGATGCCGAGCAGCGGGTTCGTCGGCGTCTCCACCCAGATGATCTTCGTCTCGGGGCGGACCGCCGCCCGCACGGCCGCGACGTCCCCGAGCGGCACTGAGTCGAACGTCACACCCCACGGCTCGGCCACCTTGGCGAACAGCCGGTAGGTGCCGCCGTAGGCGTCGTCCGGGATGATCACGTGGTCGCCGGGCCGGCAGACCGCGCGCAGCAGAGCGTCCTCGGCGGCGAGCCCGGAGGCGAACGCCAGTCCCCGCGAGCCGGCCTCCGCTTCGGCGAGGCATACCTCCAGCGCGGTACGGGTCGGGTTCGCCGACCGGGAGTATTCGTAGCCGCCGCGGAGCCCGCCCACGCCGTCCTGCTTGTACGTTGATACCTGGTAGATCGGCGTGACGACCGCACCGGTGGTGGGGTCGGGCTCCTGCCCGGCGTGGATGGCCAGGGTCTCGAAACCTCTCTGAACTTCGTTGTCCATGGGTACGAGGCTATCCACCCCGCTCCCCTCCTAGAGGAGGAGGCGCTCCCCCGGAGGTATCAGCCTCTATTTCAGCGCAGCGGGTGACCCCAAAGCCCCGTCCGGTCTCTACCGTTTTACAGGTATCCCTTTTGACCTTGATTCCCATCACCCTGAACTGAGGAAGCCCCATGTTCGCTCGGCTCGCGCACTTCGTCGTGAGACACCCGTGGTGGACGATCGCGGCCTGGCTAGTGGTCGCGATCCTCGTCATCGCCCTGTCCCCCAAGCTCACCACCGAGTCCGACCAGGGCGAGTTCCTGCCGTCCAAGTACGAGTCCGTGCAGGCCGCCGAGATCGCCGAGAAGGCGTTCCCGCAGCAGACGGAGATGTCCTCGCTGATCGTGGTGCAGCGGTCCGACGGCGGGAAGCTCACCCCGGCCGACAGCGCCAAGGTGGCGGAGGCGGCGAAGAACCTGTCGGCGAAGAAGTACCCGACGGTCCAGGGCTTCATGACCGCTCCGGAAGCGATCGCCCCCAACAAGTCGATCCAGCTGATCACCGTGCCCATGGAGACGGTGACCGGCGAGGCGGCCCAGGATCAGAGCCAGGCGGTCAAGGACATCCGCGCCGAGCTGCCGAAACAACTCGGCAGCGGGCTGGAGGCCAAGGTCGGCGGCCAGGTCGCCTCGTTCGTCGACAACGAGGACTCCTTCACCCAGTCCTTCGCGCTCATCACCATCGCGACCTTCGCCCTGATCATCGGGCTGATCCTGGTGATCTTCCGGGCGCCGCTGGCGGCGATCCTGCCGATCATCGTGATCATCGCGACCGAGCAGCTGTCGATGGGCCTGATCGGCGCCGCGTCCAAGGTGCTGGACTTCTCCGGTGACGACAGCCTGCAGATCATCCTGACCATCGTGATGTTCGGCGTCGGCGCCGACTACTACCTGTTCCTGCTGTTCCGCTACCGGGAGCGGCTGCGCGCCGGCGAGGACCGCAAGACCGCGCTGATCTCGGCGGTGGAGCGGGTCGGCGAGGTCATCACCTCCGCGGCGGCCGCGATCGCGGTCACGTTCCTGGTGCTGATGCTGGCCTCGTTCGGCATCTTCGCCGCCTGGGGCCCCTCGCTCGCCATCGGCGTCGTGGTGATGGGCATCACCTCGCTGACGCTGTTCCCCGCGATCCTGTCGCTGATCGGCCCGGCGGTGTTCTGGCCGTCCAAGTCCTGGAAGAAGCAGCCGAAGGGCACCACCTCGGCGCGGCTCGGCCGGATGGTCGGCGCGCGTCCGGCCCTGGTCGCGATCGGGGCGGGCGCCCTGCTGGTCGCGCTGGCGTCCGGCGCGATCGGCTTCAAGTCCGACTACGACTTCCAGTCCAGCTTCCCGCAGGACACCGAGTCCGCGCAGGCCACCGAGGACATGAAGAAGGGCTTCCCGGCCGGGCAGACCACCCCGGTGCAGGTCATGGTCCGCTCCACCGACGGGCAGCCGCTCACCAAGGCGGAGCTGGACGCCTGGGGGCAGCAGGCCAAGTCGCTGCCCGGCGTCGGCGGCGTCCAGCCCGCGGAGCTCAGCACGGTCGATCCCAAGGTGGGAGAGGTCAAGCTGGTCCTGAACGGCAACCCGGTCAACAACGAATCGATCAACCTGGTCAAGAACGACCTCGGGCCGGCGGTGCACGACATCGCGCCGGAGGGCACCGAGGTGTTCGTCGGCGGCGAGACCGCGATCTACAGCGACATCAACAAGGTGGTCAACCGCGACCTCTCGGTGATCCTTCCGGTCGCCGGGGTGCTCATCGCGCTGATCCTGCTGATGCTGCTGCGCTCCGTGGTCGCCCCGCTGTACCTGGTCCCGGCGGTGCTGCTCGGCTTCGCCGCGACCATGGGATCCGCGGTGTACGTCTTCCAGGGTCTGCTGGGCCAGCCCGGTGAGATCTTCCACCTGCCGATCATGCTGTATCTGTTCGTGCTGGCCATCGGGACCGACTACAACATCCTGATGACCGCGCGGCTGCGCGAGGAGGCCAAGGAGGGCCACGAGCCGCGCAAGGCCGCCGCGCTGGCGGTCCAGCACGGCGGGCCGACGGTCGCCGCGGCCGGGCTGATCCTGGCCGGCACGTTCTCGGTGATGCTGTTGGCCAAGGTGTCGATGCTGCAGCAGATGGGCTTCTCCATCGCGCTGGGGATCGCGCTGTCGGCCTTCATCATGGCGATCTTCCTGGTGCCGGGCATCACCGCGCTGCTGGGCCACAAGGCCTGGTGGCCGGGGCACGCGGACGAGCCGAAGAAGACGCTCAAGCCCGCCGACACGCGGGAGGACTTCGCCCCGTCCGGGCAGCGGTAGCCCGGACCCCTAGACGTCGGGTTGCGGAGCCCGGCCCGAAATGCCGCCCACGGCCGGGCTCCGCAACCCGACACCCTTCGGGGAAGAACGAGGCGCCGGAGACCACGACGGTCTCCGGCGCCTCTATTCGTCCGGCGCCTCTATTCGTCCGGCGGCGGCGTCAGGTGGTGGACGCGGCGAGGAAGGCGAGGAGGTCCTGGCGGGTGACGAGGCCCTTGGGCTTGCCGTCCACGAGGACGACGGCCGCACCGGACTTCTCCAGCACGCCCACGGCCTTGCTGACCGGCTCACCGGACCCGAGCGTCGGCAGCGGCTCCGACATGTGCATCTCGACCGGCTCGGCCAGCTTGGCGCGCTCCCGGACGAGGATGTCGAGCAGGTCGCTCTCCACCACGGAGCCGACCACCTCGGCCGCCATGACCGGCGGCTCCTCCTTCATCACCGGAAGCTGCGACACCTCGTACTCGCGCATGATCGAGATCGCGGTCTGCACGCTCTCGTGCGGGTGGACGTGCACGAACTCCGGCAGCGTCCGGCTCTTGCGGGTGAGCACCTCGCCGACCCGGGCCTCCTCGGTGGAGGGGATGAGGAAGCCGTAGTCGGCCATCCACTCGTCGTTGAAGATCTTGGTGAGGTAGCCGCGGCCGCCGTCGGGCAGCAGCACCACGATCACCGCGTCCGGGTCGGCCCGCGCGGCGACGCGCAGCGCGGCGACGACCGCCATCCCGCAGGACCCGCCGACCAGCAGCGCCTCCTCGCGGGCCAGCCGCCGGGTCATGTTGAACGAGTCCTTGTCGGACACCGCGATGATCTCGTCGCAGATGTCCCGGTCGTAGGTCTCGGGCCAGATGTCCTCGCCGACGCCCTCGATGAGGTAGGGCCGGCCGGTGCCGCCGGAGTACACCGAACCCTCCGGGTCCACCCCGACGATCTGCACCTTCCCGCCGGAGACCTCCTTGAGGTACCGCCCGGTGCCGCTGATCGTCCCGCCGGTGCCGATGCCCGCCACGAAGTGCGTGACGCGGCCCTCGGTCTGCTCCCAGATCTCCGGTCCGGTCGTCTCGTAGTGCGAGCGCGGGTTCTGCTGGTTGGTGTACTGGTTCGGCTTCCACGCGCCGGGGATCTCCGCGGCCAGCCGGTCCGACACCGAGTAGTAGGAGTCCGGGTGCTCGGGCGACACCGCCGACGGGCAGACCACGACCTCGGCGCCGTACGCGCGCAGCACGTCGATCTTGTCCTTGGCGACCTTGTCGGGGCAGACGAAGACGCAGCGGTAGCCGCGCTCCTGCGCCACGATGGCGAGCCCCACCCCGGTGTTGCCGGACGTCGGCTCGACGATCGTGCCGTTCGGCGAGAGTTCGCCGGACTGCTCGGCCGCGTCGATCATGCGGACCGCGATGCGGTCCTTCACCGAGCCACCGGGGTTGAAGTACTCCACCTTGGCGATCACCTGCGGCCGCCGGCCGCCGGTCGTGCTGTCGCCGATCACCTTGCGCAGTCGAACGAGCGGGGTGTTGCCCATCAGTTCGACGAGCGAGTCGTGTACGTGCACCGCGACATCCTTGTCGTTCAGTGTGTTGATCTGAGCGTTGCGTCCCTGCTCAGCCCGCCTGTTCGGCGGTATACCGGACGCGGGTCCGGATGGTTTCCCTCCTCCCGACGGTATCCGAGACCGATGCCCGCAGGCATCAACACCCGGGGCGGGGGGAAGGAACTTAATCACGGAGGGTCAGCGGATCATGTTGAGAGCATTCACGGCACGCCGGATCGCGGCGGCCGCAGCGTACGGGGGCGGGGGCATCACCGCCCTCGGCGGCATCACGTTCGGGCTCGTCGTGGTGGAGGCCAAGCTCGCCCGCAGGATGATCACGGCGACGCCCAACGGCGACCCGCCGGTGGCCGACGGCCTGTACGGCGGGACGCTCGGCGGCGCCCCGCTGTCCCTGGTCATGATCGGCGACTCCACCGCCGCCGGCCTCGGCGTCCACACTCCCGACGAGACGCCCGCCGCGCTCCTGGCGGCGGGGCTGTCGGCGATCGCGGACCGTCCCGTCCGGCTGACGAACGTCGCCCGCTCCGGGTCCCGCTCGCAGGCCCTCCGCGGCCAGGTCGACCGGGCGCTGCAAGCCCGCCCCGACATCGCCGTCATCATGATCGGCGGCAACGACGTGACCGGCCGGGTGCCGCCCGCCGAATCCGTCCGCCACCTCGCGGACGCCGTCGAACGCCTGCGCGCCAGAGGCAGCCACGTCGTCGTCGGCACCTGTCCCGACCTCGGCACCGTCAAGCCGCTGATGCAGCCGCTCAGGTTCATCGCCCGCCGCGCCAGCCGC
The DNA here is from genome assembly GCF_040650055.1 of Spirillospora sp. NPDC048819. Lineage (NCBI taxonomy): Bacteria > Bacillati > Actinomycetota > Actinomycetes > Streptosporangiales > Thermomonosporaceae > Spirillospora > Spirillospora sp. NPDC048819. The sequence continues at coordinate 13,116 of NZ_JBEZGN010000024.1, read as the reverse complement.
CAGCTCGCCGCCGCCCAGACCATCGCGGCCGTCGAGCGCGGCGCCCGCTCGGTGTCGCTCGGCGACCTGCTCGGCCGCGAGTTCGCCGCCGACCCGCGCTCGATGTTCAGCGAGGACCGCTATCACCCGTCCGCCCGCGGGTACGCGTCCGCGTGCGCCGCGGTGCTGCCGTCGATGGCGTCCGCGCTGGGCCTGGAACCCGACGTCGGCGACCTGCTCGGCGACGGCGTCCTGCCCGTCTACCTGGCCGCGGCCGAGGCCGCCGAGCTCTCGGGCACCGAGGTGCGCGGCGCGTCCGTCGAGGGCAAGGAACGCGGCCCCCGCGGCCGCTGGGCCACCCTCCTTCGCCGCCGCACGGTCACCACGGACGACACATCGCCCACCCCGGCAACCCACGACCCGGCCTGACTCGGCCAGCGACCGATGTTCGTCACTTTCAGCAACACTTCGCTTCCGAGTGTGATATTCCCGAGGTGACAGCGCCATCCGGCTCTACCCCCGGGAGTCTCCATGGGAGCGCAGAAGGACCCGCACGACGCACCCGCCATCCGCGCGTTCGCGACCGAAGTGACCGCCTGGCGCGAGCAGGCCGGCCTGAGGAAGGTCGAGCTCGCCGAAGTCCTCGGCTACACGCCGCAGTGGATCAGCCAGATCGAGAGCGCGAAGGCCGTCCCGTCCGAGAAGTTCGCGGAGGACCTCGACACATTCTTCAAGACGAACGGCTTGTTCCACCGCCTGTGGAAGCTCATCACCGAAACCCGCCGCTACGCCGCCCTCCCGCCAGGCTTCCCCGAGTACGTCAAACACGAGTCCATCGCCTCGACGATGTACATCTTCAACCCGCTCGTCATCCACGGCCTGTTCCAATCGCCTGAGTACGCCCGCGAAGTGTTGAAGTCCGGCCGGGGCGAGGAGGAGACCGATGCCCTGGTGACCGACCGGATGCAGCGGCAGCAGATCCTCACGCGGCTGCATCCGCCACGCATCGTGGCCATCTTCGAGGAATGGGCGATCCGCCGTGTGCTCGGCAACTCGGAGGTCATGCGCAGCCAGTACCGACGCCTGATCGAGGAGGCAGAACGCTACAACATCTCAATCCAGATCGTCCCCATCACCGCAGGCGCATACGGGGGCCTCCTGGGCGCGTTCACCATCCTGGAGTTCCACACCAGAGCCACTCTCGTTTACACCGAGGGTTACACGGGCGGACATCTCACCGACCACGAGGCCTCCGTCCAAGAGTACCGACTAAGCTACGACTTGATCAGAAGTGCGGCGATGTCCGCTGATGACTCCCTGAAACTTCTGAAGGACGCCGTGGAGGGCACATGATCAATCCGGACCTGTCGTCCGCAAGATGGCGCAAGAGCAGCTACAGCGCTGAGAGTGGCGGCGAATGCGTCGAGGTGGCGGCGCTCAGCCCGGCCGTGGCCGTCCGCGACTCGAAGGACCCCGACGGGCCGAAGCTGGTTCTCGCGGCGGGAGATTGGCGCACGCTCATCACCAGGATCAAGCAAGGGCGATAGCCGGGCGCCTACCTCAGGACGGGGCGGAGACCTTCAGGTCGGCGGTCGCCTCGAAACCGGCCGGTTCGGTCGGAACGTCCCGGTCGCGCGCCTGCACCGCGACGTCCGCCTTGACCCGCAGGTCTACCCGGGTGACCCTGCCGGGCGCGATCTCCACCTTCACCGCGGCCGTTTCGCTTTTCGGACGGTCACTGGCCGGCTCCACCGTCACCTCGTGCGCGCCGGGCGGCAGACGGTAGCACCAGGACCGCCAGGCGAACGGACGCCGCGCACCGTCGATGGCCAGGGTGGGCCACGGCAGCCAAGCGTTCGGGTCGGTCACCGGTCGCCGCCCGAAGCCGAGACCGTTCCACGAGTATTTCCGCTCCGCGGTCTCGGTGATCAGCAGGGCCCCAATGTCCCCTTCGGCGATTCCCGCTGGGCACCGGCCGTCGGCGAGGAACATCCCGGTTTCGGCGGCCCGCGGGTCGGCACCGGCCTCGTGCGACATCCTGACGCGGTACCGGCGGTCGGCGCGCTGCTTGACGGCCACCGCCAGGACGCCCGCGAGCACGGCGCAGACCAGGACGCCGACACCGACGGCGGAGGTCTCGGGAAGATCGCGCCACTCGTCGATGAGCCAGGCCGCGGAGACCACCAGAATGGGCACCCATCCCCACCGCACACCCGACCCCATGCGGCGCCGCCTCGATCCCGGCGCCGGAACGAGCACGCCCTCCGCGCCGCCCATGCTGGCGGGCATCCGGTAGTCCAGTTCCGCGACCTGCCCGGCCTCGGCCCGGATACCGCGCACCGTCTCCGCCGAGCCGTGCCCCCACACCTCGACGAGATGCTCGCCGGGTTCGGTAACCGCGACCATCCGGCCGACCCCGTGCCACACCGGCCGGCCGTCCACCCCGACAGCCTTCGGCTCCACGTAGTGCTTGTTATCCGTCCGCATGGTCCGGATCCAGACCGAAATACCGGCCTTGCCCTCCGGAAGGTCGGGGGGAGCGCTTCCGCTGGGCCACGGCAGCACCGGCGCACCGTCGAAAGGCGTGGGCGGATAGGTCTTCTCCCAGCGGGTCATTCGCCGAATCCCACCGCATCCGCGCCGCCGCCACCGCCACCGCCACCGCCACCGCCACCGCCACAAGAGCCTTGAGATGGGACCGGGGCCCGTCAATCCACTACTGAATTTTACCGATGGCCAGTCGAGTGGTCCCTGCCCTCAACCGGTCGTAGCAACTGATCTCGCAGTGGTGTAGTTCTGCTCGGCGAGTTGATCGCCGGGGGGAGTTGCCGTGGGGGCGGTGCGTCAAATGCTGACATTGCAGGACCGGGAGGAGATTTCCCGGGGAATCGCCGAGGGACTGGAGAGCAAGGCCATCGCGGAACGGATCGGACGCTGCCCGAGCATCGTGTCTCGCGAGATCGCCCGGCACGGCGGGCGGGACCGGTACCGGGCCGCGCGGGCCGACCGGACGGCGCAGCGGGCGCGGCAGCGGGCCAAGACCCGCAAGATCGACGCCGACGCCTACCTGCGGCTGGTGGTGGTCGAACTGCTCAAGCAGGGCTGGTCGCCGCAGCAGGTGGCCGGGCGGGTGCCGATCGACCACCCCGGCGACCAGCATGTGAGGGTGTCCCACGAGGCGATCTACGGCTGGATCTACGCACTGCCCAAGGGTGAACTGGCCCGCCAGTGCCTGACGTTGCGCTCAGGCCGCACTCGCCGCAAGCCGGCGCACGGCCGCGCCCCCCGGGCGCCGCGGATCCGCGGGATCCGGTGGATCGAGGAGCGGCCCGCCGACGCCGTCGACCGGCAGGTTCCCGGGCACTGGGAGGGGGATCTCGTCGTCGGCAAGGACGGCAAGACCGCGGTGGGCACGCTGGTGGAGCGGGTGTCGCGGTTCGTGGTGCTGGTGCCGCTTGCCGGGCGGGACGCCGCCACCGTGTCCGAGGCCGTCATCGACCAGGTCCGCGGGCTGCCGGACGTGGTGCGCCGGTCGCTGATGCGATGAAGGAGCGGGGCCTCCGCTCCTGGTGACGGTTCCGGGTATCCGGCGGACACTCGGGGTCATCACACCAATCCCGTCGAGGATGGAGGCCCCTATGTCCGCAGGGTACGACGGACAGCAGATCGTGGGAATGGACCTGCACCGCAGAAGATCGGTGCTGGTGCGGATGACGCCTGAGGGTGAGCGGCTGGGCAAGGCCCGGATCAGCAATTCGCCGGCGGCGTTGCGGGCGGAGATCGCCAAGGCCGGCGTGCGCCCGAAGGTCGTGCTCGAAGCGACGTACGGGTGGTATTGGGCGGCCGACACCCTCGCGCTGGCCGGAGCCGAGGTGCATCTGGCGCACCCGCTGGGGGTGAAGGCGTTCACCTACCGGCGGGTCAAGAACGATGAGCGGGACGCCGCCGATCTGGCCGATCTGCTGCGGATGGGAAGGCTCCCGGAGGCGTGGATCGCGCCGACCGACGTGCGGGACCTGCGGGAATTGACCCGCTACCGGGGCAAGCTGGTGGCGATGCGCACCAGCTGCAAGGACCAGGTGCACGCCGTTTTGGCCAAGCTCGGCATCCCGGTCACCCATTCGGACCTGTTCGGCAAGGCCGGCACCGCGTGGCTGGAGGAGCTGCCGGTGCCGCAGCCCTACCGCGGCAAGATCGCCTCGCTGCGGTCGCTGATCGAGATCTACACCGGTGAGATCGACCTGCTGGAGGAGGTCATCGCCGAGCTGCTGCGCGGCCACGCCGGCTATGCCGCGATCCAGGCGCTGCCGGGGATCGGCCCGGTCCTGGCCGCCGTCATCGTCGCCGAGATCGGCGACATCACCCGCTTCACCCGCCCAGAGAAGCTGGCGTGCTGGGCCGGGCTCACCCCGCGGCACCGCGAGTCCGATGTCAAGGTCGCCCGCGGGCACATCACCAAGCAGGGCTCACCGATCCTGCGGTGAACCTTGATCGAAGCGGTCCAGCGGCAACGCGCCGGCTCCCCGATCCGCGCGGTCCGCGACCGCATCCTGGCCCGCCGCGGCAAGCAGGCCAACAACATCGCCAAGGTCGCCGCCGCCCGCTACCTGGCCACCCTGGTCTTCTACGGCATGCGCGACGGACACATCCGCGCCCTGGACCTACCATCGGACACGCCCCCGCAGGGCGCGGCGGCATGAGACGTTCCGGCCGTGGACCGGCGCGAGGTCCCTCTGTGTCAGGCTCAGGTGGGACACGAGGGGATGAAGTTCCCTAACTGATGTGAACAGGGTGAGAACGGGTACTGAGCAGAGTGACGATGACCAGCCACGATCTTCCTTCTGGTGACGGGTCGCGGACCGGCCGGCCCAAGCGGCGGACCTTCACTGCCGCCTACAAGTTGCGGATGGTCGAGGAGTACGACGCGGCCGAGCATGGCGACAAGGGCGCGTTGCTGCGCCGTGAAGGACTTTATGAGTCCAGCGTTCAGTTGTGGCGTCGGCAGCGCGACGCCGGTGAGTTGACGGCTTCGGGAACGGGTCGTCCGGCCGTCAAGAAGGAGAAGACGCCGGAGCAGACCGAGTTGGAGCAGTTGCGCAAGGAGAAGGCGCGGCTGGAGCGGCAGAACGCGGCGATGGCCAGGAAACTCAAGCAGACCGAGGCCGCCCTGGACATTATGGGAAAAGGTATCGCGCTCTTGGAAACGATGTCCGAGAGCGCGGACACCGAGAATTCGTGACCCGCTGCCGGGACGAAACCCTTTCCCTGCTGGTCGAGCATCTGCCGATTCGCGCCTCGTGCGCATTGTCGGGTGTGCCGCGCAGCAGTTTCTACCGACGGCGGAACCCGGTGCCGGAAAACAGTGAGCCGGCGGCACGGCCGGCGCCGCCGAACGCGCTGAGCGAGACCGAGCGGGCTGGACTGGTCGCCATGCTCAACAGCGGCCGGTTCGCCGACAAGGCACCCCGGCAGGTGTGGGCTGCGCTGCTGGACGAGGGGGTGTACCTGGCGTCGGTGTCGACGATGTACCGGGAACTACGCAGGCGCGACCAGGTCCGGGAGCGGCGCGCCCAAGCCAGGCACCAGGCGCGCACCAAGCCCTATCTGTCCGCGCACGCCCCCAACCAGATCTGGAGTTGGGACATCACGAAACTTCCAGGTCCGGGGCCACGCCAGTTCTATGACCTGTATGTGATGCTCGACATCTTCTCCCGCCACGTCGTGCACTGGGAGGTCCACCTGCGCGAGTCGGGTGAGCTGGCCGCGCAGTTCATGCAGAACTCGTTCGCCGCCAACGGCGGGATCGTGCCCGGCACCATCCACTCCGACAACGGGACCTCGATGACCTTCACGCCGGTGACCGAACTACTGGCCGACCTGGACATCATCAAGTCCCACTCCCGCCCGAAGGTGAGCAACGACAACCCCTACAGCGAGGCGCAGTTCAAAACCTTGAAGTACTGCCCGGCGTTCCCGGCCAGGTTCGACTCGCTCGACGAGGCCGAGACGTTCTGCCACCATTTCTTCGACCACTACAATCACCGGCATTACCACGCCGGGATCGGGCTCCATACGCCGTTCACCCTGCACATCGGCACCGCACAGGCGATCCAGCACAAACGAGCCGCCACCATCGCGGCGTTCCGCGCGGCCAACCCGCGACGGTTCACCCAGACGCCCACCCTGCCCAAGATCCCCACCGTCGCGCAGATCAACCGACCCGACGAAGACACCACCGACCAAACCAGCCCTGACCACGAGAAACACGCCGCCTAGCGATCACTGGCCCCTGTCCCGTTTGACTTGACACCTACCGGGTCGCCCGCAGGTCTGTTCCCCACCGGCGCCGGTGGCGTGAACGCGTCTCTGATTGACCCCGCCAGGCCACACGTGAAACGCCCCATGCCCCCTCCCGCGCGGCCGGGAGGACCCAGACGAAGGGATGACCGCAGCCGGACTGCCCCCTCTCGGAGACGACTGCACCTGGGGCACGTAACCCACAACCCCACACCGCCCGGCGACCAGCAGTATCCGCCGGTCACACCGTCCGACCTCAAGATCGTACGTCCTCGGCTCCGCCTCCGGGCGCTCCATCTTGACCCCGGACGCCACCCCGGCACGCCCTCAAACCGCCCGGAACCGAGCAGGGAAACGGACCCAAGACAACAACAATCACCTCAGGCCACCACTTGACCGGCCCCGCTCCTTCAGGGATGACCTGGGACTGCGGGCCGGAGATGGCCGACCACGCCGCGATCACCCTCAAGGCCCGCCTGCCGGTGTACTTCGCCCATCCGCACTCCCCGTGGGAGCGCGGCACCAACGAGAACACCAACCGCTGGCTGCGGGAGTATTTCCCCAAAGGCACCACGATCACAGGCGACCCGGACTAACTACAGGCCGTCGCCGACGAACTCAACAACCGGCCCCGCGCTATCTTCGGCTACAAGAAGCCCAAAGAAGTGTTCGCCGAGCTACTGACCAGCGGAGTTGCTTCCACCGGTTGAGGACAGGGTCCACTCACCCGACTGGCCATACCGGCAGCTGTATCTACTTGATATCTCAGAATCTGTAATTGCCTTTCTTGAGTTGGGTGACGATCCCAGCCTGTCGGCGCGCGCACGCCCAACAATGCGGATAAGCCGTCCGCACAGCCCGCCGCTACCGCACCATCCAGATCCAGGCCGGACCCCGCGCAATCACCGCCGCCGACCCCTACCCGACGACCTCAGCCACGCCCTCGAAGCCATCAACCAGGCGGCTGACTTGCGCACTAAATTTGGCCCAAGTCGGGACGGGGGTTGCCGTTGAGGCTGGTGAGCAACTCACCTGCGGCTCGATCGGTACTACGACCGCCTCCGACTCCCTCCCGGCCGCCGTCCACTGCCCGGCTCCACACCGGTTATAAGACGGCGTCGTCCACGCCTTTCCACAGCACGCTTCGGCCAGTGAGAGCCTCCCCAGTTCCCGCCGCCACCCTCTGAACGTTCCGAGCCTCTTAGTTATTGGACCCCGCACAGAAGAATCGCTATTCTATGATTTTTCCCTCAATACCAAGAACAAGCGCTTTCAATCCGTCCCGCCCCCTCCCCAGGAACTGGCATGCATGTGAAAATATGTACATATTTTCATCTTCATCAATGCCAAATTCGAACATTTCTTGAGTGGTCATCCCTAGAGGGATGATATTTTTGTCGAGTTTTTCACTCCAGCCCTCAATGATTTCGCATTCGCTGCCCACTTGACGAGGATCCACCGCAAATGGGTCACGACCCACCGTGATACCTGGACCTGAATCAGTGAAAATCAGACCCCCATACTCTGCCAAGAATATTGCTGCGGCATCATGAACTTCATAACCTTCATTTTCGAGCCAGGAGATCCAGTGAGATGTATCTGCTTCGCGGCCCGGATACCAACCCGCTTGGCGCAACTTCTTTTCGAATCTGTGGTTTCGTGAGAACATTCACACCTCAGGTCAGGAACTTGATCTTAAAGCGCTTCGCCAAGACTCGGCAGCTGAGACAAGGGCCTGCAGGGGTCCCGTGTGCAGGGTTGTTCATATTGTTGTGGATACGATGGGCAGCCGCTGTCGCCCTGCACGGATCGATTCCGTTATTCAACGCCTCCGATATTGCGACCGGAAGCCCGCACCTACCATGCCCCCGCCCCCTCTTCTTCTTGCGGATACCGTTTAGAATTCTCTGCACTCTGGGATGCAGTTTGGGCGCAACCTCCCCTCGAACACTTGTCGCCGTAATCATCGGACCTCCCTTAGGGAGCAGAGCCTCCGCCATTCCCGGTCGTGTGCTCCTCACATATTGCGGGTTCCTCCCCACCTCATCTGCAAGATTCTTAGAGGCCGCGACCGGATCTGTAGCTAGCGTACCGCAGCCGTCTACAGGCGTGTTGTGAACGAGGACCGCTGTTCCGGCCCCGACGACATGGTAGGTGCGGGTGCGTTGAACAGTGAGGTTGTGGACGCGCTGGTGTTTGGTGTCGACAGCGACGGCAGTGATTTGGGTCCAGGTTCCGGTGTTGGTGCGGAGCCACATGCCGGGTTGGAGGTCTTCGGCGTTGGCCCAGCGACCGTGGTCGGGGAGCCAGAATGGGTGCTCGTCGGTGGCGGTGATTTCGGCGGTTTTGCCGCCTTGTTTGCTGTCCGTGTCAATGGTGATGGTGACGAGGGTCTTGTCGCCTTCGCTGGTGATGGTGTCGGTCACCTGGCGGGGGCGGGTGTCGCCGGTTTCAGGGTCGGTGGCGATAACTGCGTCACCCGTTTGGATATTGTCGATGGCCTTGGCGGTGCCGTCGGCCATCAGGACGAGGGTGCCGGGGGTAAAGCTGCTGGGTTTGCGGCATGCGTTGGCTGCTTTGGAGGGCCCGCGCGTGGCTTGCTTCTTGGATGGTTTGCTGGCTTTGCTGGTGGCATTGCCCGCGGCATCGGCGGCTTCGTCGGCGTGGCCGGCGAGATCGTCGAGTTTGCCTGCGCCTTTGGCTGCGGCGTTGCCGGGCAGGAACCATGTGGCGATCTCGGCGCTCCACCAGCCGGCTTGGAAGGCGCCTGAGTCGGTTTCGACGCCTCCTGCCTCAAGGTCCTTTTTGAAGTTGGCGCTGTAGTCGTACCCGAATGCGTATTTGGCCACGGCCTGCGGGCCCACTGCCGTGTTCTCGACTGTGTATTGGGCGACTCCAGCGGCGAAGTTCCCGATGCTTTCCCAGCTGAAGTGGCCGTTGATCTCGATGCGTGTGATGGGGTTGCCGCCGGCGAAGGCGTAGCGGTTCATGGTGAAGGGGTCGGTGGCCAGGCCGAGGTCGGCCAGGGCGCCGCCGTACATGTCTCGGGTGAGGAACCGGTTGAGGCCGGGGTCGTAATTACGGAACCCCATGTCGTAGGTGCCGGACGTTTGGTCCCAGCGGTGGGCGTTGAACCGGTAGGAGTTGTACGGTTCGGCGTCGGGATTGGCGGGGTCGGGTTTGTCGACTCCGGTGAAGTTGGCGGTGTCGTTCTCGCCGTAGGCGGTGTAGCCGTAGGTCGCGCGGGTGTCACCGTTGGGTTTGGTGATCGCCTCGACGTCGCCGCGGGGGTGGTAGGTGTACTGGGAGATCTCCTCACCGGTGTCGCCTTGCTTGAGTTGGGTGAGGCGGCTGCCCCAGGCGGAGTACTCATAGGACTTGGTGAGCTGACCGGCGACCTTTTCGGTGAGCACCTCGCCGCTGGTGCCCAGGTAGGTCAGATCGGTGGTCTGGCCGCTCTTGGTCTGGGATGTGGTGCGGTCGAAGGGGTCGTAGGTGTAGGTCGTGGTCTCGGCCGATCCACCGGTCCCGGCGGTGTGGGAGATGGTGCGGTCGAAGCCGTCGTAGCGGTACCGCTCGCTGATCTGGCCGCCGGTGGAGACGGTGTCGAGGCGGCCGAGCGGGTCGTAGTTGTAGGTGGAGGTGATGCCGTTGGCCGATGAGGTCAGCAGCCGGTTGCGGTCGTAGTTGTGGGTGGTGGTCGTGCCCTGGACCGTCTGGGTGACCACGTTGTGGTTTGCGTCGTGCGTGTAGGTCTCGGTGCCGGCGGCGTGACCGGTCTTGGTGATCTCCGCGACGCGGTCCTGGGGGTCGTAGGTGTAGTTGTAGGTGGTTTCGAGGAGCGCGGCTGGGTTGTCGGCGTTTTGGAGTTTGGCGGTGTCGGTGGCGATGTTGCCATTGGGTGTGTAGGTGAGGTTGTGCTGTGCAATGGTTCCGCCGCTGCTCTTGGTCTCGGCCTGCTCGGAGATCAGCCCGTCGAGGGTGTAGGTGAAGGCGACGGTATTGCCGTTGGGCTTGGTCTGTGATTCCAACTGCCCGCGGGGCGTGTAGGTGAAGGCCGATATGCGCTTGATCGCGGCCGACGCCGATTCGGCGTTGGTGACCTTGTTGACCAAGTCGAGTGGGTTGTACTCGATCTTCGACCAGGTCTCGTCGTGGGTGCGGGTGGTGACGTTGCCGTTGGCGTCGTAGGTGAACGCGGTGGTGTTGCCTGTGGTGGTTGCGGTCTTCTCTTCCACCTGCGTGACGCGGTTCAGGTCGTCGTAGGTGTTGGTGTAGACGTCGTACTTCGCGCCCGGTGAGTTGTCGCCGACCTCGATGAGGTTGCCGTTGGGGTCGTAGCGGTAGGTGAAGTTCTTGCGCTCGTTGTCGGTGTCGCCGGAGTTGTCGCGGACGAGCTTCACGGCGTCGGCGACGAGCGTCGTGCCGGCGGTGGCCGCATCGGACAGCGTGATCTTGTGGAGGCCGTTCTGGGTGAAGGCGAAATTGCCCAGGCTGACCCATTCGCCGCCGTTGGCGCCCTGGTCGACGGTCTTGGTGGTGTCGCCGGCGTTGTGGGTGACGGTGATCTTGGCGTCCGGGGCAGCGCCCGAGATGTTCGGGTGGCGGACGAAGACTTCGTAGTCGCCGTCTTGGGGGATGGTGAGCTGCCACACGAACTGACCCGTGCCGTCTCCGGCGGGGCGGGTGTGGACGTTGTAGCCGTACTGCTGGTCGGCGGTCCCGGCCGTCCAAGCGCCGCCCGGGTTCTCGGCGGTGTTGTTGTAGTCGGAGTTGTCGACCAGGACGACGCGCTTGCCGACCGGGATCCCGCTGTCACTGCGGGCCTTAAGGTTCCCCGAGACGTAGTACTCCCAGCTCATCGTCCGTGACGAGGAACCGCCACCGGAGGTGAGGGTGTTGGACGTCTGCTGGCCCAGCTCGTTGTAGTCGTACCGGGTGAGGATGTCCCAAGGGTCGGTGGAGGTGCGGGTCCAGCCGTTGTCGAAGTAGGTGTAGGTGGTGTCGTTGCGGACGGTCTGGCCCTCGGACGGCGGAACCGACACCTTGGTCATCCGTCCGGCCGGGTCGTAGTCGAAGATCGTGCGGTTCGGCGCGTTGTATCGGGCGTCACCCGGGTCGTAGGCAGTGAGCCGTTCCTTCGGGCGGTTCAGCGCGTCGTAGACCGTCTGCTCGGTGAAGTCGTCGGCCGTTGTTGTGGCCACGCCCCGCGGGGTGATCGTCTTGGTCTGGTTGCCGGCCTGGTCGTACTCGTACCGGGTGGTGTTGTAGACGATGTCGCCGCCGTCGGTGGTGTGCGGGACCTTCACCTGGTACGGCTTGCCGCGGGCGTCGTATTCGACGGTGGTCTTGTTGTTCTCCTGGTCGGTCGTCTCGATCGGCAGGCCGTCATGGTCGTAGGCGGTGGAGGTCGTCTGACCCGCCGCGTCGGTGACAGTGGTCGTGCGGTGGTTCAGGTCGTAGGCGTACCGCGTGGTGTAGTCGCCCGTATCGGGCGTTGCGTTCTTCTTGGGGTCGACGACCTCGACCAGGTTTCCGGCGTCGTCGTAGCTGCTGGTGACCTTCTCGCCCTTGGAGTTGACCGTCTCGACGAGCTGGTAGATCTCGTCGTAGGTGTTGGTGACGGTGTAGTCGCCTTCGGTAACGGTCAGATTGCCCTTGGGCTCGGTCTGGGTCTTGAGGTTGCCGACCTTGTCGTAGGTGAGGGTGGTCTTGCGTTCGGGGTCGGTCGGCTCGTCCTTGGGCGCATAGGTCGTCGTGGGCTGGTCTGCAGCGTCGTAGGCGGTGGTGATGACGGCGCCGTTGGGAGCCGTTGTACGTACGACGTTGTCGTTGGGGTCGTACTCGGGCGCTGGGGTGGTGATGAAGACGCCGTCGGACTGGTCCTTGGGTTTCGTGCTCTCCAAGGGGCGGCCAAATGCGTCGTAGGCCTGGGTGGTGTCGTGGCTGAGGGGGTCGGTGACCTTGGTGACCTGACCGCGTTCGTCGTAGACGAAGCGGGTGGTCTCATTGAGGGCGTCGCTAATTGCCTTCGGATAGCCGTGTGGCCCGAATTCGTTGTTAGTGGTGGTGTTGCCGTTGGCGTCCGTGGCGGTCTTGAGTTGGCCCCAGGTGTCGTAGGTGTAGGTGCTGGTGTAGTCGCCCTCGGTCGGTGTGGCAGTGCCGAGAGGGTCGGTGACCGAGGACAGGTCCCCTTCGGGGGTGTAGTCGAAGGTGTGAGTGCGTCCCTCAGGTGTCTGTTTGGCGATGAGGTCGGCGATGTGGCCGGTCAGACCGGTCTGGTAGGTCAGGGTGGTGCCGGACCAGCCGTTCTTGACCGCTTCGGCGTTCTTGATTTCGGCGGGGTAGCCGGTCTTGGGGTCGTAGACCCAGGTGGAGACGGCTGGGGTGGCGCCTGTGGTGGCCGGTGGTTCCTCAAGACGGGTGACGTTGTTGTCGTCGTCCCAGCCGAGTTTGGTGGTCTGGTTCTTGGCGTTGGTGAGGTCGGTCGGCTGCCCCTTGCCGTCCATCAGGTAGGTGGTGGCGCGGTTTTCGGCGTCGGTGACAACGGTCTGGACCTGCTGCCCCTGGGTGCCGTCAGGGTCGGTGTAGGTGAAAGACGTGGGGTAGTTCAGCCGGTCGGTGATGGTCTTGAGTGACCATTTGAATTTGGGGTCGTCTTGGGGGGTGTCGTAGTAGGCCAGGTCGGTGGCGTTGCCGCGGGGGTCGGTGACCTTGACGAGTTTGACGTTCTTGTTGCCCTGGGTGGCGTCGTACTGGAACCCGAATACCTTGGGCTGGGACGACCCGGCGCCGTCGATGAGTTCTCCGAGCAGGCCCTTGGCCGAGTAGGTGAAGGTG
>NZ_JBEZGN010000023.1:0-146833 GCF_040650055.1 Spirillospora sp. NPDC048819 | reverse complement strand
CCCGATCTCCACCCCGGGCGCGCCCGGCGCCCCGGCCGTGGCCCCCGCCCCCCCCCACCACGCGACATGTGAGCGGATCCGGGAGAACGTCCGGCTGCACGGCGTCAAGGTGGCGATGGCGTCCGGGGACGTGCGGTCCACCGCCGGTCACCTGCCCAGGCCCGACGCCGTGTTCATCGGGCCCGGCCTCATCGGCCGCGGCGGGCCGGAGACCGTCCGCGTCTGCGCCGGTCTCGAACCCGCCCGGCTCGTCGCCGTCGCCGCCGCCGGCGAGGCCCGGAAGATGCTGGACGTGCTGGCCGAGCACGGCTTCACGGCCGGCGCCGTCCGGCTTCAGGCGACCCCGCTGTACACGTCCGGGCCGCCCGCGGACCCGATGATCGTCGTCTGGGGCGCGCGGGACGCCCGGGTCCCCGGACGGCGGCCGTCCCGTGCCACCCGTCCCATCGAGACCATCCCCGCCCTTCCCGGCGAGCCGGACGAACTGGACGAACCCGGCCGAAGGGCGTAACCCCCCGTAAGCCGTGAAACCCTGATGTCCTGTCCTGGAAGCGAAGCAGGAGGCGCAGTTGACCGTCCGTCAACCCCACCCGATCGAAGTCCGGTCGTATGAGATCCTGCGGTCCCGCGTCGACCTGTCCCCGATGCCGCCGCTGTGGCGGGCCGTCACCGAGCGGGTGATCCACGCGACCGCCGACCTGGAGTACGCGGTGGACCTGGTCACCAGGGAGGAGTACCTCCGGCGGGGCTGGGCCGCGCTGCGCGACGGCGCGCCGGTCGTCACCGACGAGATGATGGTCGCCGCCGGGATCACCGCCCGGGAGACGGTCTGCCACGCCGCCGACCCGGCCGCCGCCCGGATGGCGCGCGCCGCGGGCATCACCCGGTCGGCCGCCGCGGTCCGCCTGTCGTACGCGGACGTGGGCCCGGGCGCGGTCTGGGTGGTCGGCTCCTCCCCGGAGGCGATCTTCGAGATCATCGCGCGCCGGGTGGACCCCGCGCTGGTCATCGGCGTGCCGGTGGGCTTCGTCGGCGCCTGCGAGGCCAAGGACGCGCTGCGCGCCGGCGGGCTGCCGCAGCTCAGCAACGTCTCCGAGAAGGGCGGTTCCGTGGTCGCCGCGGCGGCCGTCAACGCCCTGCTGTACCTGGACGAGGCGGGGCTCCGGTGACCGGGTCCCCCTTCGAGTCCGGGTCCCTCGGATCCGGCGAGGTCGACCTGCGCCATCACGGGGACGCGGAGGTCGGCGGCGGGCTCGCCGACTTCGCCGTGAACGTCCGGACGGGCATGCCCCCCGCGTGGCTGGCCGAGCGGATCCGGGCGTCCGTCGCGGACCTGGCCGCCTACCCCGACCCGCGCCCGGCCCGCCGGGCGGTCGCGAGGCGGCACGCCAGGTCCGCCGGCGAGGTGCTGCTGACCGCCGGCGCCGCGGAGGCGTTCGTCCTGCTCGCGCGGGTCCTCGCGCCGCGCAGGGCGGTGGTCGTGCATCCGCAGTTCACCGAGCCCGAGGCCGCGCTGAGAGCCGCCGGGCACGCCGTGGAGCGCGTGATCCTCACCAAGGACTTCACCCTCGACCCCGCCGCCGTCCCCGCCGACGCCGACCTGGTCGTGATCGGCAACCCGACCAATCCCACCTCCGTGCTGCACCCGGCGGACGCCGTCGCCGCGCTGGCCAGGCCCGGCCGGACGGTCGTGGTCGACGAGGCGTTCATGGACTGCGTCCCCGGCGAGCCGGAGTCCCTGGCCTCCCGGCTGCCCCCCGGGATCGTGGTCGTCCGCTCGCTGACCAAGACGTGGGGCCTCGCCGGGTTGCGCGCCGGGTACGTCCTGGCCGATCCCCACCTGGTGGGGCGGCTCACCGAAGCGCAGCCGCTCTGGGCCGTGTCCACGCCCGCGCTCGTCGCCGTCGAAGCGTGCTCCACGCCGGAGGCGGTCGCCGAAGCCGAAGCGTGGGCCGCCGAACTCGGCGCCGAACGCGACAGGCTCGCGGCGGAACTGAGCGCGCGTGGCCTCTACGTCGTGCCCGAGGCGCGAGCGTCGTTCCTGTGCCTGTGCGTGCCCGACGCCCTCGGGATCAGGGCCTTGCTGAGGCAGCGTGGCTACGCCGTAAGGCGAGGCGACACGTTCCCAGGGCTCGGCCCCGACTGGCTACGCATCGCCGTGCGCGACCGGTCGTCCAATGACGCCTTGCTAGAAGTGCTCGGCGAACTGGGCATCTGAGCAAGACCGCCCCCAGAAAGGACACCGTGGACCTGATCGAGCAGACCATCGCCTCCATCGCGCCGCTGGACGAGGCCGCCATGCGGGACGCCCGCGAACACCAGGCCCGTCTCACCAAGCCGCCCGGGTCGCTCGGCGTCCTGGAGGACGTGTCGGTCAGGCTCGCCGGACTGGCCGGGCAGTGCCCGCCGCCGCTGCCCGAGCCCGCCGCCGTCGCCGTCTTCGCCGCCGACCACGGCGTCCACGCCCAGGGCGTCACCCCGTGGCCGCAGGAGGTCACCGCGCAGATGGTGGCCAACTTCCTGGCGGGCGGCGCCGTGGTCAACGCGTTCGCCGCCCAGGTCGGCGCGGAGGTCAGCGTCGTCGACATCGGCGTGGCCGCCGACCTCGAACCGGCGCCCGGGCTGCTCCTCCGCAAGATCGCCCCCGGCACGGCCGACCTGACGCGCGGGCCTGCGATGACCGCCGACGAGGCCCGCCGCGCCGTGACGACCGGCATCGAGGTGGCCCGCGACCTGGCCGCCTCCGGAGTGCGGTGCCTGATCACCGGTGACATGGGCATCGCCAACACCACCGCGTCCGCCGCGCTGGTCGCCGCGTTCACCGGCCTGCCGCCCGAGCGGGTCACCGGCCGCGGCACCGGCATCGACGACGCCACCCACGCCCGCAAGGTCGAGGTCGTCCGGACGGCCCTGGACCTGCACGGCCTGCCCGCCGGGGACGACGCCGACCCCATGGAGGTCCTCGCCGCGGTCGGCGGGCTGGAGCACGCCGCGATCGCCGGGTTCGTCCTCGGCGCGGCGTCGCTGCGCGTCCCGGTCGTCCTCGACGGGGTGATCGCCGGGGCCGCCGCCCTGGTCGCCGCCGCGATGTGCCCGCGGGCCGCCGGCGCCTGCGTCGCGGGACACCGCTCGGCCGAGCCCGGCCACACCGCCGCCATCGACGCGCTGGGCCTGCGCCCGCTCGTCGACCTGGAGCTGCGGCTGGGCGAGGGGACCGGCGCGCTGCTGGCGTTGCCGCTGGTCCAGGGCGCGGTGCGGGTCCTGCACGAGGTCGCCACGTTCGATTCGGCCGGGGTCAGCGGCAAGGACGCCGGACGCCGTAACCAAAAGATCACGGAATGAGTCACGCTCGGCTATCGACTGGCCGGAGGCCCTCTCCATGCACTGGTGAACCCGAGTACCTTTGTTCGACAAAGACACGTGTCCGTCACCTGCGCCCGCAACCTGCACCGCACATCCGATCGAGAGAATCACCCACGTGCCCCCGTACCTGCTAGGCCTGCGACTCGGCGGGCGACGCGTCCTCGTCGTCGGCGGGGGGCGGGTCGCCCAGCGCCGCGTGCCCGCGCTCCTGGACGCGGGCGCCTCGGTCGTGCTGGTCTCACCGGAGGTCACCGCCTCCCTGGAGGGCCTCGCCGAGCGCGGGAGGATCACCTGGCACCGGCGCCCGTACGAGCGCGGCGACTGCGCCGGGGCCTGGCTGGTGCAGGCCGTCACCGACGATGCGAAGGTCAACGGCGACGTGGTCGCTGAGGCGGAGGCCGCGCAGATCTGGGCCGTCCGCGCCGACGACGCCGAGTCCTCGCCCGCCTGGACGCCCGCGAGCGGGCACGCGGGCGACGCGACCGTCGGCGTCCTGCTCGGCGGCGACCCGCGGCGCGCCGCGGGCATCCGCGACGCCGTGGTCGCCGGCCTGCGCGACGGCGCCCTGGAGTCGCGGCACTCCCGGCGCAAGCCCGCCGGAGTCGCCCTCGTCGGCGGCGGCCCCGGCGACCCCGGGCTGATCACGGTCCGCGGACGGCAGCTCCTCGCGATGGCCGACGTCGTCGTCACCGACCGGCTCGCCCCCGGCGGCCTGCTGGACGAGCTGGCCACCGACGTCGAGGTGATCGACGCCGCCAAGATCCCCTACGGCCGGACGGTCACGCAGGACATCATCAACGGACACCTGGTCGAGCACGCGCGCGAGGGCAGGTTCGTCGTGCGCCTCAAGGGCGGGGACCCCTTCGTGTTCGGGCGCGGCGGCGAGGAGGCCCTGTACTGCGCCCGCCACGGCGTCCCCGTCATGGTCGTTCCCGGCATCACCAGCGCGGTCGCCGTCCCGTCCGCGGCGGGCATCCCGGTCACCCACCGGGGCGTCGCGCAGGAGTTCCACGTCGTCTCGGCGCACGTCCCTCCCGGGCACGAGGCCTCGACCGTCGACTGGGAGGCGCTCGGACGCGCGAACGGCACCATCGTCCTGCTCATGGCGGTGGAGCGGATGAAGCTCATCGCATCGGCCCTCATGCGCTATGGTCGATCGTCCGACACGCCGGTCGCCGTGATCCAGGACGGCACCCTCCCCGGCCAGAGGTCCCTGACGGCGACCCTGGGCACGGTGGCCGACGCGATGGCCGCCGGTGAAGTCCGGCCGCCGGCGATCGTGGTCGTGGGCGACGTGGTGAACGTGGCACGAGAGATCGACATGATTCGAGCGGACATGGGACGGGATCCGTGACACCCCCGGCAGAGCGAAGCGCGGTCCACGACGAGGAGGCCGGCGCCGGTCCGGGACGCGGAATCGAGGACTCCGCGGTCCCCGGCGAGGACGCCGCGCCCGATGAGGAGGCGCGCGGGCAAGGTGCGCGCGAAAAGGACGAGGTGCGCGAGAAGGAGAAGCCGGAGAAGGAAACGTCCGGGAAGTCCGCCGGCGACGACGCGCGGACCGGTTCGGAGACCGGCGCCGCGGCGGACGCCAAGCCGAGGCGCGGCCGGCGGGCGGCCAAGCCCGGCGGCGGCGGGACGGTGCGCCAGGGCGAGCTGACCCGGGCGCTGACCAGCCTGCGCGAACAGCTCGGCGCCTTCGACTTCCTCCTGGACGTCCCCGGTGTCGAGGAGGCCCGCGAGGCCCGCGACGAGCTGCGCGGCCAGCTGGAGGACTACGTCCTCCCGCGCATCCACGCCGCCGGCGCACCGATGCTCGTGGTGCTCGGCGGGTCCACCGGAGCGGGCAAGTCCACGCTGGTCAACACGCTCGTCGGCGCCCGCGTGAGCGCCACCGGCGTGCTGCGCCCCACCACCAGCAGCCCCATCCTGGTGTGCCACCCCGACCATGTGCAGTGGTTCATGGAGGGGCCGATGCTGCCCGGCATGGGGCGGGTCCGCGGCCCGGCGCCCGACGCCATCGCGGGTGACCAGTTGGTCATTATAGCCAGCGACGTCCTCCCTCCCGGCCTCGCCCTGCTCGACAGCCCCGACTTCGACTCCGTCTTCGAAGACCACTACGAGTTCGCGACCAAGCTGATGGCCGCCGCCGACCTGTGGCTGTGCGTCACCACCGCCGCCCGCTACGCCGACGCCCAGGTGTGGCAGATGCTCCAGCGCGCCAAGGAGAACGGCGCCACCATCGGCGTCGTGCTGTCGCGCGTCCCGCAGGGCGCGGGGCCGCAGGGCGCCGAGATCGTCGAGCACTTCGGCGAGATGCTGGACGAGCACGAGGTCGGCGACGCGCGGCGCTTCACCATCCCCGAGACGCGCATCGAGGAGAGCCGCCTCCCCGAGGAGACCGTCGAGGACATCCGCGCCTGGCTCACCGGCGTCGCCGAGGACGCCGAGGACCGCGAGATCGTCATCAGCGACACCCTCGCCGCCGTCCTGGACAGCTTCCGCACCCGCGTCCCCGAACTGGCCCGGCAGGTCGAGGCGCAGGTCGAGCAGCGCACCGAGCTGGCCGGGGAGGTCGAGGCCGGCTACGGCACCGCCCTCGCCGAGCTGGACGAGGCCACCCGCAACGGCTCCCTGCTGCGCGGCGAGGTGCTGGCCCGCTGGCAGGACTTCGCCGGCACCGGCGACCTGCTGCGCGCCCTGCACGTCCAGCGGGGCCGCCGCGGCCGCTCCGCCGGCCGCCGCAACCGCCGCAGCCCCGCCCGCGTCCGCGCCCTCAAGGCGGCGCTGCGCAGCGGCCTCGAATCCCTGATCATGGCGTCCGCCGAGCACGGCGCCGAAGAGGTCATCGGCCGCTGGCGCGGCCACCCGTCCGGACGCCAGGTCCTCGCCGGCGCCGGCGCCGACATCGGGCACGTCTCGCCGGAGCTGTCGCGCCGCGTCACCCGCGCCGTCAGCTCCTGGCAGGACCACGTCCAGGAGCTGATCCGCACCGAGGGCGTCACCAAGCGCTCGGTGGCGAAGCTCGTCTCGTTCGACACCGAGGCGGTCTCCCTCGTCCTGATGATCGGCCTCCTCGGGTACGGCACGTCCGACGTGGCCGTCGAGGGCGGCAACAGCGCCGTCCCGCAGCGCCTGCTCAAGGCGCTGTTCGGCGCCGAGTCGCTGCGCGGCATGGGCGCCAAGGCCCGCGCCGACCTGCGCAGCCGCATCGGGATGCTGTTCGACGAGGAGGCCATCCGGTTCGGGCAGGTGCTCGATTCCGCCGGCATCCCCGACGAGACCGTCCCCGTCCAGCTGTACCAGGCCACCTACAACCTCGAGGTCGCCCGATGACAACCTCGGCCCTCCCCGCGAACTCGCCGACCGGAACCGGCGGGTTCCCGATCGCCGCCCCGGACGTGAACGGCGCCGGCGAACCCGCCGGCCCGCCCGGTCTGACCGACCGGCTCAACGGGCTCGACCGGCTCGTCCACGCGGGCATCGGCCGGCTCGACCAGCCCGTCCTGGACGACGCCGCCGAACTGCTGAACCGTGCCGGGCAGCGGCTGCGGCTGTCCGGCGAGCACACCGTCGTCACCCTCGCCGGCGGCACCGGCAGCGGCAAGTCGTCCCTGTTCAACGCCATCTGCGGGCTCGAACTGTCGCCGACCGGGATGCGCCGCCCCATGACGTCCCAGGCCCACGCGTGCGTCTGGGGGCTGGACGGCGCGGGCCCCCTGCTCGACTGGCTGGACGTCGACAAGCGGCACCGCTACGCCCGCGCCAGCGCCCTCGACATGGAGCGCGCCGACAGCTCCCTGCAGGGCCTCGTCCTCATCGACCTGCCCGACCACGACTCCATCCAGGCGATGCACCGCGCCGAGGTCGACCGGTTCGTCACCATCGCCGACCTGCTCGTCTGGGTCGTCGACCCGCAGAAGTACGCCGACGCGGCCCTGCACCGCAACTACATCGTCCCGTTCGCCCGGCACACCGGCGTCACCCTCATCGTCCTCAACCAGGTCGACCGGCTCACCCCGCACGAGATCGACGACTGCGTCGCCGACCTGCGCCGGCTGCTGGAGGCCGAGGGCCTCGCCGACCCGCGGATCGTGACCACCTCCGCGGTCGCCGAGGACGGCACCTACGGCTTCCGCGACGTCCTCGTCGACACCGTCGCCGCCCGCCGCGCCCGCACCGAGCGGCTGTCCGCCGACGTCGACAGGGTCGCCGAGCGGTTCACCGACTACCGCTTCACCGCGGAGCCGCCCACCACCGTCGACGACGGCCGCCGCGCCGACCTCGTCCAGGCCTTCACCGACGCCGCCGGCGCGCCCGCGGTCGCCGAGGCCATGGAGAGCGCCTACGAACTGCGCGCCTCCGACTTCGTCGGCTGGCCCGTCGCCGCCATCGTCGCGCGGCTGCGCTCCGACCCGCTGCGCCGGATGCGGCTCACCGAACTGCGCGAGGAACTCCGCAACGCCTTCACCGGCCCGATCGGCGCCCAGCAGGGCGATGTGGACAACGCGCTCCAGGGCGTCACCGAGGGCCTGTCCCAGGAGCTGCCCACCCACTGGGGACGCTCCGTCCGCAACGCCGCCCGCGCGCACGCCACCGAGATCCCCGAGGCCCTCGGCGAATCGCTCAAGAACGCCCTGCCCACGTTCAACGTGGTGCCCCGCTGGTGGTGGCTGGTCAAGACCTGGCAGTACTTCCTCGTCCTGGTCGCCGCCCTCAGCATCGTGTGGATCGGCTTCCTCGTCGCCTACGGCCTGCTCGGCCTCGGCGGCGACAACCCGGGCCTCATCGGAGAGGCCGGCCTCATCCCGTACGTCGCGGTCCTCGTCGTGTGCACGCTCGGCATGGGCTGGCTGACCGCGTCCGCCTGCCGCAACCTGGTGGCCCTGTCGTCCGCCAAGCACGGCGACAAGATGGAGCACCACATGCGGATGGGCATCGAGCGCGTCGCGTACGAGAAGGTGATCGAGCCCGTCGAGGACGACCTGCAGGTCTACGCCCGCTTCCGCGAGAACGTGGACGTGGCCCTCGGCCGCGGCTGACGGGTTATCCACAATTTCGCAGCCGCCCTCGCGCCCGCGCCCGCTGCGCGACCGTTGACCCGTACGCGGAACAGACCCGTACTCGACGACGGAGGACGCAGTGAACGAGGCGCACATCACCATCACCGGCTGGGTCGCCGCCGAGCCCCGCTACGCCATGACGGCCAACGGAACCCCGTTCCTCTCATTGCGGGTCGGCTGCACGCCCCGCCGCTACGACCGCCAGACCGGCCAATGGCAGGACGTGGAGACGCTGTTCCTGACCGTCAACTGCTGGCGGAGCCTCGCCGACAACGTCAACGCGTCCGAGTTCCCGCGCGGCACCCCGGTCCTGGTCACGGGCCGCCTGCGCATCCGCCAGTACGAGCGCGACGGCCAGTGGCGGTTCTCCGCCGAGATCGAGGCCACCACCCTCGGCCCCGACCTGCTGCGCGGCACCGCCGACTTTCGCCCCGTCCAGCGCGGCGGCCCCCTCAGCGAAGAGGACCGCCAACTGGCCCGCGACGCCGCCGACGAATGGGCCCTGGCCGCGCCCGCAGAAGAAGAAAAGGAACCCAAGGCCGCCTGACGGGCTCAAACTCGGGAACCACCGGCCGGCTCGGTCAGCGGGTTCACGCCCCGGCGCCGGCCAAGCCCCCCGACCCCGTGGGCGTGGCCTGCGTTCAGCCCCCACCCGCCAGTTCCGGGGTTACGGGATCGGGGGGCGTGGTCGGCGTTCAGGCCCGGCACGGGGTTCCGGGGGGAGCGGGGGCGTGCCGGCAATGGCGTCGCTGCCGGTCGGCGCCCCCGCACCGTCGGGGTCTTCTGCGGCGTCAGATCCAGGAAATGCCGCGCATGGTCGTATCCCCCTCAGGATGTGCCGGGACCGCGAATCCGCGGACCCTGATGCCGGTGGGCCGAACGGCCACCCGCATGTGCGTTCCCGAACGTACCTGTTTCACGCCCCATCCGCACACGTTGCAACTATCGTGTTACAGAAGGTGATGCACGTAAGGGGGAAGGATGACGGCAGTGCAGTCGTCCGCCGAGGACCGCGGTGGGGAGCTGGCCCGCCGGCCCAGGCGACGGGCTCTACTGGGGCGTCCGTCCCTGCTCGTGATCTATGTGCCGGTGGTCGTGGCCGTCCACCTGGGGCTCACCGTCGCGGGCCTGTTCGAGACGCCGTTCCTGGGCGGCGACGCGGCGACGTTCGCGGCCCTGCTGGCGTGCGGGGCGGTGTGCATCGAGGCGTCGCGGCGGCTCGGGATGCCGGCCGGGATCGCGCGAGACCTGCTGTCGGCGTGGTGGCTGCCGGTCGCGCTGCTGCTGCCCCCGGTGTACTCGCTGCTGATGCCGATACCGCTGCAGGCCTTGCTCCAGTTCCGGGTGCGCCGCACGCTGATCTACCGGCGGGCGCTGGTCTCCGCAGCGTTCGGCATCGCCGGGGCGTGCGCGTCCCTGGTGTTCCACCAGGTGGTGCCCGAGCCACTGGAGGGGCCCCCGGAGTGGATCGTCCAGGCGTACCCGGGCATCCCGGCCGCCGTGGGGTGCGCGGCGCTCTTCACCGTGGTGAACACCGCGATCGTGGCCGTCGCGGCGCACGCGGCGAACCCGGAGAGCCGCTGGCGGGACGTCCTGTGGACGCGGGAGAGCCTGCTCCTGGACGTGGTGGAGTTGTGCGTGGGAACCATCGTGGCGATCACGAGCGCGCTGTCGCTGGGGCTCCTTCTTCTGGCGCTGCCACCGGTGATGCTCCTGCAGCGCAGCCTGATGCACCAGCAGTTGCAGGCGGCGGCGCGGACGGACGCCAAGACGGGGCTGCTCAACGCGGCGGCCTGGCAGCGGGAGGCCGACACCGAACTGTCCCGGGCGCAGCGCACGCATGACGCCGTGGCGCTGCTGCTGATCGACATCGACCACTTCAAGCGGGTCAACGACACCCACGGGCACCTGATGGGCGACCAGGTGCTGGTGGGCGTGGCCAGCACGCTGTGCCACCAGTTGCGCGACTACGACGTGGTGGGCAGGTTCGGCGGCGAGGAGTTCGTGGTGCTCCTGCCGGGCGCCGACACCGTCGAGGCGTGCCGGGTCGCCGAGCGCCTGCGCGGCCGCGTCCGACGGCTCGCGGTCCCCGCCGAGGAGGGCACGGTGACGGTCACGGTGTCGGTGGGCGTCGCGCTGTTCCGCACGCACGGCCAGGATCTCCTGGAACTCCTGGCGGCCGCCGACCTGGCCCTCTACCGGGCCAAGTCCTCCGGCCGCGACCGCGTCTGCCTCCCCGCGGTGGAGGGCCCCAAGCCGTCCGGCGGCTGAAACGGCGCCCGCCGAAGATCGGCTGCCATGAACACCCCTCGAGACCCTCTAGGCTGGACGATATGGCCGAGTACATCTACACGATGCAGCGTGTGCGCAAGGCACATGGCGACAAGGTCGTCCTGGACGACGTCACCCTGCACTTCCTTCCAGGCGCCAAGATCGGCGTCCTGGGGCCGAACGGCACCGGTAAGTCGACGCTGCTGCGCATGATGGCCGGTCTGGAGCAACCGTCCAACGGCGACGCGCGTCTCATGCCCGGGTTCACCGTCGGCATGCTGCAGCAGGAGCCTCCGCTGAACGAGGAGAAGACCGTCCTCGGGAACGTGGAGGAGGGCGTCGCCGAGACCAAGGCGATGCTCGACCGGTTCAACGAGATCGCCGAGAAGATGGCGACGGACTACTCCGACGAGCTGATGGAGGAGATGGGCAAGCTCCAGGACAAGCTCGACCACCGCAACGCGTGGGATCTCGACAGCCAGCTTGAGCAGGCGATGGACGCGCTGCGCTGCCCGCCGGGGGACGCCGAGGTGGCGACCCTGTCGGGTGGTGAGCGCCGCCGCGTCGCGCTGTGCAAGCTCCTGCTCGAAGCCCCCGACCTGCTGCTGCTGGACGAGCCGACCAACCACCTGGACGCGGAGAGCGTGCAGTGGCTGGAGCAGTTCCTCGCCAAGTACGAGGGCACCGTCCTGGCCGTCACCCACGACCGGTACTTCCTCGACAACGTGGCCACCTGGATCCTGGAGCTGGACCGGGGCCGCTGCTATCCGTACGAGGGCAACTACTCCGTCTACCTGGAGAAGAAGGCCGACCGGCTGAAGGTCGAGGGCAACAAGGACGCCAAGCGCAAGAAGCGCCTCGAGGACGAGCTGGAGTGGGTCCGGTCGAACCCGAAGGCGCGGCAGACCAAGAGCAAGGCGCGTCTGGAGCGGTACGAGGAGATGGCCGCCGAGGCCGCCAAGTTCCGCAAGCTGGACTTCGAGGAGATCCAGATCCCGCCGGGTCCCCGGCTGGGCACCACGGTGATCGTCGCCGACAAGCTGACGAAGGGCTTCGACGACCGGGTGCTGATGGACGACCTGTCGTTCAACCTGCCCCCGAACGGCATCGTCGGCGTCATCGGCCCGAACGGCGTCGGCAAGACCACCCTGTTCCGCATGATCGTGGGCGAGGAGCAGCCGGACGCGGGTGAGCTGCGGGTCGGCGACACGGTCAAGGTCTCCTATGTCGACCAGGGCCGCGGCGGCATCGATCCGAAGAAGACGGTGTGGCAGGTCGTGTCCGACGGCCTCGACCACATCAACGTCGGGCAGGTCGAGATGCCGTCCCGCGCCTATGTCGCGGCGTTCGGGTTCAAGGGCCCCGACCAGCAGAAGCCGGCGGGCGTCCTGTCCGGCGGCGAGCGCAACCGCCTCAACCTGGCGCTGACGCTCAAGCTGGGCGGCAACGTCCTGCTGCTGGACGAGCCGACGAACGACCTGGACACCGAGACGCTGTCCAGTCTGGAGAACGCCCTCCTGGAGTTCCCCGGCTGCGCCGTGATCACCTCGCACGACCGGTGGTTCCTGGACCGCATCGCCACGCACATCCTCGCGTGGGAAGAGGGCTCGAACTGGTTCTGGTTCGAGGGCAACTTCGCCGACTACGAGAAGAACAAGATCGAGCGGCTGGGCGCCGACGCCGCCCGCCCGCACCGGGTGACGCACCGCAAGCTCACCCGCTGAACGATGTTCCGGACGGCCGCGCGGTCATCGACCGACCGCGCGGCCGTTCGCGTTCCTGCTCGCATTCAGTGATACAAGGCGTGCATCGAACGATGCGTATTTCGTGTTGG
The DNA here is from genome assembly GCF_040650055.1 of Spirillospora sp. NPDC048819. NCBI lineage: Bacteria > Bacillati > Actinomycetota > Actinomycetes > Streptosporangiales > Thermomonosporaceae > Spirillospora > Spirillospora sp. NPDC048819. The sequence continues at coordinate 134,302 of NZ_JBEZGN010000023.1, read as the reverse complement.
ACAGGTATCGATTCCGTCTCCTATCGTCCGGGTTGACCCCACCCGCCTGACCGAGGAGGACGGACGATGGCGCAGCTCACCGGACACATGGTGATCGGCTTCGAGCGCGTCGCCGGGACGGGCGCGGCGATCAGCGCCGTGGATCCCCGCACCGGTGAACGTCTCGACCCCGAGTACCGCTACGGCGGGGAGGCCGAGGTGGACCGGGCCTGCGCCCTGGCCGACGAGGCGTTCGACGTCTACCGCGCGACGTCGCCCGAGCGCCGCGCGGCGCTCCTCGAAGCGATCGCGGGCAGACTGGACGATCTCACCGACGATCTCGTCGGGCGTGCCGCGTCCGAGACGGGGCTGCCCGTGCCCCGCGTGACCGGCGAGGTCGCCCGCACCACCGGCCAGCTCCGGCTCTTCGCCGCCGACCTCCGCGCCGCCGGTGAGCCGTTCGTGAGCGTTGATCCCGCCGGTGACGGCGGGCCGGAGATCCGGCAGGGGAGGGTGCCGCTGGGGCCGGTGGCGGTGTTCGGGGCGAGCAACTTCCCGCTGGCGTTCTCGGTCGCGGGCGGGGACACGGCGTCGGCGCTGGCGGCGGGCTGCCCCGTGATCGTGAAGGCGCATGACGCCCACCCCGGGACGTGCGAGCTGGTCGGACTGGCCGTGTCCGAGGCCGTCCGGGAGGCGGGTCTCCCCGAGGGCGTGTTCTCGATGCTCTACGGGGACGGTCCGACGCTCGGCATCGCGCTCGTCACGGACCCGCGCGTCCAGGGGGTCGGGTTCACCGGGTCGCGGGCGGCGGGCCTGGCGGTCGCGAAGGCGGCGGCGGGCCGGCCCCGCCCGATCCCGGTGTACGCGGAGATGAGCAGCGTCAACCCGGTGTTCCTGCTGCCGGAGGCCCTCGCGGCGAGCGGCGGCGAGCTGGCCGACGCGTTCGTCGGTTCGGTGACGCTCGGCGCGGGGCAGTTCTGCACGAATCCCGGGCTGGTCTTCGCGGTCAGGGGCCCGGCGCTGGACGCGTTCCTGGACGCCGCCGCGAAGGCGATCTCCAGCGACCCGGGCGCGCCCATGCTGACCCCGGGCATCGCACGCGCCTACGCCGACGGTGTGGCGCGGCTCGAACGGCACCCGGACGTGGAGATCCTCGCCCGTGGACGGGAGCCCGAAGCGGCCGTCGGGGGCGCGGCGGCGCTCGCCGCGGTCGACGCCGAGCATTTCGGCCCCGACCTCCAGGAAGAGGTTTTCGGTGCGTGCTCGCTGGTCGTGCGGTGCGCGGACCTCGACCAGGTCCGGGAGCTGGCGCGCGGCCTGGAGGGGCAGCTGACCGCGACGGTCCACGCCGGCCCCGGCGACCGGGAGGCGGCGGCGCGGCTGCTGCCCGTCCTGGAGCGCCTGGCCGGGCGGATTGTGTGGGACGGCTGGCCGACCGGGGTGAGAGTCGGGCATGCGATGGTCCATGGCGGGCCGTTCCCGGCGACGTCCGACTCGCGGACGACGTCCGTGGGGAGCCTCGCCGTCGAGCGGTTCCAGCGGCCGATCGCCTACCAGGGGGCCCGGCGATGAGCACGCCGGTCGTCACCGGGATGCGCGTCGTGCCCGTCGCGGGACACGACAGCATGCTGCTCAACCTGGGCGGCGCGCACGGCCCGTTCTTCACCCGGAACCTGGTCCTGCTCACCGACTCTTCCGGAAGCATCGGCGTCGGCGAGGTTCCGGGCGGCGAGGGCATCCGGCGGACGCTGGAGGACGCCCGCGACCTGGTCGTCGGCGAGCCCATCGGACGGTCCGACGCGATCCTGAACGCCGTCCGCGCCGCGTTCGGCCACCTGGACGCCGGCGGACGCGGGCCGCTGACGCACGACACCAGGATCACCGTCCACGCGCTGACCGCGATCGAGTCGGCGCTGCTGGACCTGACGGGGCGGTTCCTCGGCGTCCCGGTGGCCGCGCTGCTCGGCGACGGCGTCCAGCGGCAGGCGATCCCGATGCTCGGCTACCTGTTCTACATCGGCGACCGCCGCAGGACCGGCCTTCCGTACGAGGCGCCGCCGGAGGGCGCGGACGGCTGGTTCCGCGTCCGGCGCGAGGAGACCATGACGCCGGACGCGATCGTCCGGCAGGCGGAGGCGGCGCAGGAGCAATACGGGTTCGCCGATTTCAAGCTCAAGGGCGGCGTGCTCAGGGGCGACGAGGAGGCCGACGCCGTGCGGGCGCTCGCCGAACGCTTCCCGGACGCCCGGATCAACCTCGACCCCAACGGCGCGTGGTCGCTGGACGAGGCCGTCCGGCTGGGCAACGAGCTCAAGGGCGTCCTCGCCTACGCCGAGGACCCGTGCGGCGCCGAGCTCGGCTACTCGGGACGCGAGACGATGGCGGAGTTCCGCCGCGCCACCGGCCTGCGCACCGCCACCAACATGATCGCGATCGACTGGCGGCAGCTGGGCCACGCGATCCGGCTGGACGCCGTGGACATCCCGCTCGCCGACCCGCACTTCTGGACGATGCGCGGCTCGGTTCGGGTGGCCCAGCTGTGCCAGGCATGGGGGCTGACCTGGGGCTCGCACTCCAACAACCATTTCGATGTGTCGCTGGCGATGTTCACCCACGTCGCCGCGGCAGCGCCGGGTGAGATCACCGCGATCGACACGCACTGGATCTGGCAGGACGGCCAGCGCCTCACCCAGGACCCGCCGCGCATCGTGGACGGGCGGATCGCGCTGCCCGAGGCGCCCGGCCTGGGCATCGACGTCGACGAGGAGCGGGTCGAGGCCGCGCACCGGCTCTACGTCGAGCACGGCCTGGGCGACCGCGACGACGCCGCCGCGATGGAGTACCTGGTCCCCGGCTGGACGTTCGACCCGAAACGCCCCTGCCTCGTCCGCGGCTGACGGGACCGCCGGGGGGCGCGCCCTGTCCACGAGCAAGGTGCGAGCAGGGCGCGAGAGGGGTGGAAACCTACTGCGGGTAGCATCGAGCCGGACCCGGTTCCCCCGTACCCCCAGGCGAGGACATGCAGCAGACCGACCTGCCCGCGGCCGAGTACCGGCACGTCTACGAGTTCAAGATCCGGTTCGGCGACATCGACTCCCAGGGCCACGTGAACAACGTGAAGTTCCTCGGCTACCTGGAGGACGCGCGGCTGGAGATGTTCCACGGCGACCCGGTGCGCAAGGGGGAGAAGCCCGTCCGCGGCATGGTGATCTCGCGGCACGAGATCGACTACCGGACGCCGCTGCTGCCGACCGTCTACCCGATCCGGGTGGAGACGTGGGTGACCGAGGCCCGCGCCGCCTCGTTCAAGCTGGCCTACGAGGTGCGCGACGACGAGAACGTCTACGCGGAGGCCGCCTCGACGCTCGTCGCGTTCGACGTGGAGTCGAACCGGCTGCGCCGCTTCACCCCGGAGGAGCGTGAGTTCATCGGGCGCTACGCGGCGCCTTCGGCATGACGGCGCTGGCGGGGCCGCCCGCCCCGCTGGACCGCCTCCAGCCCGGGGTGCGGCTGCGGGTCGTCCAGATGGCGGACGCGGAGGAGCTCGCCGCGCTCTGTGCGGCGAACCGTGATTATCTGCGTCCCTGGGAGCCGGTGCGCGACGACGCGTATTTCACCGTCGACGGCCAGCTCGACAATCTGCATGATCTTGTCGAGGCGTATGCGACGGAGGAAATGTGGCCGGGCGTCATCCTGGTCGACGGTGAGATCGCCGGGCGGATCACGCTCAACAACGTTCTGCGGGGCCCCTTGCAGAGCTGCTTCGTCGGTTACTGGGTGGCGCGCGAGCACGCCGGACGCGGTGTCGCGACCAAGGCGCTGCGGCTGGCGCTGGACGTGGCGTTCGGTGCGCTCCGGCTGCACCGTGTCGAGGCGTTCACGAGGGTGGACAACCTCGCGTCCCAGAGAGTTCTGGAGCGCAACGGCTTCACGGTCGTGGGGACGGCGCGCCGGCACATTCACCTGGACGGACGCTGGCATGACGAGCGGCTTTTCGAGTGCCTGGCCCCCTGGGACGACGGAATCGCACTGAATCCGCCCGGCTGCCCCGGTGGCAACCGCGCCGTCACGGATAGATAACAAGCGAATCAGCCATCCGTTTTTCGCTTACTTCTCCTCTAGTGTCGCGACGCGATTGTGGAGAACCCACGTGAAAGGGGCACAATGCGGCGCGTCTCACGAGGAGCGACGGCACTGCTGCTCGCCGCGGGGATGACCGGGACCGGCGCCACGGCGGCGCAGGCGGTCACCACCCAGGCGGGCACCCTCCAGCCGGGCACGGCCCGGACGGGCACCGCCCAGGCGGGCGACATTCTCGACCGGCTCAAGGCGATTCCCGGAATGGAGGTGACGGAGAAGACCTCGACGTTGCCCGGCTACCGCTGGTTCTGGCTCGAATACCGGCAGCCGGTCGATCATCGCAACCCGAGCGGGCAATGGTTCGAGCAGCGCATCATGCTGCAGCACAAGTCCGCGGACCGGCCGATGGTGCTCTACACCAGCGGCTACCACACCCCGGAGGTGATGTTCACCTCCGAGCCGACCGCGCTGGTCGACGGCAACCAGATCTCCGTCGAATACCGCTACTTCAGCCCGTCCCGCCCGGTCCCGACCGACTGGCGCAAGGACACGATCTGGCAGGCCGCCACCGACGAGCACCGGATCATCGGCGCGCTGAAGGAGATCTACGGCGGGAAGTGGATCTCGACGGGCGCGAGCAAGGGCGGCATGACGGCCGTCTACCACAAGCGCTTCTACCCGCGTGACGTCGACGGCAGCGTCGTCTACGTCGCTCCGAACGACTACCGCAACAACGACGACCGCGCCTACGACCGGTTCTTCCAGACGGTCGGCACCGACCCCGAATGCCGCAGCCACCTCCAGGCGCTCGCCCGGGAGTTCCTCAAGCGCCGCCCCGAGATGCTCAAGCGCTTCAAGGACGCCGCCGACGAGAACGGCTGGACGTTCAACACCCTGCGCAGCCCGGACCGGGCGTTCGAGAACTCCGTCATGGACTACGAGTGGGCGTTCTGGCAGTACAGCCTGCAGTCCGACTGCGCGGACCTGCCGCCGGTGGACGCCTCCGACGACGAGATCTACGACACGCTCAACACCGTCTCCGGGCTGTCGTTCTACACCGACCAGGGCCTCGCGCCGTACGTCCCGTACTACTACCAGGCGGGCACGGAACTCGGCTGGCCGTCGCCGAAGTTCAAGCACATGCGCCACCTGCTGCGGTACGAGGACAGCTACCACCCGCGCACCTACGTCCCGCGCGACATCCCGATGCGGTTCGACCGCGGCCGCGCGATGCGCGACATCGACAGCTGGGTGCGCGGGAACGCGAACCACATGCTGTTCCTGTACGGCTCGAACGACCCGTGGGGCGCCGAGCCGTTCCGCCTCGGCCACGGCAGCCGGGACTCCGCCGTCTATGTCGCCGAGGGCGCGAACCACAGCGCCCGCCTCGTCGACAAACTGCCCTCCGACGAGCGGGCCAAGTCCATCGCCTACATCAAGCGCTGGGCGGGCGTCGAAACCGGCCTGCAGACGCTGAAGTCCGGCCCGAGGGCCGACGACCCGCTCCAGATGCAGCGCCCGCCGCTGTAGCCGGAACCGAGCCGTAGCCCAGGCTCGCGGTGTGCCGGCCCGTGCGTTGACCCCTCGCCCGGACCGGCACACCGCGTTTCCACATGCCCGCGTTTCCCCATGCCCGCGGCGCTCGTGCCTGCGGTCCTCGTGCCCGTGGTCCTCGTGCCTACGGTTCTCGTGCCTGTGGTCCTCGTGCCCGGGGCGCTCGTGCCCGAGGCGCTCGTGCCCGCAGTCCTAGTGCCTGTGGTCCTACAGCCTGCGGTTCTCGTGCGCGCGGTCCTAGCGGCCGCGGTTTCGTGCCCGTGTTTCCTCGCGCCGGGGGGTTCCTCGTGCTGGGTCAGGGGGTGGTCAGCCATGCGGCCCCGTTGCCGGGGAGCAGGTCGCCGTAGAGCGGGGTGCTGGCCAGCAGCAGGGTGCCCGGCGGGAGACGCACCGGGTTCTCTCCGCAGTTGAGCGCGCAGGTGAGCGGGCCCCGCCGGAAGAAGACGGCCGTGTCGGGGGAGTCGAGCCACTCCACGTCGTCCGGCAGGCCGTCCAGGACGCGGCGGCGCAGCGCCAGCGCCTCACGGTAGAACGCCAGCATGGACGACGGGTCGGACGCCTGCGCCTCGGCGGTCATGGACCCCCAGCGCTCCGGCATCGGCAGCCACGGACGGACGCCCCCGGGAGAGAACCCGTACGGTTCGGAGTCGCCCGACCAGGGCAGCGGGACCCGGCAGCCGTCGCGTCCTGCCAGCCGCCCGTTCGTGCGTTTCCAGATGGGGTCCTGCCTGGCCTCGTCGGGCAGGTCGGTCACCTCCGGCAGGCCCAGCTCCTCCCCCTGGTACAGGTACGCGGACCCCGGAAGGCCCAGAAGCATCAGCAGTGCCGCCCGGGCTCTGGCCCATCCCATCCCGGGCACACTCTCCGGCTGTTCGTACCGGGTGACATGGCGGACGGAGTCGTGGCTGGACAGCACCCACGTTGGCGCGGACCCGGTGGGCGCGACGGCCTTCATCGCGGCCGTCGCCACATCGCGGAACGCCGCGGCCGACCACGGGGCGAGTTGCAGGTCGAACTGGAAGACCTGGTGCAGCTCGTCGGGACGCAGGTAGAGCGCGAGGTCGGCCGCCCCGTCCGTCCAGACCTCGCCTATGGCCATGCGGTCGCCGTCGTACTCGTCGATGATCTGCCGCCACCGGCGGTACACCTCGTGGACTTCGGGACGGCCGTAGATGGGGCCGTTCAGGACGCGGCGGTCCCGCCCGCCGAGATCGCGGAACGACGAGTCCTTGAACAGGCCGGCCGCGACGTCGATGCGGAAGCCGTCCACGCCGCGGTCGAGCCAGAACCGCAGGATCTCCTCGAACTCGCGCTGAACCTCCGGGTTGCGCCAGTTGAAGTCCGGCTGCTCGCGCGCGTAGAGGTGCAGGTACCACTCGCCGTCGTCCACCCGAGTCCAGGCGGGGCCGCCGAACGCGGACGGCCAGTCGTTCGGGGGCTGCTCCTCACCGGGACGTTCCCCTGGCTTGCCCGCGCGGAAGATGTAGCGCGAACGCTCGGGTGACCCGGGCGGTGCGGCGAGCGCCTCCTCGAACCAGGGATGCCGGTCCGACGAGTGGTTCGGGACGATGTCGACGATCAGCCGCAGGCCGTGCGCGTGCACGTCCGCGACGAGGGCGTCGAAGTCGTCCAGCGTGCCGAACCGCGGGTCCACGTCGCGGTAGTCGGCGACGTCGTAGCCGCCGTCCGCCAGCGGGGACGTGTAGAAGGGCGTGAGCCAGAGCGCGTCCACGCCGAGGTCGCGCAGGTACCCGAGGCGGGAGCGGATCCCCTGGAGGTCGCCCTCACCGGTCCCGTCAGAGTCGGCGAAGCTGCGGACGTAGACCTCGTACACGGCGGCGTCGCGCCACCACGGGATTCGCGTCATACAGGCCGATCTACCCTCTTATGTCGGGGCGTTCACCAGGCTCTGCGCGGCCATGGTGAAGTAGTTCCACAGCTGCCGCTCCAGTGGTTCGGGAAGCTCCAGTTCCTCCACCGCCACCCGCATGTGCCGCAGCCAGGCGTCCCGCTGGGCCTCGTCGATGACGAACGGCACGTGCCGCATCCGCAGCCGGGGATGCCCGCGGCGCTGATTGTAGGTGTTGGGGCCGCCCCAGTACTGGATCAGGAACAGCCGCAGCCTCTCCTCGGCGGGGCCGAGGTCTTCCTCGGGGTAGAGGGCGCGAAGGTCGGGGTCGTCCGCGACGCCCTGGTAGAAGCGGTGCACCAGCCGGTGGAAGGTCTCCTCGCCGCCGACCGCCTCATAGAAGGTCACCTGTTCAGCCATAGCTTCCCCACCCTATGCGAGACGCGCGCGGTTGCGGTGCCCGGTCCCGATCTTGGTCGATCACGGGGCGGGGGTGGCGACCGTGACGCCCGCCTCGTCGAACGCCCGCTTGACCCGCTCGCGCAGTTCGCGGGCGACGTCGCCCTGCCTTCCCGGTGCCGTCTTCAGCACGACGCGGATCACCAGGGCGTCCCCGGCGAACGCCTGCACCCCCCACACCGCGGGCTCCTCCAGGACGAGGTCGTTCCATGGCGCGTCGGCGGCCATCGCGTCGGCGGTGGTCTGGAGGATCTCCTTGACCCGCTCGGTGTCCTCGTGGATGTCGACCGGGATGTCCAGGACGGCGCGGCCCCAGTTCTGGGACTCGTTCCCGACCTTCTTGATCTCGCCGTTCGGGACGTACCAGACGATGCCGTCCATGTCGCGCATCCGGGTGACGCGCAGCGTGACGGCCTCGACCGTCCCCTTGGCGGTGCCGACGTCGATGTAGTCGCCGACGCCGTACTGGTCCTCCAGCAGCATGAACAGCCCGGCGAGGAGGTCCTTGACGATGTTCTGCGCGCCGAACCCGACCGCGACGCCGATGACGCTCGCGCTGGCCAGGATGGGTGCGAGGTTCAGGCCGAGCGAGCCGAGGACGCTGAACGCCGCCGTCCCCATGATCAGGACGGACGCGATGGAGCGCAGCACCGAGCCGAGCGTCTGGGCCCGCTGGGCCCGCCGCTTGTTGAGCAGGGCCGGGCTGCCCTCGAAGACCGTCCGGGAACGCTCCCTGACCCGCTCCGACATCGTGCCCTCGGCCATCCGCAGCGTGACCCTGGTGATCATGCGGTGCGCGATGTTCTTCACGATCAGCGCGACCACGAGCGTCACGATGATCCAGAGGAGGGTGGTGAGGGGACCGTCGAGCCAGGTCGAGTAGAACCGGGTGAAGTCGGTGTTGTGCGAGATGTTCCAGACGAGCCGGCACGAGGCGGTGGGCGTCTGGTCGCGGCAGGCGGCCTCGGGGGAGCCGTCCTGGGCCCACGGCAGGAACGGTTCGACGGCGAGTGACATGCGGCAGACCCTCCCCGGCCATTGTGAACACCTTCGTCTTCCGCGGCCTGCGTCGGGCGACGGCCTTCGCGTCAGGCCGGACGAGGATGTTCGGTGGTGCCTGGACACCTCGCCGTGGACCCGCGGCGGGTACGAGCCTGATCGTAGGGGACGGTTCCGACCGGTTCGTACTACCGCCGGCGACGTGTCACGGCCTGGCCGGGGAGGGGCTGATCCGGCGAGCGTGTCCCGCGGGGTCCGCGGCTGCCGCGCCGTTCCGGCCACGGCCTCGCGGGACACGCTCGGTCTCGGGGGGGCGCCCAGTCTCTCGGCACGTCCGGCCGCACTGCGTCGTGTCACAGTGCGTCCGGTCTCCTGGGCGTCCGGTCTTTCGGGTGTCTGGTTTCCCTGTGCGTCCGGTTCTCTGGGGCGCCTGGTTACCTGGGCGTCCGGTTTCCTGGGGTCTGGTCTTCGGGCGTCCGGTTCTCCGGGTGCCGGCTCACCTCGCGGCGGAGCGCTCACCCGCCTCGCGGCCGAGCGGCTGCAGGACGTGCGCCAGCTTCATCGCGGCGCCGCCCACGTCGTCGACGCGGTGCATGCGCTCCCCCCAGGACCACCAGAAGTAGTGGTCGGCGGTCTCCGGGGCGGGGGCGCACGTGACGTCCTCCGCGAGGCTCGCGGCCTCCGGGTTCACCACCCGCAGGAACGCCGGGCCCGAGCGGGTCCTGACGACGCGGGCGACGAGGCCCTGAGTGTCGAGTTCGTGCTCCAGCTCCTCGAGGTAGCCGACGCGTCTGTCGCTGACCACCTTCACACCCCCTCCGTAGGAGAGCGCCGGCTCCACGGGCGAGCACCGGCATCTGATCGACTCTGTGAATCCGTTCGGTCACTCGCGGCGAGAATTGCAACTCTCACGGGTGCGGGTCAAGTGACCGAAGTCGCGTCCGGTACCGAATTCCCCCACCCCGGGAGAAGCCTGCCCACCCGTGGAGGAAGAATCTCTACCCGAGGGGGGCCGGAGGTGCCCTGACCGCCGCTTCTTCTGCGGAATCGCTTGGCCGCCCCCGTGACGAGGGTTACGCTGCGTGCGCGAGAGATTATCTGTCGTGGCCATCAAGTGACCGGTCGCCGTGGCGGGGACGATCGCCCTCTCCCCCGGGGGAGCGGTGTCCCGGCACGACGGGAAAGGGCCGGAGTCGATGTCGGACCCCCCTCGGAAAGAAACGGACGTGGCTCGCCGGATCCGTGCGCGCGCTCTGGCCCGGGGACACGGTCCGGTCGAGATCGCGCAGGAGATCCACGAGCAGTGCGGACCGCTGTTCGGCACCAGCCGGGTCAAGGCGCACCGCCTGGCCCACGGTGTCGCGCTGTCCGACATCGTGGCGCAGGTCAAGGCGCTCTACGAGGTCGACGGCAAGCCCGCCCCCCGCCTCGGGGAGACGCTGCTGTCCGCCTACGAGAGCGGCTACAAAAGACCCGGCCCCGAATATCTGCACTACCTCTGCGCCGTCTACCGGGTGGAACCCGACGCGCTCGACTACCAGAGCCCCTGCATCTGCGGCCGCGGCCACGCGGTCCGCCCCGGGGCGGCGAGCGTCCCGCAGCCGCGGCAGCCCGACCGGCGCCCGGCGCCCGACCCCGACGCGCTCGTCGGGGCGATCGTCCCCAGGACCGATGAACGTCCCTGGGTAACCGTCAACGACCTACGGGGCCCCGACCGCGCCGACGGCCCCCTGACCATTGATGTGGGAGAGGAGGACATCGTGCTTCGTAGGACCCTTCTGCAGCTGCTGGCCGGAGCGGGCGTGGCGCTCGACGGTCAGTTCCTTGGGGCAGTCGACAACCTGCGCCGCAAGATGGACGACACGCTCGTCGGCGCGACCGTCTCGCCGACCATGCTGGACCAGTGGGAGGAGACGACCTACGGCTACGGCCAGCAGTACCAGGCGACCCCTTCCCTCCGGATGCTCTGCGACGTCCTGCTGGACTTCAGCGAGGTGCGCCGCATGTGCGACAAACGCCAGCCGGTCGAGCTGCAGGAACGGCTGTGCCGGATCGCGGCCCAGCTGTCCGGGCTCTCCGGCCTGATCATGATCAACCTGGGCGACCACCGGCTGGCCCGCTCCTTCTTCCGCACCGCCCGCACCGCCGCCGACGAGACCGGCGACCGGCAGCTGCGCGCCTGGGTCACCGTCCGCGAGTCCCTGGTGCCGATGTACTACGGCGACCCCCGCGAAGCCCTGCACCTGGCCCGCAAGGCACAAGACCTCGCCGGCCGCACGCCCGGCGTCGCCGGAGCCATGGCGCCCGCCGTGGAGGCGCGCGCGCTCGGCATGCTCGCCATGCGGGGACGCGGAGACGCCGCTCCCAGCGCCCGCCGCGCCCTCGTCCGCGGCCGCTCGGTTTTCGATCAGCTCTCCAAGGCCGACACCACCGACCTGGTGTACGGGTTCACCGACCGGCAGATGGCCTTCTACGAGGGCGACACGTTCACCAGCCTCGGCGACCACAAGCACGGCGACGAGGTGCTGAGCCACGCCCTCACCCTCTACTCGCCCACCGACCGCGTCGACCTGACCCTCGTGCGCCTCGACCGGGCCATGTGCAAGCTTCACGCCGGCAACCCCGACGCCGCGCTCGCGGCCGGGCAGGAGGCCATCCTCGAGCTGCCGTCCGACCACCGGTCCGACATCCTCGTGCACCGCGCCCGCCAGATCGGCGCGGCCGTCTCCGCCAAACACGGTGAGATACCGGCGCTGAAGGACTTCTACGAGGCGCTCGCCGGCCCCTGGGTCACGAGCCCCGTGCAGGAACGTCCGTCCGTTCCCCCGTCCGAGCAGGTCTGACGCGGCATGGCTGACAACGCCCCCTGGAAGGACCACCCCGCTCACACTCTCGTCCGGGTCCAGGACGAACCCCCGGTTTGGAGCTTCGGAGAGCTCAGGCTGCGCCGCTACCACGCCGCCGACCACGGCACCGTCCTCACCCTGCACCGCGAAGGCCTCGCCCAGGTCGGCCTGCGTCCCGGCGACGGCGTCTACTATGACCACGATTTCTTCCGGATGGAGGACATCTACCTCCGCAACGACGGCGAGTTCATCGTCGGCGAACTCGAAGGCGGGATCGTCGCCATGGGCGGCCTGCGCCGCGCCGACCTCGTCCCCGGCGGCCGCGCCCGCGCGTTCGGCGGCTACGCGCCCGGCAACCCGGCCCTCGACGCCGTCGAGATGGTCCGCCTGCGCGTCCTGCCCGCCGTCCAGCGCCGCGGCTACGGCGCCGCCGTCGTCCAGGCCCTGGAGGAACGTGCCAAGGAGTTCGGCTACCGCATCCTGCGTGCCGACACCACCGAACTCCAGGCCCCCGCGCTCGCGCTCTACCGCAAGTTCGGCTGGACGGAGACGCGCCGCGAGACGATCGGCGGCATCGTCAACATCTACATAGAGAAACCGCTCCGCTGAGACACCCGAGCCGCGGGGCCTCGCACGGTGGCGCGGCCCGGCGAGACCCCGCGGCTTTGGGCTGGATCGGTTTGGGTGCAAAAAACACGACCCCCTCCTGGAGGCTTCCCAACCCCAGGAGGGGGGCGATGTCGCGCGGGAGTGTTCCCGTGCGCGTTCTGATGGAAGCGTAGCGTCATCCCCGGGCGTCGCCTAGGGGAGGGGGCGGCCGAGGCGGCCTCCGACGAGCTGCATCAGCGGGTAGCGGTGCTGTTCGATGGCGGTGAAGCCCCGGCCGGCGAGGGCCCCGGTGATCTCGCGGTCGCCGAAGACGGTGAAACCGGTGGCGCGGCGGATGAGGTCGCCGCCGATGCGGGCGGCGGTCAGGGGGACGGGCCGCCGCGAGGTGAGGATGACCAGGCGGCCGCCGGGTTTGAGGACGCGGGTCATGCCGTCCAGGGCCGTCCAGGGGTCGTCGAACAGGTACAGCGCGCCGAAGCAGCAGACGGCGTCGAACGTCCCGTCCCGGAACGGCAGGTCGACGGCGTTGCCGCGGACGTAGCAGACGCCCGTGTCCGCGGTGTCCTCCACAGCGCGGGCGAGCATGGTCTGGGACGTGTCGAGCCCGATGACGAGGCCGTCGCGCCCGACGCCTTCGGCGAGTGCACGGGTGACGTTGCCGGGTCCGCACGCCACGTCCAGGACGGTCGCGGGCGGGCGGGCGGCGTAGCCGGGGTGTGAGAGCCCGAGCCAGTCGCGGGCCATCGCGTGCTCGGCGGCGGTGTCCGGGCCGATCGGCCAGCCTTTGGCGAGGTTGAACCCGACGGGCCGCCAGACCCGCTCGTAGATCTGCGGCAGGAACGCCGACTCCATCACCGACTGGGCCAGGGACGGTGTCGGCCGTGCGGACGGGCCGAGCAGGTCGAGGTAGCCGGTGGACGTGTCCGGCTCCTCGGGCGGCTCCTTCAGCAGCCCGAGCGCACGTTCCACGGCGGATGACTCCCGCACCGTCGACTCACTCACCCTGGTATTAGACCACTCGTCAATTCATCGCCGTGACCCGGCCCCGCGTCCGGGTCCGGGAGGCCGAGGCCGGTCTGCGCGGCCATGAAGGCGAGCGTGTCGGCCATCAGGTCGGCCGAGCGGCTCACCGAGCGGGCGGCGTGCCCGACCTCCGACTCGTTGCGAAGCAGGACCGGCGCGTCCGACGCGGTCGCGTGCTGGAGGGCGGCGCAGAGCTTGCGGGCGTGCAGCGGGTCCACGCGGGTGTCGCTGCCGAACGTCGTGAACAGCACGGCCGGGTAGGCGGTCCCTGCGTGGACGTGATGGTACGGGGAGTAGCCGATGAGCCAGCCGAACTCCTCGGGGTCCTCGGCCGTGCCGTACTCGTCGTTCCACGTCTGCCCCAGGCCGAACCTCTCGTACCGGACCATGTCCAGCAGCGGCGCCGAGCACACCACCGCCCGGTACAGGTCGGGACGCTGGGTGAGCGCCGCACCGACGAGCAGCCCCCCGTTGGAGCCGCCGGAGATCGCGAGCCGCGACGGCGTGGTGAGGCCGTCCTCGACGAGTTTCTCGGCGGCGGCGTGGAAGTCGTCGAAGACGTTCTGCTTGCGCTCGCGCATCCCGGCGCGGTGCCACTCCTCGCCCTCCTCGGAGCCGCCGCGCAGGTTCGCGATCGCGTAGACGCCGCCCGCCTCCACCCAGGCCAGGATGCTCGCCGAGTACGACGGCGTCAGCGAGATGTTGAAACCGCCGTACCCGTACAGGATCGCCGGGCGCGGCCCGGAAAGGCCCGGACGCGACGCCACCAGCATCCGCACCTCGGTGCCGTCCCGGGAGGTGTAGGCGACCTGGCGGGTCTCGATCTCGGGAACGTCGACCGTCCCCGGGGCGGACGCCCACAGCGTGGTCTCGCCCGTCCGCGCGTCGTAGCGCATGACCGATGACGGCGTGACGTTGTCGGTGTAGCCGAACCACGCCTCGTGCCCGCCCTCGGGCCGCTCGATGATCCCGCCGATCGAGCCGAGGCCGGGCGTGGGGACGGACCCGAGCCGCTCCCCGGTCTCCAGGTCGTGGACGGTGATCTCGCTGATCGCGTGCCGCGTCCACCCGGTCAGCAGGACGGGCCGGTCGAGATCATCCAGGATCGCGAAGTCGGTGAGGACCGCCTCCGGGTCCTGGGGGACGAGGTCCCGCCACGTCTCATACGACGGGTCGGACGGGTCGGTCACGCAGAGACGGGACCGCGGCGCGTCACGGTCGGTGAAGATGTAGGCGCGGCCGTCGCGTCCCACGTGCAGGCCGGTGCCGGCGTCCACCCCCTCCTGCACGACGCGCAGCTCGGGCGCGTCGAGCGGGGACGCGGACAGGTCGGCGATCCACAGGTCGTTGCGCGGCGCCGTGCCCTGCGACGACGAGATCGTCAGCCAGCGCCCGTCGCGGCTGACGCCGACGCCGTAGTAGTTGGTCTTGTCCATCCCCGCACCGAAGATCAGCACGTCGTCGGTGTCGGGTTCGGTGCCGACCCGGTGCAGGTAGACGCGCCGGTGGTACTGCTCCTCGCCCGCCGGGACGTCCCGCGCCGGCAGCCGCCGCGCGTAGTAGTACGCCTCCCCGCCCGGCAGCCACGCCACCGAGGAGTACCGCGCCCGGTCGATCGGCCCCTCCACCCGTTCGCCCGTCGCGACGTCCATGACGTACAGCAGCGACTCCTCGTCCCCGCCGGTCGAGATCTTGTAGGCCAGCCGGCGTCCCTCCTTGTCGGGCTGCCACCCGTCCAGCGTCGTCGTCCCGTCGGGGTCCAGGGCCATCGGGTCGACGAGGACGCGCTCGGAACCGCCGGGATCCACCGTGTAGAGCACCGGGTGCTCCTGGTCGGCGGCGCGCCGCGTGAAGAAGGACCGCTCGCCCCGCCACACCGGGGAGCCGACGCTGCCGGCGCCGAGCAGTTCCCCGAGCCGCCGCCGCAGCGCCTCCCGCCCCGGCAGGGCGTCGGCGACCTTGTGGAACAGCTTGTCCTGTGCGGCGAGCCACTCGCGGGTCTCGTCGCTTCCGGAGTCCTCAAGCCAGCGGTACGGGTCGGCGACCCGGTGACCGTGGATGTCCTCGACGATGTCCTGGCGCTTCGCGGACGGATACGGCGTCATATGCTGCACTGTATTGGCCGTTCCGGACTGCCCGCCCCGGACGTCGCGACCCACCGCGATCGCGTGTCCGTGTTCGATCGGCCGCTCGAAGGGGGATTATTGGGGTAGCGAACGGCCTCCCTGAGACGCCACACTGATTCTGGTCGATTCGCCCCTGGGGAGGTCCTCATGGCGAGAGCGCAGGAACCGGAGAGCATAATCGGGCCTCGGTTCGAGGCGCGTTCCGCCGCGCCCGCCGAGGCGAATCCGCAGCACGGCCCGGTGGAGGGCGTCTGATGCGACAGGTCCTCCTCCTGAACGCGACCTACGAGCCGCTCACGACGCTCCCGCTGCGGCGGGCGGTCTGCCTCGTGCTTCGGGAGAAGGCGGAGATCGTCCACCACGACACCTCGGGCGCGGCGCTGCACTCGGCCACGATGACGATCGAGGTCCCCTCCGTCATACGGCTCCGCCGCTATGTGCGCATCCCCTTCCGCACCCGCGTCCCCCTCACCCGCGCCGCCCTGATGCGCCGCGACAACTTCCGCTGCGTCTACTGCGGCCGCCGCGCCGAGACCATCGACCACGTCCACCCGCGCAGCCGCGGCGGCAAGCACGTGTGGGAGAACTGCGTCGCGTCCTGCATGACCTGCAACCACCGCAAAGCCGACCGTCTGCTCTCCGAACTCGGCTGGACGCTCACCATGACCCCCGCCGTCCCCCGGGGCGCCCACTGGCGCCTCATCGGCCTCGTCCACGACGGCGACCCCCAATGGGCGGCCTACGTGACGGAACCCGCCGCGTGACGCGCGTATCCTTGGGGCGTGCCTCGCTATGACTACCGCTGCCGCGCCTGTGGGTCGACCTTCGAGGTCACCCGTCCGATGATCAACGCGTCCGATCCGGCTCCGTGCCCGGACGGGCACGGCGACACGGTGAAGCTCCTGTCCACGGTCGCCGTCACCGGCACGTCCCGGAGCACCGCGCCCCCGCCCAAGCCTGCGGGCGGAGGCGGAGCCGGAGGGGGCTGCTGCGGAGGCGGCTGCTGTTCCTAGGCGCGTTTCCGGGCGGGGCCGCCTCGTCAGGCGGTCTGGGCCTCGCGGATGAACTTCGCGGTGGCGGCGGCGTCGTAGCCGTCGGGGACACCGTGGAGGAGGACGGCCGTGCCTCCCATGGTGTCGGTGCGCATGGGCAGGATCGCCTGGTAGGCGTCTGATTCGTACCAGCCGCGCGCCTTGTCCATGTCGGGGAACCCGATCAGGACGTAGCTTCCCTCCACCGGCCCTTCGATCACCTCGGGGTCGGTGCCGTGCACGAGGAAGCGGCCGCCGAACGGGTCCAGGGTGGCCTGGATGCGCTCCATGTAGATGAAGACGTCGTCGTGCAGCGGCGGCTGGGGGTGCAGGTGGGCGAGGGCGTAGGCGGTCATCACGGTCTCCTTCGAGTGGTGCGGCCGGGGCCGGAAGGCCCCGGCCGGTATGTCCACTCTGGCCCGTGACGGGGAACGAAAGCGATTACCCGGCGGGTAATGCTCAGCCGAGCGGGCGGTCGAGCTGGCCGACGTCGCGGGCCGCGCCGGTGGAGGCGGAGGTGGCCATGGCCGCGTAGGCGCGCAGGGCGGCGCTGACCGGGCGGTGCCGGTCGCGGGGACGGTACCCGCCGAGGTCGGCGAGCAGCTTCTCGCGCCGGATGTCCAGCTCGTCGGACGGGACGTCGAGTTCGAGGACCCGGTTCGGGATGTCGATCACGACGCGGTCGCCGTCCTCGACGAGGGCGATGATGCCGCCGCCCGCCGCCTCGGGGGAGGCGTGCCCGATGGACAGGCCGGACGTGCCGCCGGAGAACCGGCCGTCGGTGATCAGCGCGCACGCCTTGCCGAGCCCGCGGCCCTTGAGGAAGCTCGTCGGGTACAGCATCTCCTGCATCCCGGGGCCGCCCTTCGGGCCCTCGTAGCGGATCACGACGACGTCACCGGCCTTCACCCTGCCGCCGAGGATGCCCTCGACGGCGTCGTCCTGCGACTCGAAGACGACGGCGGGGCCGGTGAACGTCCACAGTTCCTCCTCGACGCCGGCGGTCTTGACGATCGCGCCGTCGGGGGCGATGTTGCCGCGCAGGACGGCGAGGCCGCCGTCGGCGGTGTAGGCGTGCTCGACGGACCGGATGCAGCCGTCCGCGCGGTCGAGGTCGAGCGACTCCCAGCGGGCGCTCTGCGAGAACGCGGAGGTGCTGCGGACGCCGCCGGGCGCCGCGTGGAACATCTCGACGGCCTCGGGCAGGACGTCGGGGGAGCCGACGTCCCACTTGGCGACGAACTCGTCCATGGACGCGGAGTGGATCGAGTGGGCGGAGCTGTGCAGCAGGCCGCCGCGGTTCAGTTCGCCGAGGAGGGCGGGGACGCCGCCGGCGCGGTGGCAGTCCTCGACGTGGTACTTGCCGGTCGCGGGGGCCAGTTTGCAGATGCAGGGGACGCGGCGGGACAGCTCGTCGATGTCGGTGAGGCCGAAGTCCACGCCGGCCTCGGTCGCGGCGGCGAGCAGGTGCAGGATCGTGTTGGTGGAGCCGCCCATGGCGACGTCCAGCACCATGGCGTTCGCGAACGCGTCGCGGGTGGCGATGTTCAGCGGCAGGACGCTCTCGTCGTCGTCCTCGTAGTAGCGGCGGGCGACGTCCACGACGGTGCGGCCGGCGTCCTCGTAGAGGCGGCGGCGGGCGGTGTGGGTGGCGAGGACGGTGCCGTTGCCGGGCAGCGCCAGCCCGATCGCCTCGGTGAGGCAGTTCATCGAGTTGGCGGTGAACATGCCGGAGCAGGACCCGCAGGTCGGGCAGGCGGCCTCCTCCATTTCGAGGAGCTTGTCCTCGGCGATCGAGTCGTCAGCGGACGCGATGATGGGGTCGATCAGGTCGAGCTTGTCGCCGCCCATGACGCCCTCGACGGGCTTGCCGGCCTCCATCGGGCCGCCGGAGACGAACACGGCCGGGATGTTCAGGCGCAGCGCGGCCAGCAGCATCCCCGGGGTGATCTTGTCGCAGTTTGAGACGCAGATGAGGGCGTCGGCGCAGTGCGCGTTGACCATGTACTCGATGGCGTCGGCGATCACTTCGCGGGACGGCAGCGAGTACAGCATGCCGTCGTGGCCCATGGCGATGCCGTCGTCCACGGCGATCGTGTTGAACTCGCGGGGGACGCCGCCGGCCTCGCGGACGGCGCCGGCGACGACCTTGCCGACCTCGTTCAGGTGGACGTGGCCGGGCACGAACTGGGTGTAGCTGTTGGCCACCGCGACGATCGGCTTGCCGAAGTCCTCGCGTTCCACGCCGCTGGCCCGCATGAGCGCGCGGGCGCCCGCCATGTTCCTGCCATGGGTGACCGTGCGTGACCTGAGCGGTGGCATGTGTGACCTCTCCAACCTTGACGTGACGTGAGGCGATCCCGCGGTGCGGGAGCGATGCGCATGCCCGCGGCGGCGGAATCGTGGTTGCTCGCAGCGGCGGATCGCGACGCTGCCGCCGGCTCAGCGGAGGTCGCGCGCGGGCCGGCCCGTGGCCCTCGATGCTACCAACCGGGCGAGGGCATGAAAAAAGCCGGGACGCGCGCGTCCCGGCAGGGCGGCCCGGGGAAGTGGGCCGCCCCCTGTGCTACTCGGGGTACTTCGGCGGCAGGGCCTTCTCGGCCGCCTGGAAGATGCGCTGGACGTCGCCGTCGGTCAGGATCTTCGGTCGGCGGCGCAGGTACGCGCGCGCCCGGTTGCCCGCGTAGACGTCGACGTCGCGGACCCGCATGACCTTCCACGGGATGGACGGCCCGTAGATCGCCACGGAGGGCTGCACCGGGACGTCGAAGCCGACGCGTCCGGCGAGGATCCTGCTGGCCTGCTGGGCCTCCCAGCGGGCCTCGTCCAGGCGGTCCTTCTTGTTGAAGGGGCCGTGGAAGAGCTTGAGGTGGGACATGGTGCGCACGGGGAGGCGCTTGTCCCATTTCTCGGAGTCGATGGCGTAGACGCCGCTCGGCCCGATCACCAGGTGGTCGATGCGCCCGTCGCTGACGCCCTCGTCGTCGCGGGGCACGGCGCGTGCGTGCAGCACGAGGTACCCGTTGCGCTGGAGGGACTTCAGCTGCTTCTCGGTGCGCCGTTCGGCGGCCGAGGACTTCTGCCAGGCGACGACGGTGGAGCTCTTGCGGGACCGGCGGACGACGTCCCCGACGACAACCAATACCGCGACGGTGAGGCCGAGCCGCCAGCTGGCCACGACCGTGGCGCCGGCGCCGGCGGCGACGGCTACGCCGGCCAGCCACAGCCAGCGGCGGATCCGGGGGTCGGCGAGCATCGCGGCGGCGGTGCCCTCCTCGGGACGCTCCTTCACGGGAGCCTGGTGATGGTGGTCACGCGCTTCCTCCGACCCCGTTACGTCCGACTGGGCCCGGGGCCGGCCCCTGGCCCCCTGCGTGTTGCCCCGCTCCATGATCGCCATGAGTGACGCTCCGTATTCCTTTCCCATCGGGGGCATGATCCTCCGTGCGCAGAGTAATCATCGGGACGGTTGGCGACTAGTCATGCAGGGTTAATAGTTTTGTCGCCGTCCGTAGGTGATTCACTGCCGTGACGGATGGGTACGTGGATATTCTTCTCCTCCTGCCGCTGCAGTCGTCCCTGCCCTCTTTGATGCCCGCGCACACGGCGTCTACCGTTCCGGTTTGTGACACAAACCCATGACCTCAGCGCCACCCGGATGGCTGCGGCCGTCCGCACCGGGGAAGTATCTCCGGTCGAACTCGCCGACCACTATCTGGCCCGTATCGAACGACTCAACGAGCAGGTCGGGGCCTACGCGACGGTCACCGCCGAGCGCGCCCGCGAGGAGGCGCGGCAGGCGGAGAAGGCCGTGATGGACGCCGCGGACCCGGCGGATCTGCCGCCGCTGCACGGCGTCCCGATCCCCATCAAGGACCTGAACATGGTGAACGGCGTCCGGGTGACCCTCGGGTCGGGCGTCTACTCCGATCTGACCGGCTTCGCGGACGACAACGTGGTGACGCTGCTGCGGCAGGCCGGGTCGGTGCTCCTCGGCAAGACGACGACGCCCGAGTTCGGCCTCCCGTGCTACACCGAGGGCGCCGTCGCGCCGCCGGCGCGCACGCCGTGGGACCTCTCCCGGTCGGCGGGCGGGTCCAGCGGCGGCGCCGCCGCGGCGGTCGCGTCCGGGCTGGCGCCCATCGCGCAGGGCAGCGACGGCGGCGGCTCGATCCGGATCCCCAGCAGCGTGTGCGGGCTCTTCGGGATCAAGCCCACCCGCGGAAGGGTCTCGCAGGGGCCGGTCGTCCCGGACCTGTTCGGGCTGTCCACGAACGGGCCCATCGCCCGGACCGTCCGGGACGCGGCCCTGCTGCTGGACGTGATGGCGGGGCACATGCCCGGCGACCTGTACGCGGCGCCGCCCGTCGAGGGCACGTTCGCCTCCCATGCCGAACGCCCGCCGGGCAGGCTGCGGATCGCGCGGAGCATGGAGCCGGCCGTGCCGGGCGCCGAGGTGCATCCCGACTGCGTAGCCGCGTACGAGGCGGCGTCGGAACTGCTGGAGGAACTGGGCCACGAGGTCGTCGAACTGCCGCGGGTGCTCGGGCCCGAACTCGTCCCGCACTTCGAGATGCTGTGGGGCGTCATGGCGACGATCACGCCCGTCGCGGACGAGAGCGAGCACCTCCTCCAGCCGCTGACGCGCTGGCTGCGGGCGCGCGGCGAGGCCACCACGGCGCCGCAGCTCTTCCAGGCCCACGCCGCGCTGCAGGGGGCGCTGCGCGCGGCGTTCCCGGTGATGGACGAGTTCGACGCGATCCTGCATCCGACGCTCGCGCAGCCGCCCGCCCCGATCGGGTACTTCCACGACCAGGAGCCCGCCGAGAACTTCGCGCGGCAGGAGCGGTTCACCCCCTTCACCGCCCCGTACAACATCTCCGGGCAGCCGGCGGTGAACGTCCCGCTGTACTGGACGTCGGACGCGGAGACGTCCGGCCTGCCGATCGGGGTCATGCTCGCGGGACGCCTCGGCGGTGAGGGCACCCTGATCTCGCTGTCCGCGCAGCTCGAAGAGGCCCGCCCGTGGATCGGCCGCAAGCCCGCGATCTGGACGGCGTGAGCACGCGCGCACCGGGCATGGTGCAGGCGTGGGCGACGATGAACTGATCACGCTGGCGGAACGGCACGGTGTCGCGACCGGCTACACCGACTGGCGTGGACGGGAGGCGGCGGTCTCGCCCGGCACCCTGGTCTCCGTCCTGGCGGCGCTGGGGGTGGACGCGTCGTCCCCGGCCGCCGTCCGGGCGGAGCTGGAACGCGCCGGGCAGCCGGGAGGCGGGCTGCCGCCGGTCGTCGTCGTCCGCCAGGGGGACGGCCTGCCGGCGAGCCTGCGCGGCGCGACCGTGGAACGCGGCCTGACCGTGGAACTCGCGACCGGCGAGACCGTGCCCGCGACGGCGGACCTCCCGACCGGCTGGCACCGCCTCCGCTCCGGGACGCGGACCGCGCCGCTGCTCGTCGCGCCCCGCCGGCTGAAGCCGCCCGGCCGCCTGTGGGGGTTCACCGTCCAGCTGTACTCCGTGCGCTCCCGCGCGTCCTGGGGCCTCGGCGACCTGCGCGACCTGGCGGACCTCGCGTCCTGGAGCGCCCGGGAGCTGGGCGCCGGCTTCACCCTGATCAACCCGCTGCACGCCACCGAGCCCGTGCCGCCGGTCAGCCCCTCCCCGTACTCGCCGATGAGCCGCCGGTTCGCCGCGCCGATCTACCTGCGCGTCGAAGACGTCCCCGAGTACGCGACCCTCCCGCCCGAGGACCGCGAACGCCTGTCCGCCCTCGCGGCGCCGCTCCGCGCGGACGGCGCCGCCCTCGACCGCGACGCGGTGTGGACGGCCAAGCTGCAGGCCCTCGAAGCCCTCCACCGGCTCCCGCGCGGCACCGGGGCGCAGCGCGACTACGACGGGTTCCGCGCCCGCGAGGGGACGGCCCTCACCGCGTTCGCCACCTGGTGCGCGCTGGCCGAGAAGCACGGCCCGGACTGGCGCCGCTGGCCCGCCGAACTCCAGGACGCGGGGAGCCGGGCCGTCGCGGACGAGGCCGCCCGCCTCGCCGGCCGCGTCGACTTCCACGCCTGGCTGCAGTGGCGGCTGGACGGCCAGCTCACGGCGGCGCAGCGGACCGCCCGCGACGCCGGGATGCCGGTCGGGATCGTCCACGACCTGGCGGTCGGCGTCGCGCACGGCAGCGCGGACGCCTGGATCTACCGCGACCTGTTCGCCCCCGGCATGAGCGTCGGGGCGCCCCCGGACGAGTTCAACCAGCGCGGCCAGGACTGGGGCCAGCCGCCCTGGCATCCGCACCGTCTCGCCGAGGCCGCCTACGTCCCGTTCCGCGAGATGCTGGCCACGGCGTTCCGGCGCGGCGGCGGCCTGCGCCTGGACCACGCCATGCAGGTGTCGCGTCTGTGGTGGGTGCCCGAGGGCGGCTCACCGGCGGACGGTACCTACGTCCGCTACGACCGCGACGCCCTCCTCGGCTGCCTGACGTGGGAGGCCGAACGCGCGGGCGCCGTGGTCGTCGGCGAGGACCTCGGCACCGTCGAACCCGAGTTCCGCGACGGCCTGGCCGACCGCGGCATCCTCGGCACGTCCCTGCTGTGGTTCGAGCGTGACGCGCAGGGACGTCCCAAGCCCCCGGGCAGGTGGCGCGAACTGTCCCTCGCCACCGTCGGCACCCACGACATGCCGCCGATCACCGGCTTCGTCCACGGCGACCACATAGCCCTCCGCGACCGCCTCGGCCTCCTCACCCGGCCCCGCGCCGGCGAGGAGGACGACCACCGCCGCCACCTCACGGACTGGCTGACCGTCCTCAGCACCGAGAACCTGCTGCCCACCCCGCCGGCGGAGATCATGAGAGCTCTGGACGCGGGCTCCGCGGACCACGACGAAGAGATCGTGACGGCCCTGCACGCCTTCCTGGCCCGCACCCCGGCCCGCCTCACGGGCATCTCCCTCGCCGACGCCGCCGGCGAGCGCCGCACCCAGAACCAGCCGGGCACCACGGACGAATACCCCAACTGGCGAGTCCCCCTCGCCGGCCCCGACGGCCGCCCCGTCCTCCTGGACGACCTGCGGACCCGCGACGCCCTGAAGCTCTTCAGGCGAGGGTCGCCGTGATCCTCGTCGTCACGTCCCGGAGGAGGGTGTCGGGGCTCAAGGAGGTCGCGGCGATGGCGGAGAACAGACCGGGGAGACCCGGGAGGGGGTAGGGGTCGTCTTCGGCGCCGGCGAAGGCCGCCTTGCCCAGAGGCTGGCGGGACAGGGACTTGCGGGCCCGGGCCCAGGCCGCCTGGACCTCCTCCGGGGACGGGACGCCGAACCCGTGGCCGACCGGCGCGGCGTGACGGAGCTTCACCAGCGCGCTGTCGGTGAAGTCGGCGGCCAGCTTGCACCGGTCGGTGAGGTCGCCGCGGACGAGGTCGTCCAGGCGGGTCATGACCGTGCAGGGGGTCCGGCAGCGGGCCGCGCAGTCGCCGAGAGCGGAGGCGACCTGGCTGTGCTGCCGGTCGAGGTAGGCGCGCCAGCCGGGCGGCGGCTCCTTGGAGACGCGCAGGGTGCGCTCGCAAGCGGAACGTTCCGGACGGGTGTGGTCGCACATGCGGGGCGAGCCCGGCTCGATGGGGACGCCGAAGCGGCTGCCCTCGCCTTCCACCGCGGCGCCGATGCGGGCGGGGTCTCCGGCGTGCCCGAGGACGGGCTCCCACGCGAGCATCGGGAGGTACTCGCCGGCGATGTGGACGGCGGCGACGAGCGCGGCCATGTCGCGGCGGTCCCAGCGGATCGCGATGACCTCCAGCAGGAGGGAGTAGGCGGGGCGGAGGCTGGCGAGCGCGCCGCGGGGACGTTCCCGGGGCGCCTGCGGCATGCGGCTGGCGCGGGCGCGGTCGAGGAGGTCGCGGGGGACCTCGCCGGCGTCCTCGGGCATGCCGAAGTCCTCGGCGTCCAGGTCGAGGACGCGCTGCCCGAACGCGCAGAGGGCCGCGACGGCGCCCGCGCGGCCGTCGGGGACGAGACGGTCCCGCCCGACCAGCGCGGCCAGGTCCCCGAACGCGTACCGCCGGGCCAGCGCCGCCAGAACGTCTCGCACCGTCTCCACGCAATCCCCTCCCCGTGACCAGGTAACGATCCCATGGTCACGGGGGTCGGGGACAGGCTCAAGCGGACCGGTTCACGCGCCCGGGGACGGGCGCCCGGCGCACACGCCCGGGCTCAGGCGGACACGGCGTCCTTCGCGCGGGCGCGCAGGGCGCGGGCGACGCCGTCGCGCCCCTCCGACAGGAGCCGGGCGAGCGCCGGCGGGGGCTTCTCGTCGGCCAGGTACGCCTCGGTGCGGTCGAGCGTGGACTGCTCGATCGCCAGGAAGGGGTAGGCGACCTCCGCGAACGTCTGGGACATGTCGCTGCTCCACTCCTTCCAGATGCGCCCGACCTCGGCGAAGTACCGGTCGGCGTAGGGCACCAGCAGGTCGGCCTGGTCGGGCTCCACGAAGCCGCCGAGCGTCGCCCGGAACACGGCGTTGGGCAGGTCGCCGGACACGATCCGCTCCCACGCGGCGGCCTTGGCGTCCGCGGACGGGATCGCGGCCCTGCATCCGGCGGCGTGCCGTTCGCCGGCGGCGGTGCGGTCCCGCCCGTGCTCGGCGTCGATCTCGGCCTCGCCCGCCTTGCCGGTGACGACGAGGCGGCGCAGCAGGGACCAGCGCAGGTCGGTGTCGACGGTGAGGCCGTCGAGGACCTGCGAGCCGTCCAGCAGGCCCTGGACGAACGCCAGGTGGTCGCCGGAGACGGCTGACGCGGCGAACGCCTGCGTGTAGGCGAGCTGGAGGTCCGAGCCGGGCGCGGCCTCGCGGGCCAGCTCCGACAGGGTGTCGGCCATGAGCGCCTGGCCCTCCGTGCGCCAGGCCGGGTCCGCGTACTGCTGGACGGCGAGCCGCGCCTGCCGCAGCAGCGTCTGCGTGACCGAGATGTCGGTGACGCCCCGGACGCCCTGCGCGACGAGACGGACATAGTCGCGGGTGGCCATCTCGGCGTCGCGGGTCATGTCCCACGCCGCCGACCAGCACAGGGCGCGCGGCAGGCTCTCCCTGATGTCGCCGATGCTCTCGATCAGCGTTCGCAGCGAATGCTCGTCGAGCCGGATCTTGGCGAACGCGAGGTCGTCGTCGTTGACCAGGACGAGGTCGGGCCGCTTCTTGCCGATGAGCTCCGGAACCTCCGTCCGGGCGCCGACCACGTCCAGCTCGACGCGCTCCCGCCGGACGAGTTTCGTGTGGGGGGACGACCCCCCACGCCCCCCGGCAACCGCATTCGTAGCGGTCTTGTCGTACAGCCCGATCGCGAGGCGGTGCGAGCGCAGCGTCGGGTAGTCGGCCTTGGCCTCCTGCAGAACGGCGAACGACGAGAAGTTCCCGTCGGCGTCCAGCTCGTACTCGGGCCGCATCGTGTTGACGCCTGCGGTCTCCAGCCACTCCTTCGACCACGACGCCAGGTCGCGGCCGGAAGTCTCCTCCAGCGCGCCCAGCAGGTCGGTCAGGACGGTGTTGCCCCACGCGTGCCGGTCGAAGTAGCGGCGCACGCCCTCCAGGAAGTTGTCGAGGCCGACATAGGCCACCAGCTGCTTGAGGACGGACGCGCCCTTGGCGTAGGTGATCCCGTCGAAGTTGACCTCGACGGCGCGGATGTCGGGGATGTCGGCAGAGATCGGGTGGGTGGAGGGCAGCTGGTCCTGCCGGTACGCCCACGCCTTCTCCAGGTTCGCGAACGTCGTCCACGCGCCCTTCCACTTGGTGGCCTCGGCCATGCACAGGACGCTCATGTACGTGGCGAACGACTCGTTCAGCCACAGGTCGTCCCACCAGCGCATGGTGACCAGGTCGCCGAACCACATGTGCGCCATCTCGTGCAGGATCGTCTCGGCGCGCCGTTCGTAGGCGGCGTCGGTGACCCGCGACCTGAAGACGTAGTCCTCCAGGAACGTGACGGCGCCCGCGTTCTCCATCGCGCCCGCGTTGAACTCGGGGACGAACAGCTGGTCGTACTTGCCGAACGGGTACTCCCGGCCGAAGACCTTCTCGAAGTAGCCGAAGCCCTGCCGCGTGACGTCCACGATCGCGGGGGCGTCGAGGTGCTCGGCCAGCGACGCCCGGCAGAACACGCCGAGCGGGATGACGGTGCCGTCGTCGCGGCGGTACTCGTCCCGGACGACGTGGTACGGCCCGGCGATGAGCGCGGTGATGTAGGTGGAGATCTGGGGAGTCGGCAGGAAGTGCCACGTCCCGCCCTCGGCGGACTCGGCGGACTCGTTGGTGACGACCTCCCAGTCCTCCGGCGCGTGCACGGTCAGCTCGAAGGTCGCCTTCAGGTCGGGCTGGTCGAAGCAGGTGTACATGCGGTGCGCGTCGGCGGTCTCGAACTGCGAGTACAGGTAGACGCTGTCATCGACGGGGTCCACGAACCGGTGCAGGCCCTCACCCGACCGCGAGTACGCGCAGTCGGCCACGACACGCAGTTCGTTCTCCGCGGCCAGGTCCGGCAGCGGCAGCCGCCCCTTCTCGGAGTCATAGGACGAGGGGTCCAGGGCCTTGCCGTTCAGCGTCGCCTCCCTCACGACGGCGCCGTGCAGGTCGACGAAGGTGGACGCGCCGGTCTCGGCATTGCCGAACCGGATCACCGTGGTGGACCCGAAACGTTCCTCACCCGTCGTCAGGTCCAGTTCGACCGCGTACGACTCGACGGTGAGCAGCCGGGCGCGTTCCCGCGCCTCGTCGCGCGTGAGGTTGCCTGCCACATGAACTCCTTGGTCGGCTTAATCGCTTGGTGCCCTCATGTCTACCAACCGCGGGCCGATCCGGCCCGTGCGCCACGTCATTTGAAACCTTCACGCGGGCGGGAATCGGGACGGCCGCGCCCCGGTTGTCGCCTTAAGGCACCCCGTATCGCGCTGTAGGAGGCGACGTTGGCTAAGGACGCTCTCACCCCCGTGGACTTCTGGTTCGACCCCCTGTGCCCTTGGGCCTGGATGACCTCCCGCTGGATCCTGGAAGTGGAGAAGCTGCGCCCGATCGAGGTGCGCTGGCACGTGATGAGCCTGTCCGTCCTCAACGAGGACAAGGACGTCCCGGAGGAGTACCGGCAGGGCCTCAAGGACGGCTGGGGCCCGGTGCGCGTGTGCATCGCCGCCGAGCAGAAGTACGGGCCGGAGGTTCTCGGGAAGCTCTACACCGAGATGGGCACGCGCCGCCACCACGAGAAGGCAGAGTTCGGCCGCCCCTTCTTCGAGGCGGCGCTGACCGCGGCGGGCCTGGACCCGGCGCTCGCGGACGCCGCCGAGTCCACCGACTACGACGAGGCGCTGCGGGCCTCGCACAAGGACGGCATCGACCGGGTCGGCCAGGAGGTCGGCACCCCGGTGATCGAGGTCGAGGGCAACGCGTTCTTCGGCCCGGTGGTGTCGCCGGCCCCGCGCGGCGAGGCGGCGACCCGACTCTGGGACGGTGTAGTGGCGGTGTCGGCCACGGACGGCTTTTTCGAACTGAAGCGGAGCCGGACCCGGGACCCGATCTTCGACTGAGGTTCGAGCCCACAGAAGCCCATCCCCGCGTGCGCGGGGAGCACGTGCCCGCGACCGCGACGACGCCGTCGAAGAGTGGACCATCCCCGCATGCGCGGGGAGCATGGGCGACTGTGGGCAATTGCATGCTGGCACTTTGTGATATAGCTCGCAAGTTACATGTGGTTTGCTATTGCGAGCATGTTGCAACTGCGGGTGATGTGCCGTCAAACTGGTCCTACCGACAGGAACAGGTAGGACGGTGAGCTCACAGTGCATGTACCCGATGGCTTCATCGACGCGCCCGTCTCGATCGCGGCCGGTGCGGTGGCGGTGGCCGGGGTGGGGATCGCGCTGCGCGGTGCGCGGCGTGAGCTCGACGACCGGACCGCGCCCCTCGCGGGGCTGACGGCCGCGTTCGTGTTCGCCGCGCAGATGCTCAACTTCCCGGTCGCCGCCGGGACGAGCGGCCACCTGCTGGGCGGGGCGCTCGCGGCCATACTCGTCGGTCCCTACACCGGCGTACTGGCCGTCTCGGTCGTCCTGTTCCTACAGGCGCTGTTGTTCGCGGACGGCGGCCTCAGCGCGCTCGGCGTCAACATCATCTTGATGGCGCTGGTCACCGTCCTGGTGGGGTACGCGGTGTTCCGGTCGCTGCTGCGGGTGCTGCCCAAGACGCGGGCGTCGGCGGGCGGGGCGTCGTTCGCGGCGGCGCTCGTGTCGGTGCCCGCGTCCGCTCTCGCGTTCACGCTGATCTACGCGGTGGGCGGGACGGCGGACGTGTCGATCGGCAAGGTCGCCGCCGCGATGCTCGGCGTGCACGTGCTGATCGGCATCGGCGAGGCACTGATCACCGCCGTGACCGTGTCGAGCGTGCTCGCCGTCCGGCCGGACCTCGTGTACGGCGCGCGCGGCCTGATGAAGCCGGTCGAGTTGCGCACCGCCCGGCCCACCCCGTCCCGGGCTTGAGGAGGAGACAGATGGCCACCAAGCGTTTCTTCATCGGGTTCCTGCTGGTCTCCCTCGTCCTCGCCGGGCTCGTCAGCTACTACGCCAGCGGCAGCCCCGACGGCCTGGAGAAGGTCGCCGAGGAGGAGGGCATCAGCGCCGAGGAGAAGGACCACGCGCTCAAGGACTCCCCGCTCGGCGACTACGGGGTGAAGGGCGTCGACAACGAGTGGGTCTCGGCCGGGCTGTCCGGCGTGATCGGCGTCGGAGCCGTCCTCCTCATCGGCGGCGGGCTGTTCTGGGCCGTCCGGCGGCGCGACGCGGTCCCCGCCTCGCAGGAGCCGGAGGAGAAGGCGCCGGCCGGACCGTCCGGGCAGGGGTAGTGGGCGCGGGTCACGCGCACCGGCTGTACGTGCCGGGCGCGTCGCCGGTGCACCGCCTGCCGCCGCAGACCAAGATCGTCGCGGTGCTGGCGTTCGTGCTGCTGGTCGTCGCCACGCCCCGGGAGCGGATGTGGGCGTTCGGCGTGTACGCGCTGCTGCTCGCGGCGGTCGCGCTGATCGCCCGCGTCCCGCTCCGGACGGTCGCGCGGCGGACCGTGATCGAGGTCCCGTTCGTCGCGTTCGCGGTCCTCCTGCCGTTCGTCGCCGAGGGCGAGAAGATCGCCGTGCTGGGCCTGCGGGTGAGCGAGGGCGGGATGTGGGACGCCTGGAACATCCTCGCCAAGGGCACCCTCGGCGTGGTCGCGTCCATCCTGCTCGCCGCGACGACGGAGCCGCGGCTGCTGCTGCTCGGCATCGAGCGGCTGCGGATGCCGTCGCTCCTCACGCAGATCGCCACGTTCATGCTCCGGTACGTCGACGTCGTCACGGCCGAGCTGGGACGGATGAAGGTGGCGCGGGCGTCCCGGGGCTTCGAGGCCCGCGGCGTCCGCGCCACCGGGGTGCTCGCCAAGTCGGTCGGCGCGCTGTTCCTGCGGTCCTACGAGCGCGGCGAGCGCGTCCACCTGGCGATGGTGAGCCGCGGCTACGACGGCCGCATGCCCGTCATGCACGACGTGGGCGCGACCGCCGCGCAGTGGACGGCCGCCGCCGCGCTGCCCTCGGCCGCGGCCCTGGTCGCCCTGGCTGCTTGGATCGCACCATGACGCCATCGCTCGAAGTGAAGGGCCTCGCCTACGCCTACCCCGACGGCACGCAGGCCCTCTACGGCGTCGACCTGACGATCGGGCGGGGTGAGCGGGTCGCGCTGCTCGGGCCGAACGGCGCCGGGAAGACCACGCTCGTGCTGCACCTGAACGGCATTCTGCAGGGCGGTCTCGGCGAGGTCAGGGTCGGCGGTCTCGCGGTCGGCGCGGGCGACAAGAAGACGCTGCGGGAGATCCGCCGCCGCGTCGGCATCGTCTTCCAGGACCCCGACGACCAGCTGTTCATGCCGACCGTCCGCGAGGACGTCGCGTTCGGCCCGGCCAACCTCGGGATGCGCGGCGCCGAACTGGACCGCCGGGTGCGGGACGCGCTGACCCGCGTCGGCATGCTGGACGTCGCCGACCGGCCGCCCCAGCACCTCAGCTTCGGGCAGCGCCGCCGCGTCGCCGTCGCGACGGTCCTGGCGATGGAGCCGGAGATCCTCGTGCTGGACGAGCCGTCCTCCAACCTGGACCCGGCGAGCCGCCGGGAACTGGCGGAGATCCTGCTGAGCCTGGACGTGACGGTCCTGATGGTGACGCACGACCTGCCGTATGCGGCCGAGCTGTGCCCGCGGTCGGTGATCCTCTCCGGCGGCGTCATCACGGCCGACCGTCCCACCCGGGATCTGCTCACGGACGCCGGTCTGCTGGCCGCGCACCGCCTGGAGCTGCCCTTCGGGTTCGACCCGGCGGCCGCCGTCCGCTGACCCGTCCCGCCGATTCGGTGATCTTCGGCCGTTCCGCTTGCCTCCCGCCGCACCCTCCGCCAGACTCGATTGCCCCGACACTGGTAACGGTTTTCATATCCGAAATGGGGTAATCGTGAAGGTTGCGTTCGTCGGCAAGGGCGGCAGCGGCAAGACCACCCTGTCGTCGCTGTTCGTCCGGCACCTGGCCGGGCGCGGGCTGCCGGTGGTGGCCATCGACGCCGACATCAACCAGCACCTCGGCGTGGCGCTCGGCCTGGACGAGGACCGCGCCGCGAAGATTCCCGCGCTGGGCGACCGGCTCCCCGAGATCAAGGAGTACCTGCGCGGCGACAACCCCCGCATCTCCTCCGCGTCCGCGATGGTCAAGACCACCCCGCCCGGGACGGGCTCGCGGCTGCTGCGGTTCCGCGGCGACGACCCGGTCCACGCCGCCGGACAGGAGGTGGACGGGGTCACGCTCCTCGCCACCGGCCCGTTCAACGACGACGACCTCGGCGTGGCCTGCTACCACTCCAAGACCGGCGCGGTCGAGCTCTACCTCAACCATCTGGTGGACAAGCCCGGCGAGTACGTCATCGTCGACATGACCGCCGGCGCCGACACGTTCGCGTCCGGGCTGTTCACTCGGTTCGACCTGATGTTCCTGGTCGCCGAGCCCACCCGCAAAGGCGTCGGCGTCTACCGGCAGTACACCGAGTACGCCCGCGACTACGACATCGCCATCCGCGTCGTCGGCAACAAGGTGCAGACCGACGACGACGTCGACTACCTGCGCGAGCACGTCGGCGGTGACCTGCTGACCTGGATCGGGCAGTCCGCCGCCGTCCGGGCGCTGGAGCAGGGCCGGGACGGCGTCGTCCTGGAGGACGGCAACGTCGCCGCCCTCGACCGGATGCGCGCCGAGGTGGACGCGCGGGTCCAGGACTGGGACGAGTTCCAGCGGCTGGCCGTCGAATTCCACGTCAAGAACGCGCGGAGCTGGGCGAGCCGGGCGGCGGGGGAGGACCTGGAGGAGCAGGTCGACCCCGGATTCCGCTTCCCGTCCGCCTACCGGGTGTAGTGCGGGGCCTACCGGCGGACACCGATCACCACTACCCTTGCGCGCCATGACGATGCGGCGGATGGTGGTCATGGCGGGCGGCGCGATAGCGCCCATCGCCCTTCTGGCGTTGCTGTTCAACAACCAGTGGGTCGTCGATGCGATCCGGGAGAGCGGTTTCGAGTACAGCGGGGGCATCGGGCCGCTGGTGTGGACGTTTCAGTTCCCTCAGTGGCGGCTGACGCCGGGGGGACCCGACTGGACCCACCTGCTCGCCGTCGACTTCGCCTTCCTGCTGTTCCTCGCCCTGCTCGCCCTGCTGGTCTTCGTCGGGGCCAGGACGATCGAACCGCGCCAGGGCATGCTCGGCGCGGTCATCACCGGCTGGTGGGCCACCACCGTCGCGGGCGGGCTGGCCGGCCTCGTCGGCGGCGCCCTGGTGGGCTGGGCGATCGACATCCCCGGCCCCGTTCTGAGCCGCACCATCTGGAACACGTTCGGCAACGGCGCGGGCTTCGGCGCCATGTTCGGCTGGATCGCGGGCCTCGGCGCGCTCGGCGGCTTCCTGCTCACCCGTCCGCGCGACCAGGCTCAGCAGCAGCCCTTCGGCGGCCGGCCTCCGCTCGGCGCGCAGCAGCCGTATGGTGCGCAGCAGCCGTACGCCCAGCAGCCCTACGCCCCGCAGCAGCAGATGCCCCAGCAGCAGATGCCCCAGCAGCAGATGCCGCAGCAGGGGGTGCCGCAGCAGCCGGTGCAGCCGCACCCGTCGGCGGTTCCCTACGTCCCGCCGCAGGGCCAGCCGCAGCAGCAGCCGCCGTGGGGCGCAGTGCCCTCCCCGCAACAGCCCGCCCCTCAGCAGCCCGCCCCTCAGCAGCCCGCCCCGCAGCAGTTCGGCGCGCCGCCCGTCCCGCCCGTGCCGCCCGTCCCGCCGCAGCAGCCGCAGGCGCCCGAGCCCGAGCCCGAGCCGGAGCGCCCCGCGGACGACGCCGAGGAACCGGACGCGCCCGAGCCGCAGGCGCCCGAGAACGCCACGGAGGACGACGACCTGGACCTGGCGGACCGGACGATCGTCGACCGCAGGCGCGACGACGACTGACCGGCTGACCCGCGCGCACACGGCCCCCCGGTGCCTGCGAGAATCGGGTCCATGCGCGTGTTTCTTGGATCCGACCATGCCGGCTTCGAGTTGAAGGAGCACCTGGTCTCCTGGCTGGAGGCGAACGGGCATGAGGCCGTCGACTGCGGCGCGTTCGAGTACGACGCCGTCGACGACTACCCGCCGTTCGTCCTGCGGGCCGCCGAGCGGACGGCCGCGGAGCCGGGGACGCTGGGCATCGTGATCGGCGGATCCGGCAACGGCGAGGTCATCGCGGCCAACAAGGTCAAGGGGGTGCGGGCCGCCCTCGTCTGGAGCGAGGACACCGCCGCTCTCGCCCGCGAGCACAACGACGCGAACGTCATCAGCCTCGGCGCCCGGCAGCACGACCTGGCGTCCGCGACCCGGTTCGTGGAGCTGTTCATCGAGACGGCCTACTCCAAGGAGCCGCGCCACACCCGCCGGATCGAGATGCTCGGCGACTACGAGCGGACGGGAAAGCTCCCGCCGCTCCCGCGCCAAACCTGACCCGCGGCAAACCAGCCCGCGGGAACCCACCCGGGGCGAACCGGCATGTCGGCTAGCCGACCCCGCCGTGAACCGGCGCCGGGGCGGGGAAGCAGGGGCGGTCAGAGGCCGTTTGTTGGGGGTTTGCGGGCGGCGCCGCGTTTGCCGAGGCGGCGGCGCTCGTTCTTGGCGGCCTTCGTCCGCTTGGCGGGCTCGGCGGGTTTGCCGTTGCCGGGGCCCTGACCCGTGCCGGCGGCCGGCGGCTCCTCACCTTCGGGCCTCGGGCGTGAGACGTCCCGTGCCCGCATCGCCGCGTCCACCGTGATCCGCATTCCCGGCTGTCCCATGTCCCGCCGCCTCTCCCGGTACCAGCTGCCCGTTCCGTACCACCTACCCGGTGAAACGGTAGCTGGACCGTTGCAAATAGTCACCGGTGGCCCGGATACCGACCTGCCGGGGTGATTGCTCGATACAGTGCCGGAGTCATGCTTCAACGACTGGTGCACCTCCTTCCGCCGAGAATGCGCGCCGTCCTGCGCCGTATCCCGGTGCTCGTGATGCTGTACCGATGGCTGCGCAGGGGGAAGCTGACCAGGGAACGGTACGTGTTCGCGGCGCTTGCGGTCCTGGCGATCGCGATCGGGGTCGCGACGGCGAAGGACACCCGCGGCCTGGCCCCCTCCGGGGTGCTGGTACTGATCGTGCTCGGCGGCGGGCTGCTGCTGAAGGTGCGGAGCCTGGTCGCGCTGCTCGGCGTCGTGGTCGCGATGGTGGCCTACAACGCCTGGGCCGACGTCCCCGCGATCGGCATCGGGATGATCGCCACGCTGACGATCACCGCGGTGCTCGCGCTCACCCTCGCCCGGACGCGCCAGCAGCTCGGCGTGCAGGGCCTGCGCGGCGACTCGATGCTGCTGGAGCTGCGCGACCGGCTGAGACGCCAGGGCGAGATGCCCGAACTGCCGGACGGCTGGGACTCCCAGGTCGTGCTGCTGCAGGCCGGCGGGTCGTCGTTCGGCGGCGACTTCGTGGTGTCGGCGAGCGACGGCGACACGCTGGAGGTGGCGCTGGTCGACGTCTCCGGGAAGGGCACCGACGCGGGGACCCGCGCTCTGATGCTGTCCGGCGCGTTCGGCGGCCTTCTTGGATCGATCCAGCCTGACCGTTTCCTACCGGCGTGCAACGATTACCTGCATCGCCAGCGGTGGGACGAGGGGTTCGTCACGGCCGTGCACGTCGTCGTCGATCTGAAGACGGGGGAGTACACGGTCGAGTCGGCAGGGCATCCGCCGGCCGTGCAGTTCGACGCGGGCAGCGGCGCCTGGCAGGTCAGTCCCGCCAAGGGCGTGGTGCTGGGGGTCGTGCCCGATCTGCGCTGCATCCCCGAGCACGGGCAGCTGCGGCCGGGCGACGCGCTGCTCCTGTACACCGACGGGCTCGTGGAGTCCCCGGGCAGTGACCTCGACACCGGCATCGACCGGCTCCTCGGCGAGGCGGAGCGGCTCGTCCCGCAGGGGTTCGGCAGCGGCGCGAGGGAACTGGTGGAGACGATGGCGGCGGCCCGCGACGACGACTGCGCACTCGTCCTGATCTGGCGTACCTGACCGTCCGGGCGGACGCCCCCGCGCGGGGTCTAAAGGCGTTTGTGCCGGCCTTTCTGCTTGCCGTGTTTCGCCTTGTGCTTCGGTTTGTGCGACTTCGCCGGCTGCCTGGGCGGTGCGGGTTTGATGACGCCCGCCCGCTTCGTCGCGGTGGGGGAGGCCGTCGGTGTCGACGGGGCCGGTGTCGTGGGCGATGGCTGCGGGTCGCCCTTGCCCTGCGTCAGCCCGGCGATGATGGCGCCGATCATGATGGTGCCCGCGGCGGCGCCGGCGCCCGCCAGCAACCGCGTCCGCATGGACGACCTGGCGCCCGCCACACCGATCGGTGTGAACGCTTTGGTGTCGGTCGCCTCCTGGCCGTTCCGCCGGGCCGCACGAGGCGCGGCGGCCGATGAAGGCGCGGCGGCCGGGCGCGGGCCGATCCGGTCACCGGCATGCGGCTCCTGCTGCTCGACGAGCGTGAGCAGCAGGTCGGACGCGGTCGGACGTTCGGCGGGGTTCTTCGCCAGCGCGGACCGGACGGCCGGGACCAGCGACTCAGGCAGCCCCGACAGGTCGGGTTCGTCGGCGGCGGTGCGCAGGGTCGCGGGATCGCCGCCGATCGGCATCCGGCCCGTCCCCGCGTGGGCGATGAGGCAGCCCCAGGCGAAGACGTCGGCCGCGGGCGTCGCGGGACCGCCGATGAGCACCTCCGGCGCCATCCACCCGGGGGTGCCGAGGACCTGGCCCGTGGCGGCGGTCGCGCCGCACGAGTCCTGGCTGCGTGCGATGCCGAAGTCGATGACGCGGCACCCGGACAGGGTGAGCATCACGTTGGCGGGTTTGAGGTCGCGGTGCACGAGCCCCGCCGCGTGGATCGCCGCGAGCGCCGAGGCGACGCCGACGGCGACGCCGTGCAGGTCGGCGGCCGTCAGCGGCCCGTCGCCGACGAGCCGGTTGTGCAGCGAGATGCCGCCCACGTACTCGGTGACGAGGTAGGGACGGCCGTCCTCCTCGCCGTGCGCGAGTACCCGCGCGGTGCAGAACGAGGCGACGCGGCTCGCGAGGTACGCCTCGTCCTTGAACCGCCGCCGGTAGGACGGGTCGCCCGCCAGGTGCGGATGGATGGTCTTCACCGCGACCCGGCCGCCGGAGTCGGGATCGGCGCCGAGGTAGACCATCCCCATGCCGCCCGAGCCGAGGCGGCCCAGCAGTGTGTGCCCGCCGACCTCGCGGGGGTCGGCGGGTTCCAGTGGCCTGATGTCTCCGTCCATGGGGTGTCCCCGGCTCCCTTGTTTCTCTCCTGTCCGCCTATCCCCGATCAGCGGCGGATTATGGCGCGTTCCTCCAGGAAGTGCGGAAACGTGATCGTCACGCGGATGTAGCGTCCCGTGCACCGGAGTCGTGCAGAGTGGGAGCGGTTCGGCAGCAGGCCCGGCCCCCGACGGATCCTCCTCGGCGCGCGGGTGGCGGGCGGCAGGCCGCACCGGAGGAGATGCCCGCGTGGCCGGCACCCCAGGGGTGGGAGGCGTCGCCGCGCGGGCATCTGTCCGGTATGTAGTGATGTTTCGCAGGGCAATGGTCTGGTAACAACCAGTTCTGCGTTCACCCCCCAGGCGCTGGGACGCGACGCGGCGTCTGCCGCCGCATGCGAGCGGAAAGGGGGGAGGGCGCCGGGGTGCGGAACATCGGGGACTTGACGTCACCGTCGTGCTGGTCGGTGCGGACCCGTGTGACCGCCGCCGCGACCCTGATCGTCGCCCTCCTGCTCGTGGGTGGCGTCGTCCTCTTCTACCAGACCGTCCGGGCCACGGTGTATGAGGGACTGCACGACCGGGGCAGCGACGCCGTCGCGGACCTCGCCACGCTCGTCCGCACAGACGATCCGCGGGGCAGGGTGCCCGTCCAGAACACCGACTTCAGCCTGCTCCAGGTGGTGACCGAGGAGGGCGGCCTCCTGGCGTCCAGTGAGTCACTGCGTGGGCACGTTCCGCTGGAGGCGCCGGCGCCGCGTGTGGTGGGCGAACCCGTCTTCCGCACCGTCGACATCCCGGGAAGAGGTCCGGTCTACCTCGTCACGGAACGGATACAGACCCCGGACGGCCGGCGGATCGTGCACGCCGGCGCGCCCATCACCGTGTTCATCCGCTACAAGGGCCTGTTCATGGGCCTCCTCGCAGGGGTGGTGCTCCTCGGCACCACCACGGCCGGGTGGATCGTGTCGCTGTCGGTGCGGCGGGCGCTGCGGCCGGTGCGGAAGATGAGCGACGAACTCGCCGACATCACGGGCCGCGCCCTGGACCGCCGGGTGACCGTCCCCGGCCCGGTCGACGAGGTGTCCGAGCTGGCCGAGTCGGTGAACGTGACGCTGGGCAGGCTGGAGGAGGTCCTCACCCGCCAGCGCGCCTTCGTCGCGGACGTCTCGCACGAGCTGCGCAGCCCGCTGACCGGGTTGCGGGCCCAGCTCGAGGTGGCGCTGGAGCATCCCGAGGACGAGGACTGGCCGGCGGTCGCGCGGGCGGCGCTCGCCGACGCCGACCGGCTGCAGGCCATCGTGGGCGACCTGCTGATCCTGGCCAAGCTCGGCGCGGGCGTGCACGTCACGCGGGAGCTGATCGACCTCGGCGAACTGGTCCGCGCGGAGGTGACACGGCGTGACCGGCGCGTCCCCGTCGAGCTCGTCGTGGACGACGAGATCATGGTGCGGGTCACGCCCCACCAGATCGTCAGGCTGCTGACGAACCTGCTCGACAACGCCGAGCGGCACGCCGCGTCACGGATCTGGGTGACCGCGACCTCGGCCGGCCGGGACGCCGTCCTGGAGGTCCGCGACGACGGCGCCGGGATCCCGCCCGAGGACCGCGAACGCGTCTTCTGGCGTTTCCACCGGCTCGCCGAGGGCCGCGAACGCGACCTCGGCGGCACCGGCCTCGGCCTGACGATCTCCCGTGACATCGCCCGCGCGCACGGCGGGACGCTCATCGCCGCGGACAGCGACAAGGGCGCGCGCCTCGTCCTGCGCATCCCCCGCGCAGAGCCGTAGCCACGGGACGAGCCGCCGCCCCGGGACGAGCCGCGGCCCCGGGACGAGCAGTGGTCACGGAGTGGGCGGGCGGCGTGCCGCGTGCCGGGTCGCCTGCTCGAACGCGTGCCCGGCCTGGAGGACGGCGAGGTCGGCGTGATGCGGGCCGACGATCTGCAGCCCGACCGGCAGCCCGTCCCCGGTGAACCCGGCGGGCACCGACAGCGCGGGGCAGCCGGTCGCCGAGACGAGGAAGCACGACCGCATCCACTCCAGGTAGTCGGGCATCGGCTCCCCGGCGACCTCGTCCGGGTACTCGATTCCGGCGTCGAACGGCGGCACCTGGCTGACCGGCAGGAGCAGCACGTCGTACCGCCCGAAGAATTCCCGGACCCGGTGGAACAGCGCCGTGTGCAGGACCTCGGCCCGCCCGAGGTCGGCGCCGGTCAGCGAGCGTCCGGCATCGATGTTCTGCGCGAGGGAGGGCTTGAAGTCGGCGCGGCGCTCGTCGAGGAGCTGGCGGAGCGTGACGTCCCAGTGCCATGCGCGCAGCGTCCGGAAGACCTCGTCGGCGCCGGACAGATCGGGGCACGCCTCCTCCACCGCGCAGCCGAGCTCCTCGAACACCTTGACGGCGGGTTCGAGGACGCCGGTGACGGCCGGGTCGACGGGCACCGTTCCGCCGAGGTCGGGGGACCAGGCGACGCGCAGCCCGGAGACGTCCCGGTCGAGGGGTCCGGCGAACACCGAACCGGGCGTCTCCAGGGCGATCGGGCTGCGCGGGTCGGGCCCGGCGAGGACCGACAGCAGCAGCGCCACGTCCGCCACCTCGCGGGCCATCGGGCCCTGCACGCCCAGCGTCCACCAGCCAACCGGCACCGGCCACGACGGCACCCGGCCCGGGGACGGGCGGAACCCGACGACGTTGCAGAACGACGCGGGGTTGCGCAGCGACCCGCCCATGTCGCTGCCGTCCGCGAGCGGATGCATCCCGCACGCCAGCGCGGCCGCCGCCCCGCCGCTGCTGCCGCCCGCCGACCGGGACGGGTCGTAGGGGTTGCGGGTGAGGCCGAACACCGGGTTGAACGTGTGCGACCCGGCGGCGAACTCCGGCACGTTCGTCTTGCCGAGCGTGATCACCCCCGCCGCCCGCATCCGCTCGATGACCAGCTCGTCGGCGTCCGGGACATGATCGGCGAAGATCGGCGACCCGGACGTGGTGCGGATGCCCCGCGTGGCGTGGGTGTCCTTGTGCGCGACGGGCAGGCCGTGCAGCGGCCCCGGCCGGGCCCCGGACGCCAGCCGCTCGTCGGCCTCCCGCGCCTGCCGCATCGCGTCCTCCGCGACCAGCGTGACAATGGCGTTGACCTGCGGGTTCGTCCGTTCGATCTGGTCGAGATGCGCCTGGACGACCTCACGCGCCGACAGCTCGCGGGCGCGGATCCGCCGGGCGAGGCCGCGGGCGGACATGAAGTGGATCTCGTCGGACAACGTGTGTTCCCTTCTGCCGGGGTCCCACCAGTGTCCACCCCCCACGCACCGGCTGACCTGCCCCTGCGGTCATGATGGGCGCGTGACTGAACGAGTCGGTGCGCGCGAACTGCTGCGCCGCGTGCTGGACGAGGACGGCTGGACGTGCTGGGACACCCCTCCCGCCGGCCTGCCCGACCCCGCGTCCCCCTACGGCGGGGAACTCGCCGCCGCCCGCGAACGCAGCGGATGCGACGAGGCCGTCGTCACCGGGGAGGGGCGGCTGCGCGGCCGCCGCGTCGCGTTCGTCGTCTCCGAGTTCCGCTTCCTCGCCGGCTCCATCGGCCTCGCCACGGCCGACCGGATCGTCGCCGCCGTCGAACGCGCCACCGCCGAGGGGCTCCCGCTGCTCGCCGCTCCGTCGTCCGGCGGCACCCGCATGCAGGAGGGGACGGCCGCGTTCGTCCAGATGGCCCGCATCACCGCCGCCGTGATGGCACACCGTGCCGCCGGGCTGCCCTACCTCGTCTATCTGCGGCACCCCACGACGGGCGGGGTGTTCGCCTCGTGGGGGTCGCTCGGCCATATGACGGCCGCCGAACCCGGCGCGCTGATCGGTTTCCTGGGGCCGCGCGTGTACGAGGGGCTGTACGGGGAGCCGTTCCCCAGCGGCGTGCAGGTCGCCGAGAACCTCGCGGCCAAGGGACTCCTGGACGCCGTGATGGACATCGACGACCTGGGCGAGGTGGCGTCCCGCGCGCTGAACGTCCTGTGCGGAAGCCCTCCCGCGTCTGCCTCGCCCCAGGCTCCCGTAAGCGTCCCCCCAGAGGCGACGGCATGGGAGTCGATCGAACGGTCCCGACGCCCTGACCGTCCAGGCGTCCGCGAACTACTCCGGTACGGCGCGACCGACGTGACCCCTCTGTCGGGCACCGGCCAGGGAGAGGCCGACCCGGGCCTGCTGCTCGCCCTGGCCCGCTTCGGCGCGGCCCCCTGCGTCGTCGTGGGCCAGGACCGGAGCAGCCAGCGCACCGGCCACCCCCTCGGCCCGGCCGGCCTCCGCGTCGCCCGGCGCGGGATGAGCCTGGCCGCCGAACTGGCGTTGCCGCTGGTCACCGTGGTCGACACGCCCGGCGCCGTGCTGTCCGCCGACGCGGAGGAGGGCGGGCTCGCCGGCGAGATCGCCCGCTGCCTGGCCGACCTGATCACTCTCCCCGCGCCGACGCTCTGCCTGCTGCTGGGCGAGGGCACGGGCGGCGCGGCGCTGGCGCTGCTGCCCGCCGACCGCGTACTCGCCGCCGCCCACGCCTGGCTGTCCCCGCTCCCGCCCGAGGGCGCGTCGCTGATCGTCCACCGGACCGTGGCGAGGGCGGACGAGATGGCGGCGGCCCAGGGCGTCCGCTCGGCGGACCTGCTGCGCGACGGCCTGGTGGACGAACTCGTCCCCGAGCACCCGGACGCGGCGGACGAGCCCGAACCGTTCTGCCGCCGTGCCGCGGCCGCCGTGGAACGCGGACTCTCCGGCCTGGTACCCGGCGGACCCGCCGCCCGCCAGGAGCGCTATCGTCCGCCCACATGACCGACCCCGTCACCCGAGCGGCCTACGACGCCGTCGCCGCCCTCTACGCCGACCTCTTCCGCGACATCCTGGACGAACTGCCCCTGGACCGCGCGTTCATCACCGCGTTCGCGGAGCTGGTCCGGGGCGCCGGCGGCCCGGTCGCCGACCTCGGCTGCGGACCCGGCCACGTGACGGCGTTCCTGGCGTCCCTCGGAGTCCCCGCCTTCGGCGTCGACCTGTCCCCGGAGATGGTCGCCCGGGCCCGTGCGGACCACCCGGACCTCCGCTTCGACGAGGGCACCATGACGGCCCTCGACCTGCCGGACGCCGGCCTGGGCGGCATCCTCTCCGGCTATTCGACGATCCACATGGATCCCGGTGAGCTGCCGGAGGCGTTCGCCGAGTTCCACCGCGTCCTGGCCCCGGGCGGGCACCTCCTGATC
Source organism: Spirillospora sp. NPDC048819 (assembly GCF_040650055.1). NCBI lineage: Bacteria > Bacillati > Actinomycetota > Actinomycetes > Streptosporangiales > Thermomonosporaceae > Spirillospora > Spirillospora sp. NPDC048819. Next base: position 92,633 of record NZ_JBEZGN010000023.1, on the reverse strand, counting down.
GCCTTCCAGGTCTGTGACGGCGACGCGCCGCAGCCCTTCGACCACAAGGTGACCCTCGCCTACCGCTGGCCGCCCGACCGGCTCTCCGCCCTGCTCCGCGACGCCGGCCTGAACGAAGCGGCCCGCCTCGTCCGGGAACCGACGGCCAGGGAGCGTTTCCCGGCGGGCAGCCTCCTGCTCCGTAAACCCGCCTAGGCCCGGCCGACGCCCGGCAGACCGTTCTCCTCGCCGGCGGGCGGCGCCGTGCGATGCCAGGGGCGCGGACGACGGAGCCGGCGCGTCCCCCGGCGCCGCCGGCCCCGCGGGATGAACGACACGACCGCCCCGGCGCCCAGGAGCGCGACGAGCGCGGCGAGCCCCCATGCCGCGACCTTGTGGGCGATGCATCCCCGCGTGGCCTCTTCGCCCGTCGGATCTTGGGGATCGCGAGCTGCGGTACTGTCCGCCATGTCGATCGCTTTCCTGTTTCGAGGACCAATCTTGGTCACAGCATGTCATGGATCGACCACTCAGTGCATCGAGGTAACCCCTTAAAGTCGCCTAAGTCACATGCCTTCGTCCGGCGGATCCAGGCCCGCCCGGTGCGCCAGGACTGCGAACCGTCTGCGGCGGACGTGCGTCCCAGGAATTGTGATCACGAAACAGGTGAAGAGGGTTCGGCGGGTTCTGTCGCGTGTACAGCGGCGCTGGGTCGTGCGGCTGCTGGTGGCCGGAGTCCTGCTCGTGGTCGTGGCGCTGGCGCCGATCAGCTGGGCGTACCTGGACTCGGCGCGTTACCGCGCGTCCGTACAAGACGTCCCCGCCGCGCCGGTGGCGCTGGTGATGGGGGCGGGTGTCAGGCCGGACGGGTCGCCGTCGCTCTCCCTGTCCCAGCGCTTGGACGTGGCCGCCGAGCTCTACCGCTCGGGCAAGGTGAAGGTGCTCCTGGTGTCCGGGGACAACCGCACCAAGAAATACGACGAACCGACCGTGATGCGCGACTACCTCCTCCGCCACGGTGTACCCGCGCGCCGCATCGTGCGTGACTACGCCGGCCGCGACACGTGGGACTCCTGCACCCGGGCCAAGCGAATATTCGGTGTGAACCGGGTGACGGTGGTGACCCAGAGCTTCCACCTGCCCCGGGCGATCGTTCTCTGCCGCGCTGCCGGGATCGACACCCACGGCGTCGGCAGCAACGTCTGGATCAAGCACGCGACGACCGTCGGCTACGCGCGCGAGCCCATCGCCATGCTCAAAGCGATGACGGACGTGATATTCCGCCCCGACCCTGCCGTGCTGGGCCGGCAGGAGACCAGTATCCGCGAAGCCCTGACCTCCCCAGGCTGATCGCATCCCACCTGCCGGCCGGTCGCCTGCCGGGCGGGACGGATCCGGGTGTGTCCGGCCGGGGGCGGCCAGGTGGGGACGGGGGACTGCGAATCGATCATCTGGGGGTCGGCCGGGCGTTAGGTTGGTGGGAAATCCGCTGGTTTGGGAGGCGTCGTCGTGGCCGGGAATCCTGAGATCGACACCACGGTGCCGCACTCGGCTCGGGTGTGGAACTACCTGCTGGGCGGCAAGGACAACTACGAGGTCGACCAGCGGGCCGCCGAGCAGTTCCGGGCGATGTTCCCGCAGATCGCCGACATCGCCTTGGCCGACCGCGCGTTCCTCGGCAGGTCCGTCCGGTATCTGGCGGGGGAGGCCGGCATCCGGCAGTTCCTCGACATCGGCACCGGGCTGCCGACCATGGACAACACGCACGAGGTCGCCCAGCGCGTCGCGCCCGACTCGCGCATCGTCTATGTCGACAATGATCCGCTGGTTCTCACGCACGCGCGGGCGCTGCTTCGCGGTAGTCCGGAAGGAGCGTGCGATTACATCCATGCCGACTTGCGGGAGCCCGACGGCATCCTGGAGCAGGCCGCCGCGACCCTCGACTTCGGCCGTCCGGTGGCGATCATGCTGCTGGGCATCATGCATTTCGTGCACGATGACGGCGAGGCGCGAAGTCTGCTCGGGCGCCTGATGGACGCCGTCCCGTCCGGGAGCCATCTGGCGATCACCCATGCGACGCTGGACTTCGATGAGGGTGCGACGGCGCAGGCCGAGGCCCAGGAGGACTGGAACGAGAAGTCGGCCAATCCGATGGTCCCGCGCGCCCGTGACGGCATCGTCCGCTTCTTCGACGGCCTGGAACTGCTTGAGCCCGGTGTGGTGTCGATGTCCCGGTGGCGTCCTGAGCACACGCCCTGGGGACTTCCGGACGAGGTCGCCGGTTATGCCGCTGTAGCCCGCAAGCCCTGATCCGAACTGCCGGACGGATGCCGGTGCGGCACCGTTCCCCCGAGCGGGGGAGGGGAATGGCGCCGGCGGGTGATCCGGATGGCCGGTCATAGCTGTGATCTTGGGGTCGTCAGACCATTTCCGAGAGAGGCAGCGATGACCGTTCTGAGTACGTCGGCGGTTCCGGCCGGGCGGCTGCGCGCCGTGTGGGCCGCCGCACACGAACCTGTCGCCGGTGTTCCGCGGTGGGCGCGGATCGCGGCGCTGGCCGTTCCGTTCACCGTGCTGCCCGCCGGGCTGTGGCGGATCGCGGCCTTCACCTTCCATCTGCCGATCGTGGACGACGGCATGAGGCAGGGGGACGTGAACGGCGACCTCCCGGGGTGGGTGCCCCTTGAGGTGTACGTGGTGCTGCTGTCGGTCCTTTCGGAATTGGTGGCCTTCACCGCGATCGGATTGATCGCCCGCTGGGGCGAAGTGTTCCCCCAATGGATACCGGGCCTGCGCGGACGCCGTGTACCGACCCTGGCCGCCGTGATCCCCGCTGCGTTGGGCGCCGCGATTCTGACCGTGTTGTGGACGGTCTCCATCGTGAACTGCCTGGTCTTTCAGGAGACCCTTCAGGGACGCCCGCTGTCGGACGACTTCCCCATTAACTTCAACGACTGGAAGGGCGTGCTCGGCGTCGTCTCCTACGTGCCGCTGGTGCTGTGGGGGCCGCTGCTCGCCGCCGTCACCGTCGCCTACTACCGGCGCCGCACGCGGGGCTAGGCGTAGGGGTCGGCGGACTCCAGGGCCAGTTTGCGGATGTCGGTCAGGTCGTCGTCGGTGTAGTCGGCGGGCAGTTCCAGGCCCAGGGCCTGAAAGACGCGGCGGACCTCGTCCGGGGGTGGGACGTCGCTCAGGGGAAGTTGCTTGACGGACTGGAGCGGGAGACGCTTGGCCTGCTGGAAGCTGACGTGCAACTCCGACTCCCAGACGAGGTATGTGGGTGTTCCGCTGTTGATGACCAGCGCCGGGAATTCCGGGCCGCGCTGGGTGAAGATGAGGCAGCTCGTCGACATTTCGTAGCGCAGGAGCGAGTAGGCGGAGGACAGCCGGACGTCGATGGCGAGCATTTCGTAGCGTTGCTGGTGCCAGCAGGCGGCCAGGATCGTCGCGAAGAGTTCGCGCCGGGTCTGGTCGACCGTCCATGACTGCTCGGGGCTGTCGGGGCCGGTCGCCAGGCGCTGGTGGAGGCTCACGAACTGGTGGCACAGATCCGGGTTCATGGGGTCGAGGATTTCCAGGCGGAAGTCCAGGCGGCGCCGCCTCGGCCTTGCCGCCGACACGCATTCGGGGAGCGTCACCGCGCGGATGTACGCGCCGGTCGCGCCTCGGAAGACCCAGCGGTCGGTGTCGCGGCGGGCGTCGGTCAGGATCCGGTTGCATTCGGTTCCGCTGATGACGCGCACGTCGATCTGCCTTTGGAGGGCGTCGACGGAGCGCTGCACTTCGAGGGTCTGGTTGTCGCCGCGGGCGCGGTCGCGCAGGAGGACGATGGAGACGACGGCGAGGGTCGCCATGGTGGCGCTCTGCACGACCTTGCTGGACGTGAGCCCGGCGATGTCCAGCCCGAGGATGACGACCGCGAGGACGAACGCGACGGCGACATCGATATAGCTCGTCAGCATCTTCCAGGCACGCTGCATTCGCCGCTCCCGTAACCCTCCGCCACTGGCCGCGACGATCCTAGTCAAGGCGGATCAACGCCAGAAGCCTTTACCGGCAAGGGGTTCCGGGCTTCGGACGGCACGGTCCCCCGACGGTGCGGTCACGTGGGTGATTTCGGGCGAGCGGGGCGAGCCACGGGGCCTACCGGAGAGTACGGTTGGCGCAACCCCCTGGGCTTGGAGGATCGCATGGCGCAGTTGACCGAGATGGTTCCCCCCGCGGCGGCGGGCGCGGTGCTCCGTGGCGTGTTCGCGTTGCCGGCGCCGGTCAAGCGGCTGATCGTGGGAGCGCCGGTACGGCGGGACGGGCAGGAGCTGGCGCTGGACGCGCAACTGCTGCTGCTGATGTCGCGGCTGGAGGGCAGGAACCTGACGTCGAGCACCGTCGAGGAGTCCCGCGACGGGCTCGCGCGCGCGAAGGTGCTCATGGGCCGGGTGCCCGCGCGTCCGGTGAAGACCCGCGAGGTGACGATCCCGGACGCCGTCGCGGCGCGGCTCTACACCCCCAAGGGTCTCGCGGAGGGGTCGCCGCTGCTCGTCTTCTACCACGGCGGCGGATGGGTCATCGGCGACATCGAGACGCATGACACGGTGTGCCGGTATCTCGCCGTGCACGCCGAGGTCCGGGTGCTGTCGGTGGGGTACCGCCTCGCCCCCGAGCACCGGTATCCGGCGGCGGCGGACGACGCCGTGACTGCCTACGAGTACGCGGTGAAGAACGCCGCGGAGCTGGGCGCCGACGCCGGGGCCATCGCGGTCGGCGGCGACAGCGCGGGCGGCAACCTCGCGGCGGTCGTGGGGCTTCTCGCGGAGCGCAAGCCGGACTTCGCGCTGCTGTTCTACCCGGCGACCGACATGTCGGCCCGGAGGCGTTCGCGGGATCTGTTCGCGGACGGGTTCTACCTCACCGACGCCGACATGACGTGGTTCAGCGACCACTACTGCCCGCCGGACCGCCGGACGGAGCCGGCCGCGTCGCCGCTGCTGGCCGATGATCTGGCCGGGTTCCCGCCGACCTACCTCGTGACCGCCGGGTTCGACCCGCTGCGGGACGAGGGGGAGGAGTTCGCGAAGCGGCTGGAGGAGGCCGGGGTGCGGGTCGCTCTGCGGCGGCAGGAGGACCTCATCCACGGGTTCGCGAACATGTGGTCGCTGGGCGGGCGGTTCCAGGAGGCGATGTCGGAGGCGGCGGGCGCCCTGCGCACCGGCCTGGCCCTCCACGCCAAGCCCTGACACGGCCCGGCCCCCCGTGAGGCCGGGCCGCGGCGGACGTCAGAGGGGAAGGCCCGTGAAGATCATGACCTTTTCCTCGGTGTAGTCGGCCATCGCCGACTGGAGGCCCTCGCGGCCGACGCCGGAGTCCTTCACGCCGCCGTAGGGCATCTGGTCGGCGCGGTAGGACGGGACGTCGCCGATCACGACGCCGCCGACGTCGAGTTCGCGGTGGGCGCGGAACGCGATGTCGAGGCTGCGGGTGAAGACGCCCGCCTGGAGGCCGAACTTGGAGTCGTTGACCAGGTCGAACGCCTCGTCGACGCCGTCCACCGGCTGGACGAACATGACGGGGCCGAAGACCTCCTCGCGGGAGATCTTGGTGTCGGCGGGGACGCCGGCGAGGACGGTCGGGGCGTAGGCGGCCCCCTCGCGGGTGCCGCCCGTCAGGACCTTCGCGCCCGCCGAGACGGCCTCGTCCACCCAGGTCTCGACGCGTTCGGCGGCGTCCTGGCTGACGAGCGGGCCGACCTGGGTCTTGTCGTCCCACGGGTCGCCGGTGACGAGGGAGGCGACGGTGTCGACGAGCTTCGGCACGAACTCGTCGTACACGGAGCGGTCGACGTAGACGCGCTGGACGGCGATGCAGCTCTGCCCGGCCTGGTAGTTGGAGAACAGCCCGATGCGCTTGGCGGCCCAGTCGAGGTCGGCGTCGGGGAGGACGACGGCCGCGCCGTTGCCGCCGAGTTCGAGGGTGACGTGCTTGCGGGGCGCCTGGTCGTTGATCGCCCAGCCGACGGGGACCGACCCGGTGAACGACACGATCGGGAGCCGCGGGTCGTCCACGAGCGCGGGCGCCCGGTCGTTCGGCACCGGCAGGATCGAGAACATCCCGGCGGGCAGGTCGGTCTCGGCGAGCAGCTCGCCCAGCAGCAGCGCCGACAGCGGCGTCGCCGGGGCGGGCTTGAGGACGATCGGGGCGCCCGCCGCGATCGCCGGGGCGATCTTGTGGGCGGCGAGGTTCAGCGGGAAGTTGAACGGCGAGATGCCGAGCACCGGGCCCTTCGGGACGCGGGTGATGTAGGCCATCCGGCCTTCGGCGGCGGGGTCGGTGTCGAGCCGCTGGGTGGTGGCGCTGAAGCGGCGGGCCTCCTCGGCGGCGAACCGGAACGTGGAGATCGCGCGGGTCACCTCGCCGCGCGCCCACAGCAGCGGCTTGCCGTTCTCGCCGGTGATCAGGCGGGCGATCTCCTCGGCGCGTTCGGCGATCCGCGCGGACACGTGCGCGAGGGCCTCGGCCCGCACGTGCAGCGGCAGCGCGGCGGCGTCCCTGCGCACGGCGTCGGCGGCGGCGATCGCCTCCTCCACCTGCGCCGGTGTCGGCACGGCCGCCGTCCCGACCACGCGGCCGTCGTAGGGATGCGTAACGGTCAGTTCGCCGTCACCGGTCTCGGGCCGGCCGGCCAGCCAGAATGGGGTCACGTTCATGCGTTCACGCTACCTACGGCGCGGCCGAATGCGAGTCGCCATGCTGTCCAATCCCATCGTCTCGACTGGACGTGATGGCGAGCGCGATCCACAGTTCGGCGCGGACCGCCGGGTCGTCGGGGTCGCGTCCCAGAACCTCGGCGGCCTTGCGCATCCGTGACCGAAGCGTGTGCCGGTGGACGCCGAGCGCCCGCGCGGCCGCCTCGCCCTGCCCGTTGGCCGCCACATAGGCGCGGACCGTCTCCAGCAGATCCTCCTCCCGCAGCGGCGCCAGGAGTGCGCCGGCGAAGGCGTGCGCCGGTTCCGGGTCGAGCAGCCCGAGGACGCCCTGGCCGGGGAGTGCGGAGTGGTGCAGGACGTCCTGCCCCGACCGCACGGCCACCGCCAGGGCCTCACCGGCCTGCCGCAACGCGCCCGCCAGCTTGCCGGAGGCCGGGTCGCTGACGCCGATCGGGCCGGTGCCCGCGAGCAGCGACTCGATCGTCGCGCTCACCTCGTCGGGGACGATCACGGCGATGTACCCGTCCAGCGGAAGCGCCAGGCAGCGGCCCCCGGCGGGATCGGACTCCAGGACGTCCAGGACGGGCGCGCCGCCCGCGCAGGCCAGCACGCGCACCGGTCCGCGCGGCACCGCCGGGCCGTCGCCGGGACGGCCGAGCAGCAGCGCCGCGAGCGAGGCCCGCAGGTCGCGGCCGGTGCGCGGCGTCTCCGACTGCAGGGTCAGCAGCGCGACGGCCGCGCCGACGATCGTGTGCGCGACGTGGGGGAGCGGCGTCTCGGTTCCGACGGCGAGGAACCCGCGCGGCCGCCCGCCCAGCCCGATCCGCTGCACGACGATGTGCTCGCCCGGCAGCGACAGCGCCATGCTCGCGGACGGCGCCTCCGCGCTCCGCGCCCTCGGGGGCCGGCGGAGCCGGGCCAGTTCGGGCGACAGCGCCTCGGCGCGTCCGGCGGCGGTGGCGGGTTCGGCGTGCTGGACGGTCCCGGACGGGTCGAGCAGCAGCGCCCAGCCGCCGAGCAGCCGGGCCAGCCGGGTGACCAGCGCGCCCGGCCCGGTCAGCGCGGCGCGGGTCAGTTCCCGCTGGGCCTGGAACGCGCGGGTCACGTCCTCGTACCATTCGGCGGCCAGCATCCGCGACACCGCCTTGCCGACGGCGATGAACGGGGTGGGGCGCGGCACCTCCAGCAGGACGAGCCCCTGGTCGCGGGCCGCCGCGAGCAGCTCGTCCGGGACGGTCTCGTGGATGACGCCGACCGCGAACCCGAGCCCGGCGACACCCCGTCCGACCAGCCGGGACACATAACCGGTGGCGCTCGCCGGCGAAAGCCGCATGCCGGTGGTGAGGACGAGCTCGCCGCCCTCCAGGAACGGGGTCGGGTCCTCGAGCTCGCTGACCGCGACCCACAGGACGGCCGTGTCCGGGAGCGGGCCGGTGAGCGACCGCAGGCCGAGCTGGGGGAGCGCGGCCACGGAGGCCAGAGTGGGCGGCATCGCAATCCTTGTGCAAAGTGTCCATCTCGCGGGGCGCATTTCGCCGTCCCGTACGGTTCATCGTAGGTGGCGCCCGGCTTATGTTCAGGCCATGACCAGCGATGATTTCGGCGGTTCGAGCCGCCTGCCGCAGGAACGCCGTGTCGTGACCGAGATTCCCGGCCCGCGCTCACAGGAGTTGCAGAAGCGCCGCGTCGCGGCGGTGCCGCCGGGCGTCGGCAGCGTGCTGCCGGTGTACGTGACCGACGCGGACGGCGGCGTGGTCGTCGACGCGGACGGCAACTCGCTGATCGACTTCGGCTCGGGCATCGCGGTCACCAGCGTCGGCAACGCCAACCCGCGGGTCGCCGCGCGGGTGAAGGCCCAGGCCGACCGGTTCACCCACACCTGCTTCATGGTCGCGCCGTACGAGTCGTACGTCGAGGTGTGCGAGAACCTCAACCGGATCACGCCCGGCGACCACGAGAAGCGGTCGTTCCTGGTCAACAGCGGCGCCGAGGCGGTGGAGAACGCGGTCAAGATCGCCCGGTACGCGACCGGGCGGCAGGCGGTCGTGGTGTTCGACCACGGCTACCACGGCCGGACGCTGCTGACGATGACGCTGACCGCGAAGAACATGCCGTACAAGCACGGGTTCGGGCCGTACGCGCCCGAGGTGTACCGGGCGCCGCTCGCCTACCCGTACCGCTGGCCGACCGGCCCGGACAACTGCGGGCCGGAGGCCGCCGCGCAGGCCATCGACCAGATCACCAAGCAGATCGGCGCGACGAACGTCGCGGCGGTGCTGATCGAGCCGATCCAGGGCGAGGGCGGCTTCATCGAGCCCGCGCCGGGGTTCCTGCCCGCGATCGCCGAGTTCTGCCGCGCCAACGGCATCCTGTTCATCGCCGACGAGGTGCAGACGGGCTTCGCCCGGACGGGCGACCTGTTCGCCTGCGAGCACGAGGGGATCGTCCCCGACCTCGTCGCCACCGCGAAGGGCATCGCCGGGGGGCTGCCGCTCGCCGCCGTCACCGGACGCGCCGACATCATGGACAAGGTGCACGGCGGCGGCCTCGGCGGCACCTACGGCGGCAACCCGCTCGCCTGCGAGGCGGCGCTCGCCGTCCTTGAGGAGATCGAGGACGGCAAGCTCACCCGGCGTGCCCGCCGCATCGGCGAGATCATGCTGCCGCGGCTGCGGGCGCTCGCGGAACGGCACCCGGCGATCGGGGACGTGCGCGGACGCGGAGCGATGATCGCGGTGGAGCTGGTGCGGCCGGGCACCAAGGACCCCGACCCCGACACGACCGCGCAGGTCGCGCGCCGCTGCCACGAGCGGGGCCTGCTCGTCCTGACCACCGGGACGTACGGGAACGTGCTGCGTTTCCTGCCGCCGCTCGTCATCTCCGAGGCCCTCCTGACCGAGGGGCTCGACATCCTGGACGAGGCTTTCGCGGGTTGACGGCCGGGCCGGGCCGCCCGCCACCGGGACGGGCCGGCCTCCCGCCGGGGAGGCCGGCCCGTCGACATCGTCCCCGGCGCTGCCAGTGGGTCAGCGGCCCTGGACGCGGGCGATGCCAGGTCCCGCCTCAGCGCGGTTCGAGCGACGCGCCGTACAGGTCGGCGAGGATGTCGTAGGAGCGCAGCCGGTCACCGTGGTCGAAGACCTGCGTGACGACCATGACCTCGTCCGCGGCCGTCCGCTCGATCAGCGCGTCCATCTCCTTCCGGACGGTCTCCGGGCCGCCCACCACCTGGTCCGCCAGCCGCGAGTCGATCATCTGGCGGTCCAGCGGCGTGTACGGGTACGACGCGGTCTCCTCCGGGGTCGGCAGCGGCCCCGGACGGCCCTGCCGCAGCCGCAGGAACCCCAGCGCCTGCGGCCGCGCCAGCTCGCGGGCCCGCTCGTCGGACTCGGCGGCGGTGACCGAGACGCCGATCATGGAGTACGGCTCGTCCAGCGCGCCGGGACGGAACGAGTCGCGGTACAGCTTCAGCGCGGGCACGGTGTTCGCGGCGCTGAAGTGGTGCGCGAACGCGAACGGCAGCCCCAGCAGCCCGGCGAGGCGGGCGCTGTAGCCGCTGGAGCCGAGCAGCCAGACCGGCGGCTCGTTCCCGGCGGCGGGCGTCACCGCGCTGTCCGCGCCGAAGTAGGAGCGCAGCTCGATGACCTGCTCGGGGAAGTCGTCCACCGACAGGGCGTCCGGGGAACGCCGCAGCGCCCGCGCGGTCGCCTGGTCGGTGCCGGGGGCGCGGCCGAGGCCGAGGTCGATGCGCCCCGGGTACAGCGCCTCCAGCGTCCCGAACTGCTCGGCGACCACCATCGGCGCGTGGTTGGGCAGCATGACGCCGCCGGAGCCGACCCGCATCGCCGACGTCGCCGCCGCGACCTGCCCGATCAGCACGGCGGTCGCGGAGCTGGCGATCCCGGGCATCGCGTGGTGCTCGGCCAGCCAGTACCGGTGGAAGCCGAGCCGCTCGGTGTGCCGGGCCAGGTCGAGGGTGTTGCGCAGCGCCTGGCCCGACGTGGAGCCGCTGACGACGGGCGCGAGGTCGAGGACGGAGAAGGGCACGCTCATAACGTGCCCTAACCCGCCGGGCGTCCGTCCTCTTCCCTCTCAGCCCGCCAGGGCCATGACGACGGGGACGGCGACGACGGCGATCGCGACGGGTGCGGTGATGCTGATCCACGACCAGTTCACCAGCGTGCGGGCCCGCGCGGGATCTTCGGGGTACACGGTTTCGGCCTTGGTGTACAGGAGGGCGGCCACCACCATGAGCGGCAGGAACGCGAACATCGTGAGGACGCCGAGGACGAACGCGGCGACCTGCCCGGGTCGGGTGTAGGTCCCGTCCGGCCCGATGCCGAACGCGGGACGGGGAGCGGCGGCGGGGACGGAGGCGGCGGAGACTGCTTCGGTCATGGAGCGCACCGATCACTAGAAGTGTGACCTGGATCATACGCTTCGTGATCGTCGCGTGCGAGGGGCCGGCCGCCCCTTTTCAGACGACCGGCCCAATCCGGATCAGCGCAGCCGCAACCCCAGCAGGATGGGGTCGTGGTCGGACGAGCGGAACGCGTCCGGCCGGTAGAACTCGGGCGGGTTGAACTCGGTGTTGTAGTCCAGGAACACCGGCTCGTCGCTGTTGACGTGCCAGATCGTCGCGCCGGTCACAAGCCGCGCCAGGGACTTCCCCGCGAGGACGTGGTCGAGTTCGCCCGACTGCCCGCCGAACACGTAGCTGTACCGCCGGTCCGGGCGGACGAACCGCTTGGTCTGGCTGACGAGCCCGCCGGCGGCCAGTACGTCGATCGGGTCTTCGGCCGCGTAGGCGTTGAGGTCGCCGATGACGAGCGGGTTCGGCGACCCGTCCGCGATCTCGCCGATCGCCTCGGCCTGGGCGACGCGGCGGGCGTTGTAGCAGCCCTGGCCGTCGCCCTGGTCCTCGTCGGGGCCCTCGGCGCCGCTGCAGCCCTTCGACTTGAAGTGGTTCACTATCATCGTGAACGGCGTCCTGCCCGAGGCGGGCCGGAACGTCTGGACCAGCGGCGGGCGGTCGAAGACCGGGTCCCCCGACGACCGCGGCGCGCCGACCGGCGTGACCTTCGCCGGCTTGTAGATGAGCGCGACCTGGATCGCGTCCGTCCCCGGATGGGGATGCTTCACCCACGTGTACGTCCCGGCGCCCACGGCCTGGTTGAGCCGGTCGACCAGGGCCTTCACGGCGGTGTCGCCGTTGTTCTCGACCTCCATGAGCCCGACGGCGTCGGCGTCCAGGCCCCTGAGCGCGGCGACCAGCTTGGTGAGCTGCCGCTCCTGCTCCTCCGCCGTGTCCGCGCCGCGCTCCTTCAGCGTCGTGAACCAGTTGAGCGCGTTGAAGGCGGCGACGCGCACGTTGCCGCCGACGTGCCGGGGCCTCTTCGGCCGCCGGTTGGTGTCGGCGAAATGCGCCCGCGTCGTCGGCTGGAGGCGGTACTCGCCGAACCCGTAGCCGAGGACGCCGGTCAGCCCGTACGCCGAGTCGCCGATCCGCAGGACGCGCGGGTCGGTGTACGGGATCGTGTCCGGGTTCTGGACGTTCGAGCCGTCATCGACGAGGAGTCTCCGCGCGTCGTTGTCCGCCTGGGTGGAGCCGTGCCCGTCGGTCGGCTGGAAGAGCCGGCCGCCGGCCGACACGGTCACCTCGCCGTACCGTCCGAGCGTGTAGGTCTCGGTCGCGGTGAGCCGCTGGCCGAACCGCAGCAGCATCCCCTCGTAGTGCTCCGGTTCCGCTCCGTCCGGGAGCGGGAGCCTGACGCGGGACGGGGCGACGCGGCCCTTCCCGCACACGTCCACGGCCGACACCGGCGACAGTTCGGTGAGCCCGTTGTACTCGACGGCCTTGCCGGTCACGAGGACGCGGTCGCCCGCCGCGACCTCCGCCGTCGAGTAGACGAAGATCCCGTCGGAGGTCCGCGGGTCCGCGTCCGGGGTGGGGTCCTGGACGAAGAAGCCCCTGAGCTGGTCGGGCCGCTGGAAGTCGGCGGTGACGACGCCCTCGACCCGGACGGTCCGCCCGCTGACGGGGCTGGTGTCGCCGCTGCCCTGGACCTCGGCGATCTGGTGGTCGGCGGGGGTGCCGCAGGTGGCCGGCTCCGCCGCGGCGGCCGTCTGGACGCCGCCGGCGAGCCCGGCGGTCAGGACGGTCGCGAGTGCTGCTGCTGTTCGGCGCATGGCCGGAGAGTAAGGCCGCTCCTTCCTCGACCTGCGAACCGTTAATGAAGACTCCACCAATTTGCAATGGTGTGTCGGAATCGAGAATGTCCCTTGACCGGGCCATGACGAAACACCGTTCGGCTTGCCCTCGATCGAACTTCTAGGGCGTGGACCCCGGCTTTGCCCGAAGTACCGGCGCCGCGTCCTTGGAGGGCCGATAGTGGAGAGGCTGAAGCAGGTCATCGGTGAGGTGATCGAGGAGAAGGGGGCATGGCTCGTGGAACTGGAGGTCATGCCCGACCAGGTGCACCTGCTGGTGGAAGTGGATCCCCAGTTCGGCATTCACCGCTTGGTGAAGGCCATCAAGGGCCGCTCGTCCCGAGTTCTCTGCCAGGAGTACCCGGCGCTGGAGTCGCGCCTGCCGACGCTGTGGACGAACTCCTACTTCGTCGCAACGGTTGGTGGGGCTCCGACGGACGTGGTGAAGATGTACGTCGAGGACCAGAAGAACCGCTGAAAGGGGGAATCCATGCTGACTGGCCGCAAGTACCGGGCCTACCTGGATGTCGAGCAGGCCGAGTACGCCGAATCCATCGGCGGCGCTTGCCGCTCGGTATGGAACACCGGCCTCCACCAGCGGCGGGAGTACCGGCGGCGCGGAGCGTGGATGAACTACGTGCCGCAGGCCAAGGAACTGGCCGAAGCCAAGAAGGAACACACCTGGCTCACCGACGTTCCAGGTCACTGCCTCCAGCAGACTCTCATGGACCTCGACAAGGCATGCCGCACGCACGGGACGTGGAGGGTGCGCTGGCGCTCCAAGTCCCGCTGGGCCCCGAGCTTCCGTTTTCCCGAGGGCGGCAAGATCCGCGTGGAGCGTCTAGGCCGCAAGTGGGGGCGTGCGAAGCTGCCGAAGATCGGATGGGTCCGGTTCCGCTGGTCCCGGCCCCTCGGCGGCGAGATCAAGTCGGCGACCATGAGCCGCAAGGGCTCCCAGTGGCACATCTCCTTCCTTGTCGACGACCAGGCCGCAACTCCCCAAAAGCACACCATGCCGGGCACCGCGGTCGGCATCGACCGAGGCGTCAAGGTCGCGGCGACCACCAGCAGCGGCGACTTTCACGACCGGGCCTTCGTCACCGCCGGGGAAGCCGCGCGGTATCGGCGGTTGCAGCAGCAGCTCTCCCGCACCAGGAAGGGAAGCCGCAACCGCGCCAGAGTTCGCGCCCGCATGAACCAGATCATGGGCCGGGTCACCGACCGCCGCATCGACTTCTGCGCCTGCCTGGCCAACTGGCTCACCGCCCGCAACGCCGTGGTCGTCCTCGAAGACCTCAAGACCAGGAACATGACGGCCTCCGCCTCCGGCACCCCGGCGGAGCCGGGTGAGCAGGTCGCGCAGAAGCGGGGACTGAACCGGGCCATCCTCGACAAGGGATGGCACCGCCTGGAACTCGCTCTCACCAGCGCGGCCCGGTACACCGGTACCGAGGTGTTCAAGGTCAATCCCGCGTTCACGTCGCAGCGGTGCTCCGCTTGCGGCTTGGTCACCGAAGGCAACCGCGAAAGCCAAGCGTCCTTCGTGTGCAAAGCCGCGGCTTGTGGACACCGCCAAGACGCCGACGTCAACGCGGCACGCAACATCCTCAAGGCGGCCGGAGCGGCCGTCTCAGCCTGTGGAGACTTCGGGGTTACCCGGTCGGTGAAGCAGGAACCACCGGGACCCCGCGAGGCAGTACCGGTCCAACCACCGTTCCCGCTGGTTGGAATCCCCCGGATTTAGCCGTGGGGAGGAACTCAAAGTCTCCGCAGAAGGCACCGCACATAAGGAGAGCCGTGACCGAGTCGCCGGTCGGATCCCGGTACGCCCGCACCCGCGACATCGTCGCCGCCGCAGTCGTCCTCCTCGTCCTCACCGCCGTGCTGGTGATCGTCCTCGTCCAGGTGTGGCCGCCCGCCCCGACAGTCGCCCCCGACGGCCGGACCGAGATCCCCGCGCGGACCACGACCGTCGAGCTGCTCGGATGGTCGCCCACGCTGTCCCGCGAGACGAGCCTTTTCGTGATCGTCATGGCGGCCGGCGCGATCGGCTCGGTCGTGCACGTCCTGCGGTCGTTCTACTGGTACGTCGGCAACCGCGCGCTGCGCCGGAGCTGGCTGGTGATGTACCTGCTGCTGCCGGTCGTCGGGGCGCTGCTCGCGCTGATCGTCTACCTGGTGCTGCGCGGCGGCCTGACCTCTCCGGCGGGCGGCGCGTCCGACATCAACCCGTACGGCATCACTGCCATCGCGGCGCTCGTCGGGCTGTTCTCCCGTGAGACGTCCGAGAAGCTCCGCAGCGTGTTCTCCACCCTGCTCGCCTACGCGCCGCCCGGCCGCGACCAGGTCCTCGAACCCCGGATCACCGCGATCGAGCCCGCGAGCGGCCCGGTCGGCACCACCGTCGCCATTCACGGCACCGGCCTCGGCTCCGCGGCGGCCGTCCGCTTCGGCGCCGCCGAGTCGCGCATCTCCGACGCGGCCGACACGCTCATCCGCACGGCCGTCCCGCCGGGCGCCACCACGGGCCCGCCGGTGGTGATCACCCCGGCCGGGTCCGTCACCGGCCCGGAGCCCTTCACGGTCGAATGACCCGCGTGCCGGCCTACTTCGCGTCCTGCCAGTGGGGATGCCAGGCGTCGTAGGCGGCGCCGGGGAACACGCGGGGCAACTCGGACGTGGGCAGCCGGCCGAGTTCGGCGCCCGTGCGCGCGACGCCGAACTGCCGCTCGGTCACGTAGGCGGCGCGGTCCAGGCTCTTCGGCCCGGCGACGAGGCAGGTGTAGCGGGCGCCGGGCAGGTCCTCGTCCGGGATGGCGGCGCCGACCGCGAGGCTGTTGGACACCGTCACCCAGCTCCCGAGGTTCACGACCTGCCGCTCGGCGCCCTGGTCCTCCCAGCGGTGCTCCAGGATCGGCTTGGAGAAGATCGGGACGAGCAGATGCGACACCCCGCACGCCTGCAGCTCGCGTTCCCAGCCGATCGACCGGCCGAGGTCCTCGCAGATCAGCACCGCGAGCCGGCCGAGGGAGGAGTCGAGCACGCCGATCCTCGTGCCGGGCCGCACGTACTCCACGGCCGTGCCGCCCGGCGGCGCGTCCGGCAGCCGCCACAGCCTCATCTGCCCCGAGTCGAGGGTGAAGCCCGACAGCTTGTCCTGGACGAGGAGCTCCTGGCCCGTCCAGCGGTCGAGGAGGACGGCGCGGTTCGGCGGCGGGTCCTCGCCGCCGAGCGGGCCGCTGCCGAGCAGCAGGAACCGCAGCGGGCGGCGGCCCCGGTCGCGCCCGGCGGTGTCGAACGCGACCTCCTTCCAGTGCTCCAGCAGCGCGTCCGACAGCGACGCCTCCGGCATCACGGCGAGCTGCGCGCCGGACTCGTCGAGCCGCCGGACGATCGCCTTGATGCGGCTGCGGATCCCGGAGGAGTCCATCGGGCGCAGCCGGTAGACGGACATCCCGTTGCGCTCCTCGAACTCGATGTCCACGTCGTCGAACGTCTCCAGGACCGGCGCGCAGCCGATCGTGACCGGCTCGTCCCGGCTGAAGTGCGGGTCGTTCACCGCGGGCAGCACGGTGTGGTCGATGCGCTCCCACTCTTCCTGGGTGACGCGGTGGACGCCGAAGAACTCCGCCTTGGTCCGCATCCCGCGCGGCCGGCCGGGGAACGCGCACCTGGGCAGCAGCGCGCCCGTCGTCCCGGGGCCGTTCAGCTTCCCCTCGGTCAGGTAGTTGACCAGGACCCCGGCCAGCGCGGGGGCGTCGTGGTACGGCGCGTACGGGCTCGCGTGGGCGAGCGCGGTGTCGAGCCCGAGCAGGATCGTGAACCGCCCGAGGTCGCCGCGCAGGGCGACGATCCGCGCGGTCTCCGCGGGATCGAGGAACCCGTGCTCCAGCACGCCGTCGGCGATCTCGCCCGCCTTGCGCCGCACCCGCTCCTCGGCGTACCAGCGCGTGGCCGTCCAGCTGTCGAAGGCGTCGTCCGGCATCGAGTCGTAGAGCTGGACGAAGAGATCAGCTGGTTCGGCCGGATACGCGGCTGCAGCCAACTGATCCGTCATAAGCGCCCCCGGGGGATTGACACGCACGGTTACGGGTGGTGGATCGATGCTAACTCTCCCGCGCGCCGCATTCAGTGTCCTCCGCTACAGAACCCGGATCCGTGTCACTTGACATTCACTTGGCAAAGACGCACTCTGGATATGTCCGGCGGTGCCGTCGACCCGGGAGTGTGACCATGAGCGCAATGACCGACTCCGCCCGTGACCGCCGGACGGAGGTCCGGCGCCTCATCGACTCCATGGAACACGCCAAGATCATCAGCGACGGCCACTTCAGCGCGCTCGGCATGCTCATCACCGACGCGTCGCTGAGCGCCGACGAGCCGGCCCTGGTCGAATGCCAGGACGGCCTGCAGTGGCTGCACCGCCACTATCTCGACGTCAACGCCCTGGACGGCGCGCAGCGCGAGCAGCGCGGCCGCATCCTCGGGCTGATCGACGTCGTCCACTGGGCGCTGAAGCGGCTCCCGTCCGGCCTCCAGCTCGCGCTGCAGCCCGACGGCCACGCCGCCCGCTTCATGCTCGCCGTGTTCCGCCGCCAGGGGCTGTCCAACCAGCAGCTCGCCGCCGAACTCGGCACCGATGAGACCGAGATCAGCCGCGTGGGGCGCAAGCTGCTGTCGGCGGGCGTCGTGTGGCGCCGCAAGGAGTGGCGCCAGAACGCGTGGGACCTCACTCCCCGCGGCCGCCACTACCTGGAGACGTCCGGCCTCCTGCCCGCCGACGCCGACATCGACGCCGACATCGACGCCGACGCGGGCCCCGGCCGGCGCGCCGAGCCCGCCCGCGCGGCCGAGACCGCATCGCGCTCACCGGACGGCGTCCCGCGCCACACGGACACGAGCCGCCCGACCCGCCCGACCCGGTCGGGCGAGCCCCCGCGCCCCGCGCAGGGTTAGGGCGCCGGGACGCGAGACCGTCATCACGGGGCGCGGCGCCGGAAGGCCAGCGGGACGGTGAGGAAGATCACAGCGGCGGTCGCGGCGAAGGCGGCCGGGTAGCCGGTGTGGGCGGCGGCGACGCCGAACGCGACGCCGCCGACGCCCATGCCGCCGTCGTAGCCGATGTTCCACAGGGCGCTGACCGTCCCGTAGCCGGAGGCGGGCGCCCGCTCGTACATCAGCGCCAGGCTCGCGTTCTGCGTCACCCCGAACCCGGCCCCGAACAGGACCATCGAGGCGAACACGGCGGCCGGGTGCGGCACGAGGACCAGCAGCGCGATCCCCGCCGCCGACAGAGTGACGGCGGGCGCCAGCAGGCGCGCGGCGCCGTGCCGGTCCCCGGCGCGTCCGGCCTGCCAGCGGGTGAGCGTCGTGGCGGCCGGCTGGACGAACAGCGCCGCCGCCGCGACGCCCCCGGCCGGGACCGCCTCCGGCAGGAATGTGATCAGGACGCCCGCCGCCATCGCGGTCGTGGCGAACGCGACCGCCGGGCGCACCAGCCCCGGCGACCGCAGCCCCGCGACGATGCCGAAGGTCCGCCGCTCGGACGTGGACGCGAGGTGGCGCGGCAGGCCGGGCAGCGCGGCCAGGGCCGCGAGTGAGACGACCGAGGCCGCGATGAACACGGGCGGGTAGCCGACCTCCCCGGCGAGCCACACCCCGAGCGGCAGCGCGAGCATCGTCGGCAGCCCGGCGGTGAGGCCGAACAGGCCGAGCGCCTCGCCCCGGCGCGCCGCCGGGGCGAGCGCGGCCACCAGCGCGTTCGGGACCACCACGGCGACTCCGAAGCCGACGCCGCGCACCAGGCTCACCACGATGATCGTCGTCATGTCGGACGAGGCGATCAGCGCGAGCGGCGGGAGGCCGAGCAGCAGCAGGCCGGCCGCGAGCACCGGCACGTACCCGAACCGGATGAGCAGGCGGGGGAGGGCGAGTTCGGCGAGCACCGTCGTCAGCATCAGCGAGCCCGTCGCGACGCCCGCGCCGGCGCGGCCCGCCCCGCCGGACACCGCGTACATCGGGACGACCGACAGCAGCAGGAAGACGCCCGCCAGGCTCGTGAAGGTGGCCGCGAACACCAGTGCCAGGTGCCGTCCGACCAGGGGCGGGCGGGGATCGCGGACGTCCCTCGCGCGCTGAGATGACTCGCTCATGCCGACGACGTTAGGAGACCGGCCGGACCGCGCGGTTATTGAGTTCGTTGCTAATAACCCCGTCCGAGCATGTGACGAGACTTCATTCCGCGAGTCAGGGCCGGTGGGACACAGTCGTCAGCGTTCGGATCCCCGGCCCACCCCCCCGGAGCGAGAATGCGTCTTCGTAGCCTTTTCACCACCGCGGTGCTGAGCGCGGCGCTCGCCGTGCCCGCGGTGGCCGCGCCGCAGGCGGTCGCCGCACCCCGGGACGCGGCCGCACCGCCGGGCTGTGACGCCACCGACGCCGAGATCTACGCGGCGCCGCCCGCCGCGGTGCCGGGGAACCCCGGTGACCTGCTCGCCTGCCGGCCGGTGAAGCTGACGAACATCCCGGGCGACGTCCCGATGAAGGCGTGGAAGGTCCGGTACGTCTCGACGGACGCCAAGGGCGCCAGGAACGTGGTGACGGGGACGGTCGCGATCCCCGACGCCCCCTGGACGGGGGACGGCTCCCGCCCGACCGTGGCCTTCAACCCCGGGACGCTCGGCTCCGGCCTCCAATGCGCGTTCTCCAGGCAGCTCGCCGGACAGTACGTCGACATGTACGAGGGCGGGAACCTGCAGCTGTTCCTGCACGCCGGCTACGCGGTCGCCGCGACCGACGGCGTCGGCTACCTGAACGGGCAGGTCCACACCTACATGGTGGGCGCCAACGCCGGGCACGCGCTGCTGGACGCCGTCCGGACGTCCCGCCGGATCCCGGGCGGGACGCTCGGGGCGGACGGCGACGTCGGCATCTCCGGCTACTCCGAGGGCGGCGCCGCCGCGCTGTGGGGCGCGCAGCTCGCCGCGTCCTACGCCCCTGAGCTGAACGTGGTCGGCGCGGCGGCGGGCGGCGTGCCCGGCGACCTGAAGGTGACCGCGAAGCAGCTGAACGGCAGCCTGTTCGCGGGCTTCCTCGCCGACGCGCTCGTCGGCCTGCACGCCGCCTACCCGGAGATGCCGTTCACCGAGCTGATGAACGACACGGGCGAGAAGGCCATCCAGGACGTGAAGTCCCACTGCCTGTTCGGGACGCTCGCGGTGTTCCTCGGCGCGAAGGTCGAGAACTTCTCCGCCGACGGGCTGACGCTGGAGCAGATCTACGCGCTCAAGGGCCCCGGCGGAGTGACGTGGGGCGAGCTCGTCGACCGGCAGAGGCTCGGCGTCGGCATCGGCACCCCGTCCTCGGACGCCGCGTACAAGATCGGCTTCCCGGTGTTCCAGTACCGCGGCTGGTTCGAGGAGATCATCCCGCACGAGACCGAGGACGCCACGCGGCGGCGCTACTGCGACGCCGGCATCAACACGACATGGAAGAACAACTATCCGACCGAGCACCTGACCACCGACTGGGGCGCGGCCGGGGACGTGACGAACTTCCTCGGTGACCGGTTCGAGGGCAAGCCCGCCGAGGGCAACTGCTGATCCCCCCGCCCGCGGGCCGGGCCGCCGGGACGACCGGCGGCCCGGATCCCGTGGCGGGCCCCGCAACCCGAATCATCTAAGGAGCCGAACATGACAGCGGGCGTCGCCGACGTTGGCAGCCGAAACCCGCAGCCCGACATCTCCGGGACCGTCCCGCTGCCCGAGCGCATCGCGGTCGTGGTGTTCGTGGTCGCGCCGATCATCGGGCTGCTGGCGGCCGTCCCCTTCCTCTGGGGCTGGGGACTCGGCTGGACGGACGTGGCCATCTTCGCCTTCCTCTATCCGCTCAACGCCATCGGGATCACGGTCGGCTACCACCGGCACTTCACGCACGGCGGCTTCAAGGCGAAGCGGTGGCTGCGGATCGCGTTCGCCATCCTGGGCGGGCAGGCGATGCAGGGATCGGTCGTCCGGTGGGTCGCCGACCACCGCCGCCACCACAAGTACTCCGACCAGGAGGGCGACCCGCACTCGCCGTGGGCGTACGGGCCGGGCGTGTGGGGCCTCACCAAGGGGCTGTACCACGCGCACATGGGCTGGCTGTTCAGCAAGGACAGGACGTCCCGCAGCAAGTACGCGCCGGACCTGCTCAGGGACAAGGACATCCGGTTCCTTTCCCTCGACCCGGTCTACGCCGTGATCGTCCTCTCCACGTTCCTCGTCCCGATGGGTCTCGGCGCGCTGCTCACCCTCTCCTGGCACGGCGCCCTCACCGCGCTCTTCTGGGGCGGCCTGATGCGGGTGTTCGCGGGCGAGCACGTCACGTTCTCGATCAACTCGATCTGCCACGTGTTCGGCAGGGAGGACTTCAAGACCCGCGACAAGGCCCGCAACGTGTGGTGGCTGGCGATCCCGTCGTTCGGCGAGTCCTGGCACAACCTGCACCACGCGGACCCGACGTGCGCCCGGCACGGCGTCCTCAAGGGGCAGATCGACATCAGCGCCCGCGTCATCTGGATCTTCGAGCGGCTCGGCTGGGTCTGGGACGTCCGCTGGCCCGACCACGAGCGCCTCGCCGCCCGCCGCGTCCCCCGGAGCCGCGACTTCCGCGGCGGCGCCGCCCCGGACGCCGCCGCGGACGTCATCTCCTCCTGACCCGCCTTCTCCTGACCCGCCTTCCGTACAGGAGCAACGAAGCATGACCGAACTGCCCGCCCTCGACCGCACGCCCCTCATCGAGCGGCTGCTCCGGTTCGCCAAGGACTTCCCCGACGACCGGGCCTACACGTTCATGGACTACATGACGGACCCGGACGGCGTCGCCCTCGACGTCACCTGGGGCGAACTGGACGGGCGCGCCCGCTCCATCGCCGCCGCGATCCGCCGCGCCACCGAGCCGGGACGGCGGGTGGCGCTGCTCGCCCCGCAGGACCTCCACTACGTCACCGGGTTCCTCGGCGCGATGTACGCCCGCGTCATCGGCGTGCCGCTGTTCTCGCCGGACCTGCCCGGCCACGGTGACCGGCTCCTCGCCGTCTACCAGGACGCCGAACCCGACGTCGTGATCACCACGAGCGCGTCGCTGCCGCACGTCAGGGCGTTCCTCGCCGACAACTCCGTCCCCGAGCCCGCCGAGATCATCGTCGCGGACCAGGTGGACGGGTCGCTGGACTGGACGCCCGAGCCGGTGGACCCGGACGACGTCGCCTACCTGCAGTACACCTCCGGCTCGACCCGCACCCCCGCCGGCGTGATCATCACGCACGGGAACTTCGCGACGAACGCCGAGCAGCTGTGGCGGACGTTCGAGGGCATCCCGCGGGAGTCGTCCGGCGTGAACTGGCTGCCGGTGTTCCACGACATGGGCCTGGTCACGACCGTCGCGCTGCCGCTCGTGTACGGGAACCCGGGCGTGATCATGGACCCGGTCGCGTTCATCATGCGTCCCGTCCGGTGGCTGGAGCTGCTCAGCGCGCAGACCCACGCGTTCACCGGCGGCCCGAACTTCGCCTACGAGTACCTCACCGCGCAGGTCACCGAGGAGGAGAAGGAGGGCCTCGACCTCAGCGGCGTGCAGGTCTTCATGAACGGAGCCGAGCCGATCCGGGAGAGCACGCTCAGCGGGTTCTACGAGGCGTTCAAGGACTGCGGGCTGAAGCCCGAGGCGCAGGTGTGCGCCTACGGCCTGGCCGAGGCGACCGTCTACGTGTCGGCCTCGTCGCGTTTCCGGGAGCCGACGCGCCGGGCGTTCGACCACGAGCGGCTCCGCCGCGGCGTCGCCGAGCCGTGCGCCGCCGACGCGCCCGGCGCGATCCAGCTGATCGCCTGCGGGACGTCCTACGGCCAGCACGTCGTCATCGTCGACTCCGAGACCGGGAACCGGCTCGCGGACGGCGAGGTCGGCGAGATCTGGGTGCACGGCCCGAACGTCGCCGCCGGCTACTGGGGACGCCCCGAGGCGACCAAGGAGACCTTCGAAGCGACGCTCAACGATCCGGGCGAGCTGCCGGCCGGCCCGTGGCTGCGCACCGGCGACCTCGGCGTTCTGCACCGGGGCGAGCTGTTCGTCACCGGCCGGATCAAGGACCTGGTCATCGTCGACGGCCGCAACCACTACCCGCAGGACATCGAGTTCACCGTCTCGGGCGCGCACAAGGCGATCCGCCGCGAGTACACCTGCGCCGTGTCCGTCGACGTGTCCACCGAGACCGGCGAGACCGAGGGCCTCGTCGTGATCGCCGAGCGGAACCGGCGGGTGCCGATCGCGCTGCTCGACCCGGGCGAGGTGGCGCAGGCGGTGCGGACGGCGGTGAAGCAGCAGCACGACCTGCGCGTCCACGACTTCGTGCTGATCGAGCCCGGCGGCCTGCTGCGCACCAGCAGCGGGAAGATCGCGCGGTCCGCCTGCCGGCTCGCCTACCTCGGCGCGACCCTGCCGATCACGGAGGTGCCCGCCAGGAGCGAATGAGGAACCACGCCCGGCGAATGAGGAGCTACGCCTGCTCCTCCTCGCCGGCGTCCCGCAGCCAGACGGGGAGCAGCAGCATCAGCTCCAGCCGCAGCGCGGGGTCCTCGATGTCGTAGTCGAAGATCTCGTGAAGCTGCGCGAGCCGGTACCGGACCGTCTGCGGGTGCACGCTCAGCGCCTCGGCGGCGTCGGTCGCGTTGAAGCCGTGCCTGAGGCATTCCAGCATCGTGACCGCGAGCCGGCCGCCGCGGTGCGGGCCGAGTTCGGTGAGCGGCGCCAGCCTGCGCCGCGCCGCCGCCTCGGCGAGCGTCCAGCCCTCCTGCAGCAGCAGGTCCGGCATGTGCCGGTCCGCGTGGACGAGGACGCCGGGCCGCCGGCCGCCGCCGTTCGCGCGGGGACCCGCGCCCGGTGCGGGCCCGAGCCGCCCGGCGGCCATCAGGTCGAGCGTCCGGTGCGCCCAGTGCAGGGAGACGCCCGCCTGGTGCGCCGGAACCGACGGCCCGACCGCGCCCGTCCACCCGCCGAGGGTCGCGGTGAGCCGGTCGGGTCCGCCCGGGCGGTCCGGGTCCGGCATCACCAGGCACGGCCGTCCGCGGTCGAGCCCGCTCAGCAGCCCCGGCGGCAGCCCCGCCGGCCCTTCCCCGCCGCTGCCGGGACGCGGGATCAGCACGATCACCGCCAGCCGCTCCGGCAGCGCCCATCCGGCCAGGTTCGCCTGCTCGGCGACGATGTCCTTCGGCGCGGGCGGGTCGGACAGCAGCAGGCTCAGCAGCCTGCCGCGCCGCTGCTCCCGCTCGCCCGCCGCCTTCTCCCGCGCCCGCGCGTAGCCCTGCGCGGCGGCGGACGCCAGCTGGTCCAGGTACGCGAAGTTCACCTCGGCCAGCGAGATCGCCAGCTCGCGCGGCTTCTTCAGCCGCTCGGCCTCCCGCGACAGGTACCGCCAGGCCGTCCGGGACGCGATTCGCAGCGCGTTCTGCAGATGCTCCAGCGAGCGTCCCTCGACCGCCTCTCCGTACCCGATGTCGAAGAAGACCTGGTGCACCTCCTGCCAGGACGCGTCCGGGTCGGCGATCATCTGGACGAAGTGCCCCATGCCCTGCTCCGCCGCGACCCGCATGACCTCGGTGTAGACGGGATCGTCCGGCCGGGCGTACTCGGGAACGTGCCGCAGGACCCCCTCGACCATGGAGTCGACCAACGCCGGGAGGTGCGGCCGCATCCACTGCGCCTCTTCCCGGGGGACGTCCCTCCACGGCTGGGCCGACAACGTCTCCTCGGAGGCTCTTACATGCAGCTCGGTCAAAGCGTCACCTCCAGAGCGAACACCCGGGCCGCCAGGCTAAGCACATCCAGCCCCCCACGACACTCACTTGGGTGATAAACCCGCCCACCACCCCCGCAACGGCTACGGCGCCAGGGCGAGCAGCACGACCGCCGCCGCGGCGCCCGCCAATCCCGCCGACTGCGCCGCCGACAGCCGTTCTCGCAGCGCGGTGACGCCGAGCAGTACGGGCACCACCGGATACAGGGACGAGAGCACGACCGCGATGACGACCAGCTGCTCCCGGGTGGCCAGCAGGTAGAACACCAGCGCGGCGGCCGCGAGACCGCCGTTCAGCGCCGACCAGAACCAGATCGCCCCGGATGGGAGGCGGCGCTCCACTGGCCACGTCATCGGCGCGATCGCGAGGACGGCCGCGACCCTGCCCGCCGCCACCGGCCAGAGCCCCGCCTCGTCTCCGGCCTGGGCGAGCGCCAGGTACTGGATCCCTATCCCGCAGCTGGCGACGAGCCCGTTCAGGATCGCCGCGCGCACCCTGCCGTGCTCGTCCGAACGGGACCGGGAGACCAGCCACAGCGCGGGCAGCACCACGGCGATCCCGGCCCACGCGGTCGCCGACGGACGGTCGCCGAGGAACACGACTCCGGCGACCACCGGCAGCGCCACCCCGCCGACGGCGCTGACCGGGACGACCACGCTCAGGTTCCCCTGGGCGATGCCCCGGTACAGGAAGACCATCGCGAGGCCCGTACCGACGCCCGACGCCGCGCCCCACCCGAGGTCGGCCGCGTGCAACCCGGTCGCGGGGACGAAGAGCGCGGCGACCACCGCGCACACGAGCCCGCCGGCCTGGCCGAGCAGCGCGACGGCGCGGAAGTCCGCCCGCCGCGACAGCAGGCCGCCCCAGACGTCGGCGACGCCGTAGAGGAGGGCCGACGCCAGTGCGAGCGATATCCCCGTCACACGTCCCCCGCGTCACGCTCGGCCTGGCCGACCGGGCACACCGCGCCGGCGGTGCAGCACCGGCGGTCGCACAGGCGGCACATCACCTCCGCGTCGCCGATCTCCTCGTACAGGCGGGCCAGGAGCTTGGCCAGGAGTGCGGTGAACGTCTCGCGCTCGTCCTCGTCCAGGACGGTGAGCACCTCGGCCAGCGGCGCACCGCGCGCGGCCAGCATCTCCCGCACCGCCCCCTCACCTGCCGGAGTCAGCCGCACGAGGACGGCGCGCCCCTCCCGCCGGCGGCGCTCGGCCAGGCCGGCCGCCTGCAGGCCGTCCACCATCCGCGCGGCGGCCGACTGGGTGAGCCCGACGCGCCGCCCCAGCTCGGTGACGCCGAGGTCCGGCGCCTCCGACAGGACGACCAGCGCCGCCGCCCCGCTCGCGCTCACCCGCCCGGCCCCGGTGGCCGCGGCCACGACGAGGTCGGTCACCGCCAGCGAGGCGGCGCCCAGCAGGTTCGCGAGCCTTTCATGCATGACTCATGCATAACACAATGCGCGGCGGGCAGGCGAGCGGCGGGTCGTTTTGCGCGCCGTGCCACGGGTACCGGCGCAGCGGAGGTCGGGCGATGGATCATGAAACGGTGCCCGCCGGGGACGGGCGGCGGCGGATCGCGCGGACGGACGTGCTGCTCCGCGATCCGCGGCTCGCGCAGGCGGCGG
The DNA here is from genome assembly GCF_040650055.1 of Spirillospora sp. NPDC048819. Taxonomy (NCBI): domain Bacteria; kingdom Bacillati; phylum Actinomycetota; class Actinomycetes; order Streptosporangiales; family Thermomonosporaceae; genus Spirillospora; species Spirillospora sp. NPDC048819. Next base: position 66,288 of record NZ_JBEZGN010000023.1, on the reverse strand, counting down.
GACGCCTCGGCCGCGGGGTGGTGAAGGCCGCCGTCGTCGCGGCCCAGCGGCGGGCGAGGGCGGGGGAGATCGCGCCGGACGCGGTGGCCGACGCGGCGGTGGAGGCGTTGCCGGCGACCGCGTCCGGGCTGCGTCCCGTGATCAACGCGACCGGCGTCCTGCTGCACACCAACCTGGGGCGGGCGCCGCTGTCGGACGCCGCGCGGGAGGCGGTCGCCGCGGCGTCGCGGGCGACGGACGTGGAACTGGACCTGGAGACCGGCCGGCGTGCCCGGCGGGGCCGGTCCGTGCTGGCGGCGCTGGTGGAGCGGGTGCCGCAGGCGGAGGCGGCGCACGTGGTCAACAACGGCGCGGCGGCGCTCGTGCTCGCCGCGACCGCGCTCGCGGGGGACCGGGAGATCGTGATCAGCCGCGGCGAGATGGTGGAGATCGGCGACGGGTTCCGCATCCCCGAGCTGCTCGCGGCCACGGGTGCGCGGCTGCGGGAGGTCGGGACGACCAACCGGACCGCGCCGGACGACTACGCGGCGGCGGTCGGCGAGGAGACGGGCTTCATCCTGAAGGTGCACCCGTCGAACTTCCGCATGACGGGCTTCACGCGGGGCGCGGACGTCGCCGAGCTGACCGGGCTCGGGGTGCCGGTCGTCGCCGACATCGGCTCCGGCCTGCTCGCGCCCGAGCCGCTCCTGCCGGACGAACCCGACGCGGCCTCCATGCTCAAGGCGGGCGCGCACCTGGTCACCGCCAGTGGCGACAAGCTGCTCGGCGGGCCGCAGTGCGGGCTCGTCCTCGGCCGGGACGACCTGGTGCGGCGGCTGGCCCGCCATCCGCTGGCGCGGGCGCTGCGGGTCGGCAAGCTGACGCTCGCCGCGCTGGAGGCCACCCTCCGCGGCCCGCGCACCCCGACGGACGAGGCCCTGCACGCGGACGCGGCGGCGCTGCGGGAGCGGGCCGGGCGGCTCGCCGCACGACTGCGGGACGAGGGGGTGGACGCGATGGCCGTCGAGAGCGAGGCGGCGGTCGGGGGCGGCGGCGCGCCCGGCGTCGTCCTGCCGAGCGCGGCGGTGTCGGTGCCCGGCGGGTGCGCGGCGCGGCTGCGGCGGGGGACACCGGCGGTGATGGGACGCGTGGAGGACGGACGATGCCTGCTCGACCTGCGCTCGGTGCCGCCCGGTCAGGACGGCGAACTCGCCGGGGCGGTGCGGGCGGCGGCGCGGTGATGCACGTCGTCGCCACCGCGGGTCACGTGGATCACGGCAAGTCCACGCTCGTCCGCGCCCTCACCGGAATGGAGCCCGACCGGCTGGAGGAGGAGCGGCGGCGCGGCCTGACCATCGACCTGGGCTTCGCCTGGACGACCCTGCCCGGCGGCGGGCCGCTCGCGTTCGTGGACGTCCCCGGCCATGAACGCCTCGTCGCGACGATGCTGGCGGGGGTGGGGCCCGTCCCGGCCGTCATGTTCGTCGTCGCGGCGGATCAGGGCTGGCAGCGGCAGTCGGAGGAGCACCTGGCGGTCCTGGACGCGCTCGGCGTCCGGCACGGCCTCCTCGTCGTGACGCGCCGGGACCTCACCGGCGAGGCGGCGGCGAACCGGGTGCGCGACGACGCGCTCGCCCGCATCGCGGCGACCTCGCTCGGCAAGGTCGAGGCGGTCACGGTCAGCGGCGCCACGGGCGAGGGCATGGACGGGCTGCGGGACGCGCTGCGGCGGCTCGCCGGGTCGCTGCCGCCCCCCGACGCCGAGGCCGATGTCCGGCTCTGGGTCGACCGGGCCTTCACCATCCGCGGCCGGGGCACCGTCGTGACCGGAACCCTCGGTGCCGGGACGATCCGCGTCGGCGACCGGCTCGCCGCCGGCGGCGGGCTCGTCCGCGTGCGCGGGCTGCAGAGCCTCAAGGAGGACCGGGACACGGTGAGCGCCGTCGCCCGCGTCGCCGTCAACCTGCACGGCGGCCCGGGGGAGATCGGCCGGGGCGACGCCCTGCTCACGCCGGAACGCTGGCTTACCACCGACGTCATCGACGTGCGGCTGCGCGGCGACCCGGCGGGGGACCTGCCGCGCGAGCTGATCCTGCACGTGGGGTCGGCGGCGGTGCCGGTGCACGTCCGTCCGCTCGGAGACGACACCGCGCGGGTCTCGCTGCGGCGCCCGCTGCCGCTGCGGGTCGGCGACGTCGCGCTGCTGCGCGACCCCGGGCGCCATCGCGTCCCCGCCGGCGTCACCGTGCTGGACGTCCGCCCCGAGCCGTTCACCGGGCGGGGCGCGGCGGCGGCCCGGGCACGGGAACTGGCCTCGCTGACCGGACGCCCGGACGGCGCCGCCGAACTGCGCCGCCGCCGCCTGATCCGGCGGACGGACCTGATCGCGATGGGCGTCCCCGTCCCCCGCGAACCCGTCGCCGGTGACTGGCTCGCCGACCCCGGCCACTGGGACGAACTGCGCGGGCGTCTCGTCACGGCCGTCGAGGAGCACGCCGCCGCCAACCCGTCCGACCCGGGGCTGCCCGCCGACGCCGCCCGCCGCGCCCTCGGCCTGCCCGACCGCGCGCTCCTGGACGCGCTCGCGGCCGGGCTGCGGCAGCGCGGCGGCCGCATCTACGGCCGGACGACCGCGCCCGAGCTGCCGCCGGCCGTCCGGGCGGCGGTCGACGCCGTCCGCCGCGAGCTGGCCGAGGCGCCGTTCCGGGCACCCGACGCGAACCGCCTCGCCGAACTCGGCCTCACCCCGAAGACGCTCGCCGCCGCCGAGGCGGCCGGCGCCCTCCTCAGACTCGGCGGCGGGATCGTCCTGCTGCCCGGCGACGACGCCCGCGCCGCCGCGCTGCTCGCGGAACTCGGCGGCCCGTTCACGCTGAGCGAGGCGCGCCGCGCGCTCGGCACCACCCGCCGCGTCGCCGTCCCGCTGCTGGAGCACCTGGACGAGGCGGGGTACACCGTCCGTGTGGACGACCTCCGGCGGCGCTGCACGGGAAGGACGACATGACCCACACCGAGACGACCCGGCGTGAGACGGCCAAGAGGCTGACCGAGTACGCGCACGGCGGAGGCTGCGCCTGCAAGATCCCGCCCGGCGAGCTGGAAGACGTCGTCGCGGGCCTGAACGCGGCCCCCGATTCCCCCATCGGGGAGCTGCTCGTCGGCCTCGACACCGGAGACGACGCGGCGGTCGTCCGCGTCCCCGGCTCCCCGGACGGCCTGGCCGCCGTCGCCACCGCCGACTTCTTCACCCCCGTCGTCGACGACCCGTACGACTGGGGCAGGATCGCCGCCGCGAACGCGCTGTCGGACGTCTACGCGGTCGGCGGCCGTCCCCTCGTCGCGGTGAACCTGCTCGCCTGGCCCCGCGGCGTCCTGCCGTTCGAGGCGGCGCGGGAGGTGCTGCGCGGCGGCCTGGACGTCGCGTCCCGGGCGGGCTGCCACGTCGGCGGCGGCCACAGCGTGGACGACCCGGAACCCAAGTACGGCATGGCCGTCACCGGGGTCGCCGACCCGGCCCGCCTCCTGCGCAACGACGCCGGCAAGCCCGGCGTGCCGCTCACCCTCACCAAGCCGCTCGGCACCGGAATTCTCAACAACCGGCACAAGGCGACCGGCGAGGTCTTCGAGCACGCCGTCGCCGCCATGGTCGAGCTGAACGCGGCCGCGTCCGCCGCCGCACTGGACGCCGGGGCCGTCTGCGCCACCGACGTGACCGGCTTCGGGCTCCTCGGCCACCTCTACAAGATGGCCCGCGCGTCCGGCGTCACCGCCGTGGTCGACGCCGCCGCCGTCCCCTACCTGGACGGCGCCCGCGAATCCGCCCGCGCCGGGTACGTCAGCGGAGGCACCCGCCGCAACCTCGACTGGGTCGCCCCGCACACCGGCTTCGGCTCGATCGGCGAAGTGGAGCGGCTGCTCCTCGCCGACGCCCAGACGTCCGGCGGCCTCCTCATCGCCGGCGAGATCCCCGGCGCCCCCGTCATCGGCGAACTGATCCCCGCCGCCGAACACCCGCTGATCGTCCGCTAGACCTCGGTTCCGGTGTCGCCGGTGATGCCGGCGCGGGCCCGGTACTCGCGGACCAGCGCCGCCGCGGCGGGGCCGCGCGGGCGGCGCCCCGGGCGGATGTCGCACGACAGCGCCTTCGCCTCCTGGATGTGCGTGTTCGGGTCGAGGACGAGATGCAGCAGCTCGTTCGCCGCGTCGCCCGTGCTGTAGCCGTTCGGGCCCCAGTGGTAGGGCAGTCCGACCTGGTGCAGGGTCCGCCCGTCCACGGTGAGGGGCTGCATCCGCCCGGTCACCATGACCCGCGCCTCCACGACGGCGCGCGGGCTGACGATCGTCGCCCAGCCGCCGTGCTCCAGGCCCCGCTTCGCCGCCAGCTCCGGCGACACCTCGCAGAAGAACTCCGGCTGAAGCTCGGCCAGGTACGGCTGCCACCGCGACATCCCGCCCGCCGTGTGGTGCTCGGTGAGCCGGTACGTCGTCGCCACGAACGGGTACACGTCCGCGCCCGGCGCGTCGCCGCTCGGCGCCGACCGGTTGTCGGGATGCGGCGGCAGCAGATGCCGGACGGGGTTGCGCTGCTGCTTGTACAGCGGGTTCGTGAACGGCGACTCCTGCGGCTCGTAGTGCGCCGGGAGCGGCCCGTCGATCAGCCCGGCCGGGACGTACAGCCACGCCTTGCCGTCCGCCTGCATGATGAACGGGTCGGTGCCGGCGAGCGCGTCCGGGCCGGTCGCGTCACTGGGCGGCCTGTAGTCCGGCGGGCGGTCGGCGACGAAGTCGGGCACGTCGTGACCCGTCCACTTTCCCTGCTCGGCGTCCCACCACACGAGCGCCTTGCGTTCGCTCCACGGGTTGCCCTCCGGGTCGGCGGACGCCCGGTTGTAGATGATGCGCCGGTTCATCGGCCACGCCCACCCCCACTCGGGCGCGACCCAGTCCTGGTCCCGGCCCGGCTTGCGGCGCGCGGTCTGGTTGACGCCGTCCGCGTAGCAGCCGCAGTAGATCCAGCAGCCGCACGAGGTGGACCCGTCGTCCTTGAGCTGCGTGTACGACGACAGCGGGTTCCCGTCGCCGTCGTAGCCGTTGATCTCCGCGAGCACCGCCTCGGCGTCCGGCTCGTCCAGGTCGCCGTGCGTCGGGTAGTCCCACGTGAGGTCGAGCACGGGACGGTCCATCTCGTCGGACGAGCCGGCGAGCTTCTCCCGGATGATCCGGCCCAGGTGGTACATGAACCACAGGTCGCTGCGCGCGTCCCCGGCGGGCTCGACGGCCTGGTGGTGCCACTGCAGCATCCGCTGCGTGTTGGTGAAGCTGCCGTCCTTCTCGGTGTGCGTCGCGGCGGGCAGGAAGAACACCTCGGTGCCGATGTCCTCGGTGCGCATCTCGCCGGTCTCGATCTCCGGGCCGTCCTTCCACCAGGTCGCGGACTCGATCTGCGAGAAGTCGCGGACGACGAGCCAGTCCAGGTTCGCCATCCCGAGCCGCTGGATCTTGGCGTTCGCCGAGCCGACGGCCGGGTTCTCGCCCATCAGGAAGTAGCCCTTGCACACACCGTCGATCTGCGCCATCGCCGTCTCGTACGTGCTGTGCGACCCGGTCAGGCGCGGCAGATAGTCGAAGCAGTACTCGTTGTCCTCCGTCGCCGCGTCGCCCCAGTACGACTTCAGCAGGCTGACCATGTAGGCGCGCATGTTGCCCCAGAAGCCCTTGCGCGCCGACTCGCCTTGGACGAACGACTCCAGATCCAGGTTGGTGTGCGCGTGCGGCATCGGGATGTACCCGGGCAGCAGGTTGAACAGCGTCGGGATGTCCGTCGAGCCCTGGATGGACGCGTGCCCGCGCAGCGCCAGGATGCCGCCGCCGGGACGCCCGATGTTGCCGAGCAGGCTCTGCAGGATCGCCGCCGTCCGGATGTACTGGACGCCGACCGTGTGCTGCGTCCACCCGACCGCGTAGGCGAACGCGGTCGTCCGGTGGCGGCCGGAGTTGTCGGCGACCATCTCGCACACCTTGAGGAACTGGTCGCGCGGGACGCCGCAGATCCGCTCGACCATCTCCGGCGTGTACCGCGAGAAGTGCCGCTTGAGCACCTGGAGAACGCACCTCGGGTGCTCCAGCGTCGGGTCGCGCTCCGGATGGCCCACGCCGATCGCCGCGCCGCCCGACCCGTGCGCCTCGCCGCGTCCCGCCTCCGACACCGACCGGAGGCGGGCCTCGTACTGCATGTCCCGCTGCCCGGCGGCGGACTGGACGTTCATGCCCTCGTACTGCCACGTCGAGTGGTCGTAGTTGCGCGTCCGCGGGTCCAGACCCGAGAACACGCCGTCCAGATCCTCGGTGTCGCGGAACTCCTCCGTCAGGATCACCGACGCGTTGGTGTAGGCGACGACGTAGTCGCGGAAGTACTTCTCGTTCTGCAGGACGTAGTTGACGATCCCGCCGAGGAACGCGATGTCACTGCCCGCGCGCAGCGCGACGTGCGCGTCCGCGAGCGCGCTCGTCCGCGTGTACCGCGGGTCGACGTGGATCAGCTTGGCGCCGCGCGCCTTCGCCTCCATCACCCACTGGAACCCGACCGGATGGCACTCGGCCATGTTCGAGCCCTGGATGACGATGCAGTCCGCGTTCTGCAGATCCTGCTGGAAGGTGGTCGCGCCGCCGCGTCCGAACGAGGTTCCCAGACTGGGAACGGTGGAGGAGTGTCAAATACGCGCCTGATTCTCGATCTGTACCGCGCCGAGCGCGGTGAACAGCTTCTTGATCAGGTAGTTCTCCTCGTTGTCGAGCGTGGCGCCGCCGAGGCTCGCGATGCCCAGCGTCCGCCGCACCCGCAGCCCGTCCTCGCTCTCCCACTGCCAGCCCCGCCGGCGCGCCTCGATCACCCGGTCGGCGATCATGTCCATCGCCGTGCCGAGGTCGAGCCGCTCCCAGCCGGTGCCGTGCGGGCGCCGGTACAGGACCTGGTGTTCGCGGGCCGACCCGGTGGTCAGCTGGAGGGTCGCGGAGCCCTTCGGGCACAGCCGCCCCCGGCTGACCGGTGAATCCGGGTCGCCCTCGATCTGGGTGACCTTGCCGTCCTGGACGTACACGTCCTGCCCGCAGCCGACCGCGCAGTACGGGCAGACGGATTTCACGACCTTGTCGGCGGTGCTCACCCTCGCCGTGAGCCGTTCGGTGGCCGCGCTCCTGGCGGCCGCCCCGCGGCCCAGCGGATCGTCGCCGGTGAACTGGCGGTAGACGGGCCATGACCCGATCCAGTTGCGAACGCCCACGTCACACCGCCCTTCGTCACCTGTGCGCGGCGTCCACCTACCCGGCGCCCCACCCCTGAAACACGGCCTTCGGGAACTTCACGGGCGGGGCGGCGGACGGGCGGGTCACCTGATGGCGAAGGCCGCCAGGTTCGTCGAGATCGGCTCGGGCTCGCCGTCGTTCTGCACGGCGGACGCGGTGAGCACGTCGATGTGCTGGTAGCCGGGCGCGATGACGTCGCCGGGCTGCGGGTCGCTGAACCCGAGCCCGTCACCGGCCTCCAGGTTGATGACCGGGTTGGCGGTGATGCCGCCCTCGTGGACGGCGTCGTCCGCGATGCCGGGGGAACCCGCCAGCGCGATGTCGGCGACCATCTTCGTCGGGAAGTAGTGCTCGGTGAAGTCCAGCGGGTGCTCCGACAGGCTCCGGGCCAGCTCGGCGATGTCGGTGACCTCCTTGCCGGCGGACGTGAACGGGGTGCCGTCCTTGGAGGTGTACCCGGGGTCGTCGGGTGCGCCGACGCGGTCGTAGTTCCGCCACGTGAAGAGGGGGCCGCCCGGCTCGTCCGGTATCGCCTTCTTCTCCTTGCCGAGGAGCCGCGCCAGGCCGCCGAGCCCGAGTTCCTCCAGGTTGTTCGGTGCCGGGAACTCCTTGTCGACGATCCTCCCGCCGTCCCAGAAGCCGACGCTCGCCTGCATGAAGGCGAGCGGCTGGGAGTGGTCGTCCAGCAGCCCGCCGAGCGCGGCGGCGTTGGTGAACCGGAAGTCCTTGATCGTCGGTGAGCCCTTGAGGAACGTCGGATAGTCCTTGGAGAACAGCAGCCGGTACGTCATGTCCTGGTTGAAGCCGGACGGGATGTAGGCCGGCAGGTCGGACTCGCCGCCCGGGTCGAGGTTGGCCGCCAGGCCCGCGATCGCCAGCAGGTTCATCGTCTCGGTGTTGACCACGGCCGGGGCCGACAGGGCACGGGGGATGATCCCCGCCTCCAGCCCGGCCCGCACGGCGCCCGCGCCGAACTCGATGAGCGGAATCCAGTCGGCCGGGACCTCGCCGCCCATCCCGGGCAGCCCCTTCTCGATCCGGGTGTCCAGCGCGAAGTAGCCGGAGCACTGGTTGTAGCCGGCGTCGTCCGTGGTGGCGTGGTTCCCGTCGAAGTCCCATTCGGCGAAGTAGGCCGTCAGGACCCCGCCGAGCGAGTGCCCGCCGCACAGCGTCTTCTGCTTGCGCGTCCGCTGGTCCGGCAGCTCCCTGACCATCAGGTCGTACTGGTCGCGGACGGTCTGCTCCAGCCCGACGTTCTGCAGCCATTCCACCTGGTCGTTGGTCTGGTAACCGGCGAACTTCCTCCCGTCCACCTCCTTCTGCCGGTAGTAGTAGTCGACCGCGAGGTGGACGTCCCCGGCCTCCAGCCCGGCCCGGACGCCGGTGCCGTCCTCCAGGCAGTTGGAGCGCCGGTCGAGCGCCCAGAACTCGATGTGCTTCCCGCTCTGCGCCGCCGCCGCGACGGTGTTGCGCGCGACGCTGTCGAACGCGCCCGCGCCCTCCAGGATGCCGGGCTGCGCGATGAGGATCCGGTCGGCCTGCGCCGATTCCGCCGGGCCGTCCTTGTGCCGGAACCGCAGGTAGGAGAGCCAGTCGCACGCCTCGGGGTGCGGGCCGGCCGAGTCCGGCAGCGGCACCTTGACTCGCACCACGGATTCGCTGACCTCGGTGACGGGCGAACTCGACGCGACGGGCGTCTCGGACCGGCCGGTCTCGCGCGCGCTCACCGGCACGGCCGACGCCGCGCCGACGGCCAGCGCGGAGGCGGCCAGCAGTGCGAGCCCGCCGAGCCGCCGCGACGGGACCCGGACGAGGGGAAGGGGGTGTCGCCCCATCACGTGCTCCTTCCTGACGTGATCGGTTACGGGGCAACGATGAACCTGTCGTTCTTCTTGCGACAGTCGTTGATTTGCATAATCTCGGTGCGGCCCTTGTCCGCCTCTGACAAGCGGGCCTCCGCACCTCGGAGAACGGCTCAGCCGAGGACGGCCGTCCCCGCCTTGCCGACCAGCTCCGCGAACTCGGCGCGTTCGGACGGCGACAGGGCGCGCTCGTACACGGCGGCGGACAGCCTGTCGGTGATCTCCTCGGCCTCTTGGCGCTGCGGCTTGAGGGCGTCGCAGTTCGGGAAGTCGCCCTGCCAGCCGAGGAACTGGGCCCGCTCGGGCGGGTTCGCGGCGAGGACGGCCTCAAGCGGCGCGAGCCCGACCGCGGTCGTCGCGACGAGGTGCAGCCCGCCGCGCCATTCCCGCAGCAGGTTGAGCACGTGCGTCAGGCGGGCCGGGCCGTCCTCGGGGACGGGTTCGGCCCGCCACCCGCAGAACAGCGGCAGCCCCGACCCTTCGGCGGCCTGCACGACCCGTTCGGCCAGTTCGCAGAGGCGCGGGTCGTCCGGGACGTTATCCCGGCCCCAGTCCGCGCACGCGAGCGCGTACCGCCGCGCGGCCTCGCGCGCCCCGGCGACCGCGACGCCCTCTTCCCACATGGGCCGGACGAGCCCCGGCGCGAACCAGCCCAGCGCGGCGGTCACGACGTCGGCGTCGACGTCCCCCAGCACTCCGCACCGCCCGGCGAAGTAGTGCGCGAAGGGGTTGTCGAACCCGTGCTTCTTGCCGTGCGCCCACGTCGCCTTGTCGAGCATCCACTTCGCGCCGATGTCATGGATGATCCGGTCGGCGGCCCGCGTGGTCTCCAACGCACTCAACTCGCCCATGGAAGCTCTCCTCCGCTCGTCGGTGAGCCGAAGGTTACTGGTGCGCGGGGGCGATCGGCGGCCGGGGGCCGAACGGAATTCGGTGGACGTCGTTTCCGTCGCGTCCCGTGTAATCGCAGTGACTCTGGGTAAGGAGGTTCGCGTCCCGCGCCGCTCGCCGCACTCCGCGGCACCGGACTGGGAACGGGGAAGGCCGATGCAGACCACGAAGACCGACCGGGGACGGAACCGGGTGGCCGCGGCGGCGACCGCGACGGCCGCCAAGGGGGCCGAGGAGGTGTCGCGGCTGCGCGGCGGGCGGTCCCTGCACCGGGTGGGCCGCTCGTACACCGGGACGCTGCGCGTCCCGGCGGGGGCGCCCGCAGGGGCCGGGCCGCTGAGCGAGCCGGGCGAGCACGAGGTCATCGCGCGGCTGTCCAAGAGCACCGGGCTTCCGGGCGGCCTTCCCGATATCCTCGGCGTCGCGCTGCGCGTCCGCCACGGCGCCCAGGCGGTGGACCTGCTGTTCGCGAGCACCGGGATGCTGCCGCTGGCGCGGCACGTGCTCCGGCCCCGCCGCGGGTTCCTGCCCGGCCCCTACACCACGCTGCTTCCCTACGGCGTCGGCGGCCGCACGCGCGTCCTCGGCCTGTTCCCCGCCGGGCGCCGCCGGCTGCCCGCGGACGTCGGACGCCTGGACGCGGCCGTGGCCGCCGAGCCGCTGGCGTTCACGCTCGCCGCCGCCGCGCCGCTCGGCCGGTGGGCGCCGGTGGCGGTCCTCGGCGTCCACACGCCGCTGCGCGAGGACGATCCCGCCGTCACCGCCTTCGACCCCGTCCTGAACGCGCTGCCGGGGCTGCGCCCGGTCGGGCCGTTCATGCGGCTGCGGCGCCTCGCCTACGCGGGATCGCGGACCGGACGCGGCGCCCCGGAGCCCTCCGGTGACTGGCCGGGGGCCTGAAAGCGGCGGCGGACGATGCGCGGCGGTGTTGACATACGGGTTAGTTAGCGCAAACATTCGCGTGTAGCGGTAGAAGTGTTCTCCATCCGGCCCGGTTCGGGCGCCTGCGCCGCCGGGCCCGCCGGGGATGAGGACGAACCACAAGGGCGCGGGGAGGCGATGTGGCCGCCGAATCACCGGAGACGGCCGACGGCCGTCGGCTGGCGGTGATGGAGGACGTGGCCGCGATGGCCGGCGTCTCGGCGATGACCGTGTCGCGTGTGCTGAACTCGCCCGAGAAGGTGCGGCCGCAGACCCGCGCCCGGGTGATGGCGGCGGTGCGGGCCCTGGACTACCGGCCCAACTCGGCGGCGCGGGTGCTGGCCACCGGCCGGTCCGGGGTCCTCGGCGTGGTCAGCTTCGACACCACGCTGTACGGCCCGGCCTCGACGCTGTTCAGCATCGAGCAGGTCGCCCGCGAGCACGACTACACCGTCAGCATCGTCAGCCTGAGCTCCCTGAACCGCCGCTCGATCGGCGAGGGCGTGGAGCGGCTGCGCGCCCAGTCGGTGGACGGGATCATGGTCGTGGCGCCGCACGAGTCGGCGGCGGACGGCCTGAAGGAACTGCCCGCGACCACCCCGCTCGTCGCGGTCGGCGCGGGCGCGGACGTGCCGTTCCCCGTGGTCGCGGTCGACCACCGGGCGGGCGCCGAGCGCGCCGTCCGGCACCTGCTCAGCCTCGGCCACGAGACCGTCATGCACCTGGCGGGCCCGGCCGACTGGGTGGACGCGAGCGGGCGCGTCGACGGCTGGCGCGCCGCACTGGAGGCCGCGGGACGCGAGGTCCCGCCGCCGCCCGCCGGCGACTGGAGCGCCAGGTCCGGCTACGAGTACGGCCGGCGCATCGCCGCCGACCCCGAGGTCACCGCCGTCTTCGTCGCCAACGACGCGATGGCGCTCGGCCTGCTGCGGGCCCTGCGCGAGGCCGGGCGGGACGTGCCCGGCGACGTCAGCGTCGTCGGCTTCGACGACGTCCCGGAGGCCGCCTACTTCCCGCCGCCGCTCACCACCGTCCGGCAGAACTTCGCCGAGGTGGGGCGGCGCGCCTTCGACCTGCTGCTCGACCGGATCGGCGGGCCCCTGGAGTCCGGGTCGCGCCGGGTCGTCGAACCGGAACTCGTCGTCCGAGAGAGCACCGGGGTCCGCCGCCGGACCTAACCCCCCGTCCCGTCCCCGCGAGCCAGGTCCTTCGTCATGCCGATTGATGTTAGCGCTAACAGAACGGAGCCGAGATGCCAGAGCCAGCCGGCGGGACCGCCGTGCTCCGCACGGAGCTCGCCGTCCTGCACCAGCTCCTCGTCGAGGGCGGGCTGGTCGTGTGGACGGCCGGGAACGTGTCGGCGCGCGTCGACGCCGACACCTTCCTGATCAAGCCGAGCGGCGTCCCGTACGAGCAGCTCACCCCCGACGCGATGGTGCTGTGCGACCTTGAGGGGAAGCCGGCCGGCGAGTCGCCGCTCAAGCCGTCCAGCGACGTGTTCGCCCACGCCCACGTGTACCGGCACCGCCCGGACGTCGGCGGAGTCGTGCACACCCACTCCACCTACGCGACCGCGTGGGCGGCGCGGGACGAGCCGATCCCGTGCGTGCTGACCGCGATGGCCGACGAGTTCGGCGGCGAGATCCCCGTCGGCCCGTTCGCGCTCATCGGCGGCGACGACATCGGCCGCGGCATCGTCGAGACCCTCGCCGGCCACCGCAGCCCCGCCGTGCTGATGCGCAACCACGGCGTCTTCACCATCGGCGCCGACGCCCGCGCCGCGGTCAAGGCGGCCGTGATGTGCGAGGACGTCGCGCGGACCGTCCACCTGGCGCGCCAGCTCGGCGAACCGGTCCCGATGGACGCCGGAGACATCGACCGGCTGTACGACCGCTACCAGAACGTCTACGGGCAGAAGGGCCGACCATGAGCTTTCCGAACCGCGAGATCTGGTTCCTCACCGGCAGCCAGGGCCTGTACGGCGAGGACACCCTCCGGCAGGTCGCCGACCAGTCCGCGGCGATCGCCGCGCGGCTCGGCGAGGCGCTGCCGGTCACCGTGAGGTGGCTGCCCGTCCTCACCGGCGCGGACGCCATCCGCCGGACGTGCCTGGACGCCGGCTCCGACGACTCCTGCATCGGCCTGATCGCGTGGATGCACACCTTCTCCCCGGCGAAGATGTGGATCGCCGGGCTGGACGTGCTGACCAAGCCGCTGCTGCACCTGCACACGCAGGCGAACGTCGAGCTGCCCTGGCATTCGATCGACATGGACTTCATGAACCTGAACCAGGCCGCCCACGGCGACCGCGAGTTCGGGTACGTCCAGGCGCGGCTCGGCGTCGCCCGCAAGACCGTCGCCGGGCACGTCACCGACCCGTCGGTCGCGGTCCGCGTCTCCGGGTGGGCGCGGGCGGCGGCGGGCGCCCACGAGCTGCGCCGGCTGAAGCTCGCCCGGTTCGGCGACAACATGCGGGACGTCGCCGTCACCGAGGGCGACAAGGTCGAGGCCCAGCTCCGGTTCGGCGTCTCCGTCAACACCTACGGCGTGAACGACCTGGTCGACGTGGTGGACGCGGTCCCCGACGGCGACGTCACCGAACTGGTCAAGGAGTACGACGACCTCTACGACGTCGTCCCGGAGCTGCGTCCCGGCGGCGGACGCCACGACTCCCTCCGCTACGGCGCGCGCATCGAACTCGGGCTGCGGACGTTCCTCGACGACGGCGGGTTCAAGGCGTTCACGACGAACTTCGAGGACCTCGGCGGGCTCCGGCAGCTCCCCGGCCTCGCCGTCCAGCGGCTCATGGCCGACGGCTACGGCTTCGGCGGCGAGGGCGACTGGAAGACCGCGACGCTGCTGCGCACGCTGAAGGCCGCGTCGGCCGGCCTGCCCGGCGGCACGTCCTTCATGGAGGACTACACCTACAACCTCGAACCCGGCAACGAGCTGATCCTCGGCGCGCACATGCTGGAGGTCTGCCCGTCCATCGCCGCCGGGCGCCCCTCGCTGGAGATCCATCCGCTGAGCATCGGCGGGCGCGAGGACCCCGTGCGGCTGGTGTTCGACGCCGAGCCCGGCCCGGCCGTCGTCGCCGGCCTCGCCGACATGGGCGACCGGTTCCGCCTGGTCGCCAACGAGATCGAGGTCGTCGCGCCGCCGGAGCCGCTGCCGATGCTCCCGGTCGCCCGCGCGGTGTGGCGCCCGCTGCCGGACCTGCGCACGTCCACCGAGGCGTGGCTGACCGCGGGGGCGCCGCACCACACCGTCCTGTCGGCGGCGCTCGGGACGGACGAGCTGGACGATCTCGCCGAGATGGCCGGTGTCGAGCTGCTCACGATCGACGCCGGCACCACGCTGCGGCAGTTCACGAAGGAGATCCGCTGGAACCAGGCGTACCACCGCCTGGCCCGGGGCCTGTGACGCCGGGCCGTAGGGAACAGTTCCGTGATGAGGAGGAGCCCATGAGCGCGGAAGAGCGGTACGTCGTCGGCGTCGACTTCGGCACGTTGTCAGGCCGGGCGGTGCTCGTCCGCGTCCGGGACGGCGCCGAGGTCGGCGACGGCGTGCACGAGTACGACCACGGGGTGATCGACGAGGCGCTGCCGGCCGGGGCCCGCCTCGATCCCGACTGGGCCCTGCAGGCGCCCGGGGACTGGCTGGACGTGCTGCGGTCCGCCGTCCCGAAGGCGCTGGCCGTCGCGGACGTGTCGCCGTCCCAGGTCATCGGCATCGGCACGGACTTCACCGCCTGCACGGTCCTGCCGGCCGACGCCGCGGGCACGCCGCTGTCCGATCTGCACCCGGACCGGCCGCACGCCTGGCCGAAACTCTGGAAACACCATGCGGCGCAGCCGCAGGCCGACCGGATCAACGCCCTGGCCGCCGAGCGCGGCGAGCCGTGGCTGCGCCGCTACGGCGGCAAGATCTCCTCGGAGTGGGAGTTCGCGAAGGCCCTGCAACTGCTGGAGCAGGACCCCGAGCTCTACGGCCTGGCCGAACGCTGGATCGAGGCGGCCGACTGGATCGTCTGGCAGCTGACCGGCCGGGAGTCGCGCAACATCTGCACGGCCGGATACAAGGGCATCCACCAGGACGGCCGGTACCCGTCCCGCGAGTTCCTGGCCGCCCTCCACCCGGACTTCGCGGACTTTCCCGCCAAGCTCGGCCACGACCTGGCTCCCCTCGGCGGCCTCGCCGGCACCCTGACCGCGCGGGCCGCCGCCTGGACGGGCCTCCCCGAAGGCATCGCCGTCGCCGTCGGCAACGTCGACGCCCACGTCACCGCCGCCGCGGCCGACGCCGTCCGCCCCGGCCAGATGGTCGCGATCATGGGGACGTCCACCTGCCACGTCATGTCGTCCGACCAGCTCGCCGAGGTCCCCGGGATGTGCGGCGTCGTCGCGGACGGCATCGTCCCCGGCCTGTGGGGCTACGAGGCCGGCCAGTCCGGCGTCGGCGACATCTTCGCCTGGTTCGTCGACAACTGCGTCCCCGCCCACTACAACCAGGCGGCCGCCGCGGCCGGGCTGACCGTGCACGAGCACCTGACCGCCCTCGCCGAGGAGCAGCCGGTCGGACGGCACGGCCTCGTCGCGCTCGACTGGAACAACGGCAACCGTTCCGTCCTGGTCGACCACGACCTGTCCGGCCTGATCGTCGGCCAGACGCTCGCCACCAGGCCCGAGGACGTCTACCGCGCCCTCATCGAGGCCACCGCGTTCGGCGCCCGCGTGATCGTGGAGACGTTCGAGGCGTCGGGCGTGCCCGTCGAGGAGTTCGTCGTCGCGGGCGGCCTGATGAAGAACCGGTTCCTCATGCAGGTCTACGCCGACGTCCTGCGCCGCCCGCTGTCGCTGATCGGCTCGTCCCAGGGCCCGGCGCTCGGCTCCGCCGTGCACGCCGCCGTCGCCGCCGGCGCCTATCCCGACATCACGTCCGCCGCCGCCGCGATGGGCCGCCGCGTCCCGTCGGCCTACACCCCTAACAGGGCCCGCGCCGACGCCTACGACGACCTCTACGAGATCTACCGCTCCCTGCACGACGCCTTCGCCGACGGCGAGATCATGCACCGCCTCCGCGCCCTGCGCTGACGGCTAGGCGGCGGGGGCGGTGCTGCGGCGGATGATCAGCCGGCTCGGGACCGGATCCGGGGCGCCGGCCGCTTTGCCGGGCTCGGTCAGCTGTCTGATCAGCAGCTCCACGCAGTGGCGGCCGAGGGCGGTGAAGTCCTGCCGGACGGTCGTGAGCGGCGGGGTGAGGAACGCCGCCTCCGGGATGTCGTCGAAGCCGATGACGCTGACGTCGTCCGGCACCCTGCGGCCGCTCTCGTGGATCGCCCACAGCAGCCCGAGCGCGATCTGGTCGTTGGCCGCGAACACGGCCGTGACGCCGGGGTCGGCGGCCAGGAGCCGGCCGCGCTCGTAACCGGACCGGGCGCTCCAGTCGCCGGGCGCGCAGTCGGGGACGTCCGCGCCCGCCTCCGCGAGCCCGTCCCGCCAGCCGCGCGTGCGCTCGTTCGCCTCCCACCAGTCCGCCGGGCCCGGCAGGTGGTGGACGGTCCGGTGCCCGAGCCCCAGCAGGTACCGGACCGCCTCCCGGGGCGCCAGGTAGTGGTCGGCCGACACGGTCGCGAGGGCGGCCTCCGGACCCAGCAGTACGGTCGGCAGATCGTCCGGCAGATGCCGCAGCGCCTCGTCCGGCGGGACATGCCCGGGGATCATGATGATGCCGTCCACGCCCTGGTCGCGGAACCGGTCCACCGCGCCCGCGACCGCGCCGTGCCCCGGCGACTCCAGGCTCGCGACGCTGGTGAAGAACTCGGCGGCGCGGGCGTTGCGCTCGATCGCCGCGATGATCGACGCCGGGCCGAACAGCGCCGTGTCGAAGCTGACGACGCCGAGCGTGCGGGACCGCCCGGTCGCCAGGGCCCGCGCCGCCGCGTTCGGCCTGAAGTCCAGCTGCGCCGCGGCGGCCAGCACGCGGTCCCGGGTCTTCGGGCTGACCATCGGATGGTTCTTGAACACCCGCGACACGGTCTGGTGGGACACCCCGGCGAGCCGGGCGACGTCGCGGAGCCCGGGGCGGGCCGGTGGTGGGGTGGCGGTCATGTCACCTCGGAATGTATCGGGTCCGCGTCCCCGAGCCGCCGCCCGCTCAGCGCGACGTCCCGGCGCGCCGCTTCGCCCAGATGTCGAACGCGACCGCCGCCAGCAGCACCAGGCCCTTGATCAGCATGACCCGCTCGCTCGGCGCGCCGAGCAGCGACATGCCGTTGTTGATCACGCCCATGATCAGGCCGCCGGTGATCGCGCCGATCACCTTGCCCACCCCGCCCTGCACGGCCGCGCCGCCGATGAACGCCGCCGCGATCGCGTCCAGCTCGAACATGTTCCCGGCGGTCGGGCCGGCCTGGTTGAGCCGCCCGGCGAACACGATCCCGGCGATGGCCGACAGCACGCCCATGTTGACGAACAGCCAGAACGACACCGACTTGACCTTGATGCCGGACAGCCGGGCCGCGAGCGGGTTGCCGCCGAGCGCGTAGACGTGCCGGCCGAACACGGCCCGGTTCATCACCAGCGTGGAGCCGAGGACGAGCACGCCCAGCAGCACGAGCACCCACGGCATGTTCTTGAACCGCGCCAGCTGCACGGCCATGAACATCACGACCACGATCGCCAGCGCGTTCTTCAGCACGAAGACGGCGAACGGCTCGACCTTCTGCCCGTAGCCGATGCGTCCCTGCCGGTTCCGCCACCCGAGGCCGACGTACCCGCCGACCAGCGCCAGCGCGACCAGCAGCGTGAACAGGTCCGCGCCGCCGAGCGGGCCGAGCCCGATGTTGCCGAAGTAGCCGGACAGGAAGCCGTTGGCGATCGTGCGCACCTCGTCCGGGAACGGGCCGATGCCCTTGTTGCCGAGGACGGTCAGGGTCAGCGCCCGGAACACCAGCATCCCGGCGAGCGTCACGATGAACGCCGGGATCCCGAAGTAGGCGATCCAGTACCCCTGCCACGCGCCGATCGCGGCGCCCGCCAGCAGCGTCAGCACGATCGCCACCGGCCACGGCACGTTGTGGTCGACCATCAGCACGGCCGCGATGGCGCCGGTCACCGCGACCACCGAGCCGACCGACAGGTCGATGTGCCCGCCGATGATGATCAGGATCATCCCGATGGACAGGATCAGGATGTAGGAGTTCTGGACGATGATGTTGGAGATGTTCTGCGGGGACAGCAACTGCCCGTCGGTGAGCACCGCGAACAGCGCGACGATCAGCCCGAACGCGATGTAGATCCCGCTCTGCCGCAGGTTGACGGGCAGGGCCCGGCCCGCCTTCGGCCGCTCGGCGGGCGGCGGGGTCACGGCCCGGTCGGCCGGCGCCACGCTGCTCATGCTGTGGTCTCCTCGGTCTGGGTCATGTAGTGCATCAGCCGCTCGGGCGTCGCGTCCGCGCGGCTCACCTCGCCGGTGATCCGGCCCGCGGCCATCGCGTAGACGCGGTCGCAGATCCCGATCAGCTCCGGCAGCTCGGACGAGATCACCAGCACCGCCCGGCCTTGGTCGGCCATCCGGTTGATGATCGAATAGATCTCGTACTTGGCGCCCACGTCGATGCCGCGGGTCGGCTCGTCCAGGATCAGGACGTCGGCGTCGGTGAACATCCACTTCGACAGGACGACCTTCTGCTGGTTGCCGCCGCTGAGCTGCCCCGCCGGGGTCAGCACGCTCGGCGCCTTGATGTTCATCTCCTTGCGGTACCGCTCGGCGACCTCGAACTCGCGGTTGTCGTCCACCCAGCCCGCCCTGGCGAGGCCGCGCAGGCCCGCCGCCGAGATGTTGCGCCGGATGTCCTCGATGAGGTTCAGGCCGTAGGTCTTGCGGTCCTCGGTGGCGTAGGCGAGCCCGTGCCGGATCGCCTCGGTGACCGTCCGGGGGGTGATCTCCTCGCCGTTCTTGTAGACCCGGCCGGTGATCCCGATGCCGTAGCTGCGGCCGAACACGCTCATCGCCAGCTCCGTGCGGCCCGCGCCCATCAGGCCCGCGAGCCCGACGATCTCGCCGCGGCGCAGCGTCAGCGCGGCGCCGTCCACGACGACGCGGCCGTGCTGGGTGGGGGAGTGGACGGTCCAGTCCTCGATCCGCAGCACCTCGCCGCCGATGTCGGGGACGCGGTCGGGGAAGCGGTGGTCCAGGTCGCGGCCGACCATGCCGGAGATGATGCGGTCCTCGGACACGTCGCCGCGCATGTCGAGCGTCTCGATCGTCCGGCCGTCGCGCAGGATCGTCGTCGAGTCGGCGACGGCGCGGATCTCGTTCAGCTTGTGCGAGATGATCACGCAGGTGATGCCCTCGTCGCGCAGGCCGCGCAGCAGGTCCAGCAGATGCTCGGAGTCGGAGTCGTTCAGCGCGGCGGTCGGCTCGTCCAGGATCAGCAGCCGCACCCGCTTCGACAGCGCCTTCGCGATCTCCACGAGCTGCTGCTTGCCGACGCCGAGGTCCATCGCCGGCGTCACCGGGTTCTCCCGCAGCCCGACCCGGTCGAGGAGCTCCGCCGCCTCGGCGTTCGTCCGGTTCCAGTCGATGAGGCCGAACCGCCCCCGGCGCTCGTTGCCGAGGTAGATGTTCTCGGCGATCGACAGGTACGGGCTGAGCGCCAGCTCCTGGTGGATGATGACGATGCCGCGCCGCTCGCTGTCGCGGATGCCGGAGAACCGGCACGGCTCGCCCTCGAACTCGATGTCCCCGCTGTAGTCGCCATGCGGGTAGACGCCGGACAGCACCTTCATCAGCGTCGACTTGCCGGCGCCGTTCTCGCCGCAGATCGCGTGGATCTCGCCTCTGCGGACCTCCAGGGTGACGTCCTGCAGTGCCTTCACCGCGGGGAAGGTCTTGGTGATGCCGCGCATCCGCAGTATCGCGTCGGTCATGCTCCTCCTCGGGGTAGGCAGGCGCCCGCGGGCGCCTGCCCCCGGCGCGTTACTTCAGCTGGTCCTCGGTGTAGTAGCCGGTGTCGATGAGCTGCTTCTTGTAGTTGTCCTTGTTGACGATCACGGGGTTCAGCAGGTACGACGGCACGACCTTCACGCCGTTGTCGTAGTCCTTGGTGTTGTTGACCTCCGGCTTCCCGCCCTTCAGGACGGCGTCGGCCATCTTCACCGTGACCGAGGCGAGCTGCCGCGTGTCCTTGTAGATCGTCGAGTACTGCTCTCCCGCGATGATCGACTTGACCGAGGCGACCTCGGCGTCCTGGCCGGTCACGATCGGGTACGGCTGCCCCTCGGTCCCGTAGCCGCTGGACTTCAGCGCCGACAGGATCCCGATCGACAGGCCGTCATAGGGGGACAGGACGCCCTGGATCTTCGTTCCGCCGCCGTATTCGCGGGTGAGGAGGTCCTCCATGCGCTTCTGCGCGCGTCCCGGGTCCCAGCGCAGCGTCGCGATGGTCTTGAAGTCCGTCTGGCCGCTCTTGACGACGAGGGTCTTCTTGTCGATGTACGGCTTCAGGGTGTCCATCGCGCCGTTGTAGAAGAACGTCGCGTTGTTGTCGTCGGGCGAGCCGGCGAACAGCTCGATGTTGAACGGCCCCTTCGCGGTGCCCTCCGACCCGTCCGCCTTCTTCAGGCCGAGCCCGACCAGCAGCGACGTCGCCTGCTGCACGCCGACCTTGTAGTTGTCGAAGGTGGCGTAGTAGTCGACGTTCGGGGAGTTGCGGATCAGCCGGTCGTAGGCGATGACCGGGATGTCGTTGTCGGCCGCCTTCTGCAGCTGCGTCGTGATCGCGGTGCCGTCGATCGAGGCGATGATCAGCAGCCGGGCGCCCTTGGTGATCTGGTTGTCGATCTGGTTGGCCTGGGTGGGGATGTCGTTCTCGGCGTACTGCAGATCGACCTTGTAGCCGAGCTGCTCGAGCTGCTTCTTCAGGTTGTCGCCGTCGTGGATCCAGCGCTCGGAGGAGCGGGTCGGCATCGTGACGCCGATGAGGGCGCCCTTCGCCGACGTGTTCTCGGCCTTCTCCTTGTCGATGGTCTTCTCACTCGACCCGCACGCGGTCATGCCGAGCGTGAGCCCTAGGCCCAGCGCCAGGCTGACGAGCTTCCTACGCTTCACGTCTCACCTCGGGGTGGCTGCCGGTGGTCGCAGGACAGGCTGTTACCGGTCACACTGCCATGTCAAGAGGCCGGTGTGCGCCGCGTCACAACCGTGACCCAACTCGCCACCCGATTGTTAGCGTTATCACCACCGGCGTCAACACCCGCGGCGCCCCGCTCCGCGAGCGTCCGATCGTTAGGGCTTTGACCAGCAGGAGCGCACTTGTGTCGTGCCGTCCATTGACAGTTCTGTTGGTTAACGCAAACATTCAGCGTCAGTGTCGGCGCGTGGCCGGCGCCCGGATCAGCGCAGCGGGAAACCGAGCCTGCGGCCCTCTTCGCGCAGTTCGTCACGTGCGGAGGGGTGGGCGACCTCGTCCACGATCTGCTGGGCCTGGGACACGGCGTCATGCCCCCAGACGGCGGCCGTGCCCTGTTCGCTGACGATGTAGCTGTGCTGGAACGAGGTGACCGGTCCGGCCAGGCGCGGTATGACGGTGGAGACGTCCGCGCGGGGGTGCCAGGACGGCAGCGCGATGACGGCGCGTCCGCCGGGGGAGTGCAGGGCGCCGACGACGAAGTCGGTCTGGCCGCCGAATCCGGAGTAGATCACACCGCGCACGCGGCTCGCGTTGGCCTGGGCGAACAAGTCGACCTGGAGGGCGGAGTTCACCGAGACCAGGCGCGGCCTGCGGGCGATCAGGCCGGGGTCGTTGGTCTTCTCGGTGCGCAGCATCCGGACGCGCTCGTTGCGGTCGGCCCAGTCGTACAGTTCGGGGCTTCCGAAGGCGAACGAGGCGGTGATGGGCGTGGCGGTGTCGAGCGCGCCGGCCTTCTCCAGGGCCAGGACGCCGTCGCTGAACATCTCCGACCACACGCCGAGGCCCCGGCGGTCCAGCAGCGAGGCCAGCACCGCGTCGGGGACGCCGCCGATCCCGAGCTGCAGCGTCGCCTGCTCGGGGACGAGCCGCGCCACCCGCCGCCCGATCTCCCGCGCGACCTCGCCCGGCGGCCGCGGCACGGGTGTGGCGAGCGGCTCGTCCGTCTCGATGGCGTAGTCGACGTCCTCCAGGGCGAGGACGGAGTCGCCGTAGGTGTAGGGCATCCGCGGGTTCAACTGGGCGACCACCACGCCGCCGCGCTCCCGGACGGCCTCGATGGCGGCGGGCAGGATGTTCACCTCGATGCCGAGCGAGACCGTCCCGCCGGCGGGCATGGACGTCTGCATCACCACCACGTCCGGCGGCAGCAGCTCCTTGAGCAGGTTGGGCACCAGCGACAGCCGCGAGGGGTAGTACCGCAGGCCGTCCCGGCCGC
This sequence comes from Spirillospora sp. NPDC048819, assembly GCF_040650055.1. NCBI lineage: Bacteria > Bacillati > Actinomycetota > Actinomycetes > Streptosporangiales > Thermomonosporaceae > Spirillospora > Spirillospora sp. NPDC048819. The sequence continues at coordinate 43,922 of NZ_JBEZGN010000023.1, read as the reverse complement.
GCATCCCGGCGCCGACGAACGGGGTCTCCAGGTCCACGCCGTCCCGGTCGGGCAGATCGCCCTGGGCGTTCAGCATGAACAGCCGGTACTCCGGGAGTGCCGCGTCCAGGACGGCCAGGGCACGCCGCGGCGTGGCGAAATTGCCCCCTGCCACCACCCGCGGCCGGCCCGGCAGACCGGACAGGACGGCGCCGAGGTGCGTCTCCGAGATCACCCGCATCGATGAATCCTCCCGGTCGTCGATGATCGCGCTTCGCGGCCCGGGCCGCGGAAGCATCAGTCCCGCAGGCGCCTGGACTTCGCGTTGTCCGCCTTGAGCTGGGCGGCGAGGGCGGCGGCCTGGGTGCGGCGGCTCATCCCGAGCTTGGCGAACAGGTTGGAGATGTAGTTCTTGACCGTCTTCTCCGCCAGGAACAGGCGTTCGCCGATCTGCCGGTTCGTCAGGCCTTCGCCGATGAGCTCCAGGATGTTGCGTTCCTGCTCGGTCAGGCCCTTCAGCGGGTCCCTCTCCTCCTGCCGGTCGCGCAGCCGCCGCAGCATCCGGGCCGTGGAGCGGGGGTCGAGCAGGGACTGGCCCGCGGCGACGGTGCGTACGGCGCCGACCAGGTCCGATCCGTGGATCTGCTTGAGGACGTAGCCGGCGGCCCCGGCCATCACCGCCTCGAAGAGGGCGTCCTCGTCGTCGTAGGAGGTGAGCATCAGGCACGCCAGGTCCGGCATCTGGGAGCGCAGCTCCCGGCAGACGCTCACGCCGTCGCCGTCCGGCAGCCGGACGTCCAGCACGGCCACGTCGGGCCGGGAGGCGGGAATGCGCGCCAGCGCCTGCGCGGCGTTGCCGGCCTCACCGGCGATCTCGATGTCGTCCTCGGCCGACAGGAGCGCCGCCACCCCGCGGCGCACGACCTCGTGGTCGTCCACCAGGAACACCCTGATCGGCGCGGCGTCCCCCGGGTCTGTCATCGGCTCTTCTCCCCGCTCGGCGGTGACGGATCAGACGGTACCCGCCGCGCGTGCCGCGACACAGCGGCCGGACGTCCCGCGCTCCCGGGGACCGAGGTCCCGGGCCGACGTTCTCCGGGACGGGCGGGGATACTGTCGGTGTGGCCGACGAATCTCGTTTCGGGGAGGATCGGGCGAGATTGATTCTGCCCCAGCTCCGGCTGGACGATCTGCTGACCGAGCTGCAGGCGCGGCTGGAGGCCGCCCGCGCCACCCGCGACCGGGTGCACGCGCTGCTGGAGGCGGTCGTCTCCATCGGCGGCGACCTGGAGTTGGAGACGGTGCTGCGGCGGATCATCGAGGCCGCCACGACCCTGGCCGGCGCCCGCTACGGCGCCCTCGGGGTGATCGGCGACGATGGCGGGCGGCTGGCCCGGTTCGTCACCGTCGGCGTCGGCGACGAGGAGATCGCCGAGATCGGGGCGTGGCCGACCGGCCACGGCATCCTCGGGCTGCTGATCGAGGATCCGCGTCCGCTGCGGCTCCCGGACCTGACCGAGCACGCCGAGTCGTACGGGTTCCCGCCCGGCCACCCGCCGATGCGGACGTTCCTGGGCGTCCCGATCCGGGTGCGGGACGAGGTGTTCGGGAACCTGTACCTCACCGAGAAGGCCGGCGGCGGCGAGTTCGAGGAGGAGGACGAGGTCGTGGTGACTGCGCTGGCCACCGCGGCGGGCGTCGCGATCGAGAACGCCCGGCTGTACGAGGAGACCCGGCGGCGGGAACGGTGGCTGGAGGCGTCGGCGGAGATCTCCACCGCGCTCCTGTCCGGTGTCGGCACGCATCAGGTGACCGCGCTGGTCGCCGAGCGGGCCCGGCAGATCGCCGGCGCCGCGCTCGGCAACGTGGCGCTGGCCGACGAGGACGGGCGGGGCTTCGTGGTCGAGGCCGCGTCCGGCGACGGCGCCGACCGCCTCCAGGGCCTGCGCCTCCCCCGTGATCATTCGGTGATCGGGAGGGTGTTCGACGAGGGCGTGGCGCTGCGGCTGGCCGACGGCGCCGAGGCCGCCCGCGAGGCCGGGGTGCCGGGAGGCGAACCGGTGGCCGGCCCGGTGGTGGCGGTCCCGCTGGGCGTCGGGGCCGCCGCGCGCGGCGTGATCTCGGTGAGCAACCCGCCCGGCGGCGCGGTGTTCACCGAGGGCGCCCAGCGGCTGCTGGAGGCGTTCGCGGGCCAGGCGGCGGTGGCGCTGGAGCTCGGCGACCGGCGCCGCGACACCGAGCGGCTGGCGTTGCTGGAGGACCGCGACCGGATCGCCAAGGACCTGCACGACACCGTCATCCAGCGGCTCTTCGCCACCGGGATGACGCTGATGGCCGTGGGCAAGATCACTCAGAAGCGGGAGGTGGCCGTCCGGGTCCAGCGGGCCGTGGACGACCTGGACGACACCATCCGGCAGATCCGCTCGTCCATCTTCGCCCTGCAGGCCCCGGCCGACGAGGATTCGCTGCGCAGCCGCGTCCACGCCCTGGTCGACGCGGCGGCCGAACAGCTCGGCTTCGCGCCGTCGGTCCGGCTCGACGGCCTCCTGGACACCGCCGTCGACGACGAGACCGGCGATCACCTTCTCGCCGTCGTGCGGGAGGCCCTCTCGAACGTGGCCCGGCACGCCCACGCCACCGAGACCGTGGTGGTGATCGACGTCGGCGACGAGGACCTGACCCTCCGCGTCGAGGACGACGGCGTCGGCATCCCCGGCGGCGGCCGCCGCAGCGGCCTGCGCAACATGTCCGACCGCGCCGGGGGACTGGGCGGCGACTGCACGACCCGGGACCGGCCCGGCGGCGGCACCGTCATCGTCTGGCGCGTCCCCCTGAGAAGCTCAGGACTCTGAGAAGTCGTCGCGGGAGAGTCCCTTCTCCGACATCTTGTCTTCGAGTTCGGCGCCGAGTTCCGTGCGAACGTCGGGCCGCGACCCGGGTTCCCGGCCCGGCTCGCGGCCCTCGTCTCCGCCCGGCTTCATCACGACCTGGTCCGTGTCCTCGGTCTTCGGCGCGTTCTCTTCAGGCGTGGTCATCTCTGCCCCCATGGTCACTGCCAATCACCGGCTCTGCCTGCATCGCGCTGCTACCCGGCCACGCTCCGCTCTAACGACCGGCCCCGTTTACGGAGCGTGGTCACGGGTAACCGGCGTTCGTCGGTGGGTCGGTCATCCGCGGTAGGGGGAACGGGCGGTGGCGATTCCGGGGGCGTCCCTGGTCAAGACGGTGCTGAGCGTGCCGGTCGCCGCGGCGGATACGGCCTCCGCGCTGGCCGTGCGAGGGGCGAGGGCGGGTGTGCGGGCACGGCCCGTGCGGCCCTTCCGCGCTGCCGTGGGGGAGGGGGCGCACCGCGCCACCCGGGCCGCGGGCGCACTCGCGACGCTCGCCGCCGGCGGCCCCGGGCGGCGCGTGTGGGCGCACGGCGGCCGCGCTCACATCCAGGTGAACGGCCTGTCGGGCCGCGGGCAGCGGCACCGGCGGTACGTGCAGGCGCTGACGGGGGCGCTGCATCGGCTGGATGGGGTGGACTGGGCCGAGGTGAACGCGGTCACCGGTCACATCCTGGTGGCGTACGCGGAACGCGACGTGGACCTGAGCGCCCTGGTGGCGGCGGTCCAGGACGTGGAGAACGCGCACGACGCCGCCCGGTTCGACGAGGACGCGCACGCGTGCCGTCCCGACGACGAGATGGCCTGGGCGGCGGCCACGTCCGCCCTCGCGGCGGACTGCGCGGGGTCGGCCGCCGCCGCGGTCGGCCGGCTGCTGGCCCTTCCGCCGATGCCGAGCCCGGTGCGGGCGGCGGTGTCGCTGGTGGACTCGACGCCGCGGGTGCGGGCGGTGGTGGAGCGGCGGCTCGGCGGGCCGCGCGCCGAGGCCCTGCTCGGGGCCGCCAACGCCGTCGTCCAGGGGGCCGGCCAGGGCGTGGCCCCGCTGGCCTCGGACGCCGTGCACCGGGTGTTCCAGCTCTACGAGATCGGGGCGCGCCGCGACGTGTGGCGGCGCCGCGAGCCGCGTCTCGCGGTGGCCGGGCGGCAGCCGCAGGAGTGCGGCACCCGGCCCCGGCGGCCGCGCCCCCTTCCGGACGGCCCGGTGGAGAAGGCCGGGAAGCGCACGGAGCTGGGACATCTGCTGGGCGCGACCGGCGTCATGGCGGGCACCGGGGAGGCGTCCCGCGCCGCCGACCTGCTGCTGGCGACCATGCCCAAGGCGGCGCGGCAAGGCCGGGAGGCGTTCGCCGCGGTGCTGGCGCACGACCTGGCCGGCCTCGGCACGGTGGTGCTGGACCCGGCCGCGCTGCGCCGGCTCGACCGGGTCGGCGCGGTGGTGATCGACTCCGCGGTGCTGTGCGCGGGGGAGCCGCGGCTGCTGTCGGCGGCCGCGACCGGTGACGAACTGGACGACGCGGCCGTCTGGCGCGCGGCGGGCGGGCTGCTGGCCGGCCTCGGCACCGGCGACCTGGCCGGGCCCGGCCCCTGGCCGGTCGAGCGGCCCGGCGGCGAGGAGGACGACCGGGACGCGGGATGGCGCCTGGCCAGGGCGGCGGACGGCGGCCCCGCCGACCCGCAGGGCGCGGAGCTGGACCTGCTGGACGGACGGGACCGGCGATGCGGCCGCGTGCGGGTGGGCTGCTCGCTCGATCCGCTGGCCGAGGCGCTGCTGGCGGCGGCGCACGAGGCGGCCGACGTGGTCGTCCTGACCGAGCACGCCAGCACCCGGGAACTGGTGGCCTGGGGCGACGACTCCCCGGTGGCCGCCCGCGACCTCGCCGACTCCGTGCGCGCCCTGCAGCGCGAGGGCCACGGCGTGCTGGCGATCGCGCGCGGGCAGGACCGGGCGCTGGACGCGGCCGACGTCGGAGTGAGCGTGCTGGGCGGGGACGGGCCCGCCGACTGGCGCGCCGACCTGGTGTGCGGGCCAGGACTCGGCGAGGCGTGGCGGCTGCTGACGGCGGTCCGGCCGGCGAGGCGCGCAAGCGACCGCGCCGCGGAGCTGTCCCTGAGCGCGTCGGCGCTCGGCGCGCTCCTGCTCGCCGGGGGACCGGCCCGGCGCCGCGGGATCGCGTACTCGCGGGACGTCCCGCCGGTGCACGTGGCGGGCATGATGGCGATGCTGGCCAACGCGCTGAGCGCCCGGCGGCTGAACCACCGCCCGCTGCCGCCGCCCGTCGTCCGCGACGCCTGGCACGCCCTCACCGCCGAGGAGGTCTTCCGGCGGCTGGCGCGCACCGCCGCCGGACCCGCGACCGGCGAAGCCGAGACGCGGAGACCCGGGTCGCGTTACGCCGCCGTCCGCGCAGGCCCGGTGGTGCTGCCGCCGCTGCACTGGACGGTGGTCCGGCCGGCCAGGGCGGGCCTGCGCCTGGCGTCCGCGGTGCGGCAGGAACTCGACGATCCGCTGACCCCCGTGCTCGCGCTCGGCGCGGCGGCGTCCGCGGTGGTGGGTTCGAGCGTCGACGCGCTCCTGGTCACCGGCGTCATGACGGGCAACGCCCTCATCGGGGGCGTGCAGCGGATGCGGGCGGAGCAGGTCCTGGGCGAACTGCTCCTCGGGCAGCAGGTCGGCGCCCGCCGCCTGCGGGACGGCGCCGCCCGGCCCCCGCGGCCCGGCGCCGCGGACCCGGACGCGTTCGCGCATCTGCGCTCCGCCGCCACCGACCAGGTCCCGGCCGCGCGCCTGCGGATCGGCGACGTGATCCGCCTGCGCCCCGAGGACGTCGTCCCGGCGGACGCCCGGCTGCTGTGGACGGAGTCGCTGGAAGTGGACGAGGCCACGCTCACCGGGGAGCCGGTGCCCGTCGGCAAGAGCGTCGAGCCGGCGCCGGGCGCCGACCCAGCCGACCGGTACTGCATGGTCTACGAGGGCACCACCGTCGTCGCCGGCGACGCGGTCGCCCTCGTGGTCGCCACCGCGGAGGCCACCGAGACCGGCCGTGCCGCGGCCCTCGCAGGGGCGGCGGACGCCTCGTCCAGCATGCAGGCGCACCTCGCCGAACTCACCCACCAGGCCCTCCCCGCCACCCTCCTCGGCGGCGCGTCCGTCACCGTCCTGGGCATGCTGCGCGGCCTGCCGTTGCACCGCGCCCTGGAATCGGGCATCGCGGTCGCCGTGGCCGCCGTCCCCGAAGGGCTGCCCCTGGTCGCCACCCTGTCGCAGCTCGCGGCGGCGCGGCGGCTGTCGCACCTCGGCGTGCTGGTCCGCTCCACCCGCGCGCTCGAAGCGCTGGGCCGGGTGGACACCCTGTGCTTCGACAAGACCGGCACCCTCACCGAGGGCAGGCTCCGCCTCGTCCGCGCGGCCGGCCCGGCCCGGCCGCTCCCGCTCACCGGCGCCGACGGTCGGCGCATCCTCCGGGTCGCCGCGCGGGCCTGCCCGCCGCCGCACGGCAGGCGGGTCGCGCACGCCACCGACCGCGCCGTGCTGGAGTCCGCCGGCGATCTCCCGCCGGACTCCCGGTGGACCCTGGACGAGGAACTGCCCTTCGAGGCCACCCGCGGGTTCTCCGCCTCCCTCGGACGCGACGGCGGCCGGCCGGTCATCGCCGTCAAGGGCGCACCCGAGGTGCTCCTGGCCCGGTGCGCCCGGATCCACGTCCCCCAGGCTCCCGCCGACCGGGACGAGCCGCTCACCCCGGCCCGCCGCCGCGCCGCCGCCGCGATCGTCCGGCGGCTGGCCGGGCAGGGCCTGCGCGTGCTCGCCGTCGCCGAGGCCCCCGGCCCGGGCCGGGACCGCGGCGAGATCACCGACCACATCGAGGACCTGACCCTGCTGGGCTTCGTGGGCATCGCCGACACCCCGCGTCCCACCGCCGAGGACGCGGTGCGGCGGCTGGGCGCCGCGGGGGTGCGCACCACCATGATCACCGGCGATCACCCCGCCACCGCCGCGGCCGTCGCCGCCGAGCTCGGCATCCCCGACGCCGACCGGGTCCTCACCGGGACCGAGCTCGACGCCATGACCGCCGGCGAGCGGCGCCGGGCCGTCCAGCGCGCCGCCGTCTTCGCCCGTGTCTCCCCCGCCCAGAAGGTGCGCATCGTCAAGGACCTGCGCCGGGCCGGCCGGGTGGTCGCGATGACCGGCGACGGCGTCAACGACGCCGCCGCCATCCGCCGCGCCGACGTCGGCATCGCGGTCGCCGGACGCGGCTCCGGCGCGGCCCGCACCGCGGCCGACCTCGTCCTCACGGCACCGGACAACGCGCTGATCCTGGACGCGCTCCGCGAAGGCCGCGCCCTGTGGCGCAGCGTCCGCGACGCCGCCGCCATCCTCGTCGGCGGCAACGCGGGCGAGGTGTCGTTCACCATCCTCGGAACGGCCCTGAGCGGCGACGCCCCGCTCAGCACCCGGCAGCTGCTCGTGGTGAACATGCTCACCGACATGCTCCCGGCACTGGCCGTAGCGCTCACACCCGCCGGCCACCGCCCCGACGCGGAGGAGCCGCTCGGCGGGGCGCCCGTCCACGGGTTCAGCGGCCACGACATGCGGTCCGCGCTCGCCGTCCGTGGCACCGCCACCGCGGCCGCCGCCCTGGTCTCCTGGCAGGCCGGCAGGCTGCCCGGCCTGATCCCCGGCGGGCGCCGCAGGGCGTCCACGATGGCACTGGCGGCCCTGGTCGGCGCCCAGCTCGGCCAGACCCTCATCGCCCGCCGGCACAGCCCCCTCGTCATCGCCACCTGCGTGGTCTCAGCGGGCGCGCTGTTCGCCGTCGTCGAGACGCCGGGCCTCAGCGGGTTCTTCGGCTGCACCCCGCTGGGACCCGGCGCCTGGCTCGTCGTCACGGCGGCCGCCGCTGGAGCGACACTGGGAGCCGCCATCGCCCCGCGGCTGCTGCCGGCCGCCGGAGCCGCATCCGTCACGCCCGCCGGGCCCCACTGAGCCCGGCGCCCTGATCAGGACGGACGGTCGCCGTGCACGCGGTACGGCTCCGCGTCGTCCCATCTGACCTGGAGGCCCAGCCCTGGACGGTCGGTGGCGGGCACGAGCATGCCGTCCCCGGGTTCGAGGATCCCATCGAAAAGCAGACCCTCCACGCGGACGTGGTCGTGGAAGTACTCAAGGTGGCGGAGCCGATCCACCGCGCAGAACGCGTGCGCCGAGACGGCCGGGGCGCAGTGCGCCGACAGGTCGATCTGATGGGCCGACGCCAGCCCCGCGACCTGGAGCAGTCCCGTGATGCCGCCGCACCGGGTCACGTCGGCCTGCAGGCAGTCGACGGCGGGCCCGTCGAGCAGGTCGGCGAAGTCCTCGAGGACGAATCCGTACTCGCCGGCCGCGACGTCCAGGCATCCGGGCCCGTGGTCGCGCACCAGCCGCAGTCCCGCGATGTCGTCGGAGGCGACCGGTTCCTCGAACCAGCGGACGTCCCACTCCTCGGCGAACCGCCGCGCCCAGTACAGGGCCTGCTTGCGGGTCAGGGCCCCGTTGGCGTCGGCGAACAGCTCCGGCCCGGACCCGATCGCCTCCCGGACGGCCGTCAGCCGCCGCGGATCCTCCCCGGGCCTGCGGGAGGTCTTCAGCTTCACCCGCCCGATGCCCTGCTCGACCCAGCCGGCGAGCTGGCTGGTGAGCCGCTCCAGCGAGTAGTTGGTGAACCCCCCGCTGCCGTAGACGGGCACCCGGTCGTGGAAGGCCGGCAGCACCCGGAAGAGCGGAAGGCCGAGCAGCCGCGCCTTGAGGTCCCACAGCGCGATGTCGACGGCGGACACCGCCATGGCGCCGGCGCCGGGACGTCCGGCGTTGCGGATCCCGGCGAACATGCGGTGCCAGGCCGCCGCCGGGGCGAGCGCGTCCCCGCCCTCGGCGATGGGCGCCAGCTTCGAATCCACGAAGGCGGCGACCGAGACGTCCCCGTAGGTATAGCCGATCCCGGTATGGCCTTCGGCGCGCACCTCCACGAGGATCACGGTCGTGGAGCCCCACCTCAGCGTGCCGTCCTCCTCGACCCCGTCAGGACCATCGGTGGAGACCTCGAAAGCGTGCGTTCGCACCCCATCGACGGCGATGACCTCTTCGCCGGGCATCACAGCCTCCCTCCGCCGGCCCTACGGCTCCGCGCCGCGACCCGGTCATGACTACCCGGCGGGCCCGGCCGAAACGGCCGGGCCCGCCGGTGCCGGCCGTGAGGCGCCCGGCTCGCGGCTACCGCATCGCCGAGGACCTCCCCGCGTAGCCGCCGACCCTCTCATCCATGTCGGCGCGTTCCTCGAAGGCCTCCATGGCCTGATCGCGCGTCTCCTCCATGCGCAGCGCGATCCCCATCGCGAAGAAGGTCGGGGCCCACTCGCCGACGAAGATGCCCCACCGGTCAGCGCGTTCCACGCCCGCGGCCTCCAGCCGGTTGGACGCCATCCACGAGGCGAACGCCAGCCCGATCGAGGCGATGCCCGCCGTGTACATGAGATTGGACCGCATGCCCCATTTATGCAGTGTGTTGATCATTATCCCTCCTCTGTGACGCAGCCGGACTACCCGATGTCACAGTCCGCACGCCGGCGCTAACCGCTTCTTTGCCCACGGTCAACTGGCGCGGGATGGAAACGACGTCCTGCAAAGACGCGGCCACGGAGCCGTCAGGGCGCCCCCGCGCTCCTTCATCGCAACAGGGCGAGAATCCCGCCTGCGCCCGCGCGCGGCAAATGATCAGCCCCGATGCGCCACCGATGGATCGACGCTCAGTGGCCGAGGTTGACCTGTGCCCTGTGGTGGCCGCCTTTCTCGATCAGGTCGACGAATCCGAGGGCGTAGTCCGCGGCGGAGATCGCGCCGCCGTCCTCGGGCCGAACCGCGACGTCGTCGCCGAGCCGATAACGGCCGAGCCGTTCACCGGGCATACGGGCGCCGAACCTGAGCGCCGGGCTCACAAAGACCCAGTTGAGCGTCTCGGGCGTGGCCGGGAGGTCCTCAATGATGAGCGCCGCCCCGGCGCGGATCTCGTCGTGGAGCTCCGCGGGGATGTGGCTGAGGTCGGTGACGAAGCGATCCGCCCCGGGCGCAGGACGCAGCGACGAGTAGCCGCCGACGACGAACAGCGGTACACCCGCGGCATCGGCCAGACGCGCGATGGTGCTGTAGACGTCGCGGAAGGCGCCGGCCAGCGGGCCGCGTGGGGCGAGTGCGCCCACCACGACGTCCGCGCCCTCAATGAATGCCGAGAGCGTTGCTTCGTCGGTGGCGTCGCCTTGGACATAGGTCACGTTCGGGATCGGCGCGTCGGGGAGCGAGCGGCTCAGTGCGGTGACCTGGTGACCACGAGCGGCGGCCTCCGCGACGATGTCCGACCCGGCATAGCCGGTGCCGCCGATGACGGAAATACGAGACACGAGGTGCCCTTCTACGGGACGGGTGGCGTCGGACGACGCGCACTAGTTACCGTAGGAGTGCAGCTACCCGATGGGAAGAAGGCACCTTGTGGTAACCACCCGGCCCGAGTCGGTGCTCCGCGGCAGCCCCTACCGCGCGGACTGCCCGACTCGCCACATCCTGGATCGCATCGGCGACCGTTGGACGGTGCTCATCGTGGGCGCCCTCTGGGACGGCAGCGCCCGCTTCTCAGAGCTGCGCCGGCGCATTGAGGGCGTCTCGCAGAAGATGCTCACCCAGACTCTCCGCAGGCTCGAACGGGACGGGCTCGTGCGCCGCACCGTCTACCCCGAAGTTCCGGTCCGCGTCGAGTACACCCTCACCGAGGCGGGCCGCACCCTGCGCGAGCCGTTGCGCGCGCTGGAGGAATGGGCGATCGCGCACCTCGGCGACGTGTCGGCGGCCCAGGAAGCCTACGACCGCGCCAAGCGACCTGACTCCACGGAGCAAGACAAGTAACGGCGCGCTACCGGCGCTGCCGCCAGTCTCCGTCGTCGCGGGCCCGAGGGAATCTCCACCCTGGGGCTACTCGACCGTTGCCTTGACGTCTTCCTGCTCCCGGCCCATCGCGGGGAGGGCGTTGTCGATGAGGACGGCGGCGATGGCGGCGGCGGTGGGGAAGGACTCGGCGTTGAGCACTCGGGTGCGGGCCGAGGCGCCATCGAGGAGCAGCGCCAGTTGTTCGCCGAGCTGTTCGGGGTCGGTGGCGCCGGCTTCGCGGGCCGTTTCGGCGAGCCGCGCGGCGATGGCGAGCTTGTACTCGCGTGCGTATTGGGACGCGGGGTGTTGGGGGTCGTGGATTTCGATGGTCGCCGCGATGTAGGGGCACAGAGGCGTGAGCTCGCCCGGGCCGGACGTGGGCACCTCGAAGGCGGCGAGGAGTCGTTCGCGGGGTGTGAGGTCGGTGCGGTCGAACACCGCGGCCATGAGGCCGGGATCGAACCGGCGCAGGTATTCGGCGACCAGCTCGTCCTTGCCGGTGAAGTGCTGGTAGGCCGTGCGCTTGGAGACCTGGGCCACCGCGCAGAGCTCGTTCATACCGGTGCGGTTGATGCCCCGAGTGCGGAACAGCTGCTGTGACGCGCTGAGAATGCGCTCGCGCGCGCCCCTGCCGCGGCGCCGGCCTTGGGGGCCCTTCTCCAACTTCGTCATGCCCGCATCGTACCTCAAGTCGGTACCGCTCGGTTTACATAGCTTGCGCTCCCCGCCGGTCGTCGGATACGTTACGTAAACAGATCGGTTTACCAGGTTCATCACCGGCCGGCGGCAGGAGGCGCTGGACGAGGCGGTGAAGGTGATCGGCCGGAACATGACCGCCGTGCAGGGCGACGCGACCGACCTGGCCCGACGGCGGCACCACGGTGATCTGAACGAACACACCGTGGCCCCTCCGCCGGTGCCGAGTTCCACGGCTCACCCCGTTGGGTGACCCCGCACCAACGAAACAAAGCGATAGTTCGAGAACAAGGAAGAGAGCACACGTCATGAGCAGCATCAGCATCATCGGCACCGGGAACATGGCCCGTACGATCGGCGCGCTGGCGGTGGCCGGCGGCAACACCGTCGAGGTCATGGGCCGCGATCACGACAAGGCCGCTGACCTGGCCAAGGCTCTCGGCGACGGCGCCACGACGGGAGAGTGGGGTGCCGTCCCGGCCGGCGACATCGTCCTTGTGGCCCTGTTGGCCGACAGTGTCGTTCCGGTCGTCGCCCACTACGGAGACGCCCTCGCGGGCAAGGTCATCATTGAGATCAGCAACCCCTTCAATGCCACGGCCGACGGTCTGGCCCGCCCCGGGGTCACCTCGATCGCGCAGGAAGCCTCCAAGACGGCCCCGGCCAGTGCCAGCGTGGTGAAGGGATTCAACACAATCTTCAGTCATGTCCTGGAGAAGGGCCGGCCCGACGTCTTCATCGCCGGCGACGATGTGCAGGCCAAGGCGATCGTGGAGGCGTTCATCAAGAGCCTCGGGCTGCGCCCCTTGGACGCCGGCGGCCTGGAGATGGCGCACTGGCTGGAAGGAGCGGGTGTGCTCACCATGGGCCTCGCACGCCACGGGGTTGGGGGCTGGAACTTCGCCCTCGGCGTCACGGAACTTCCCGCTTGAGCCGTCCCGGAGGAGGTACTCGCGATGAAGCTCAAAGCGCGTCCACAGTCCTTTTGTGGTGCGGGCGGCGTGGCGTTCGAGCCCGAGCCGGTTCTTCAGCCCGTGGCTATCGCTCTGTGGGTGATGTCATTGAGGCGTTGATCCAGGGCGGGGTTTGGACGATTTCGTGTGGATCGTACGTCTGTTTGATCGTGGTGAGGCGGTCGAGGGCCGCAGGGGAGTAGGCCCTGCTGGTGCGGGTGGCGCTCTCGTCGAGCCCGAGATGGTTGACGTCGGGGCCGCCGGCCCGCCGACCGTCCGCTCCCGGACGCGGACCTGCGCGCCCGGCGGGAGGCGGTCGTCGTCGAGCATCTCCTCACCGAGATGGCCGGCGACCTGGACGCCTGCCTGGCGACCATGCCGAAGGGCGCGCACTACCGCATCCTGCCGACCGGACGCGTCCACGCGGGCGACGATCAGGTCCGCGAGCTGCTGACCGGCCTGCTCGGCGCGTTCCCGGACCTGCGGCTGATCCCCGAACTCGTCCACCACGCGGCCGACGCGGTCATCATCGAGGGCCGCACCGTCGGGACCCAGCACGCCGACTGGGCGGGCATCCCGTGCAAGGGGCGCGTCATGGACGTCGAGGGCGTCATCGTGTTCCGGTTCGAGGGCGACACGATGGTCAACGAGACCGTCTACTACGACCACGCCGCCGTCGCCGCCCAACTCGGCGCGGGGGAGTGAGCGGCATGCGCGGACTGCGGCTCGCGGAGTTCGGACGGGCACCGGAAGTGGCCGGTGACCTGCCCATGCCCGCCGCCGGCGAGGGGACGACGCTGGTGCGCGTCGCCGCCGCCGCGCTCGGGCATCTCGACCGCAGCGTCGCCTCCGGCGGCTTCCCCCGCAACCCGCCGCTGCCCTATGTCCCCTGCGGTGACGGCGCCGGCCGGGTCGAGGAGTCCGGGCGTTTCCCGCGCGGCGCGCTGGTGTGGCTGCGCGGCGGGGGCCTCGGCGTCACGCGCGACGGCGTCGCCGCCGAGTACGCCGCCGTGCCGGACGAGGCCGTGCATCTCGCACCCGAGGACGCGGACCCGGTCCTCGCGTCCTGCTTCTTCTCACCCGCGACGTCGGCCTGGATCTCGGTGCACGAACTGGCCGCCGTCCAGTCCGGCCAGCGGGTTCTGGTGACCGGCGCGGCAGGCGCGGTCGGCTCTCTGGCCGTGCAGCTCGCGGTGCTCGCGGGCGCCGAGGTCACGGCACTGGTGTCGCGCCAAGAGCGGGCGGCGCTCGTCCCCGGCGATGTCCGGACGCTCATCGGCGCCGCCGACGACGGACCCTACGACGCGCTGATCGAGACGGTCGGCGGCTCCGCGCTGCCGTCCCGGCTCGACGCCGTCACGCCCGGCGGCGTCGCCGTCATCGTCGGGTACACGGCCGGCACCCGCGTGGAACTCGGTTGTCCAAGGGTGAGCTGACCCTGCGGACCGACCGGTACGCCCTCGCCGCGGCACCGGTGGCCTGGCGGACGCTCGCCGCCGGCCGCGCGGCCGGCCGCGTCGTCCTGGAGGTGGCCGTTGATCGATGACGTCTTCGTGTTCGACCTGGTCGTGCACCTGCACGACATGAGCGAGGCGAACCTTCTGCAGTCAGCGCCCTGGTCACGGCACGTCCGCGACATGTCGCTCGGCCTCGGCGAGGCACTGCGGCCTCTGCACGGGGACCAGGAGACCTTCGACCGCAGGCTGTCGGCCGCCACGATGGGACGGATGGTCTTCGGCGACCCGGCCGGCAGCGAGCCCACCGACGTCGCCATGGCCCAGGTCGTGCCGGTCTTCGACTGGTACGACGACTGGTGGGCGCCGGTCGAACTGCAGGCCGAGTTCGCTCGCGCCTACCCCGGCCGGGCCCTGTTCTGCGGCGGCGTCGACCCCGGGCACCGCGGTGTGGGCGCCGCACTGGAACATCTCGAACGGCAGGTCACCGACCTCGGCGCGGTGTCGCTGAAGTTCTACAACGGGCACGTCGACCGCGGCTGGCGCTGCGACGACGAGAAGCTCGCCTACCCCGTCTACGAGCGCGCCCGCGACCTCGGCATCCGCGTCCTGCAGTTCCACAAGGGCAACCCGTTCGGCACCGAGAACCTCGAACAGCTCCACCCCGGCGACCTGCAGCGCGCCGCACGCGACTTCCCCGATCTCACCTTCGTCATCCACCACCTGGCGATGCCGTACTTCGACGAATGCGTCAACATCGCCGCCCGGTTCCCCAACATCCACCTCGCCCTGTCGGCGACCGTCAACTTCACACCCGTCCGGCCCCGGCTGATCCAGCGGCAGGTCGGCGAGCTGCTCGCCGCCGTCGGCGCCGACCGCCTCCTCTGGGGGTCGGAGGCCGCCCTCGCCGGCCCGCCACGTCCCTACCTGGAGGCGTTCATGGCCCTGCAGATCCCGGACGACCTGCGCGAGGGCTACGGCTACCCGCAGATCACCCGGGAGGACAAACGCAAGATCCTCGGCCTGAACGCGGCGCGGCTCTTCGGCGTCGAGGTCCCCGATGGCCGGGGTTTCGGATGAACGTCCCTGACGCCGTCCGCGCCCTGTCCCGGACGATGCGCGGACACGGCGGCGGCCTCGAACTCGTCGCCGACGGCGCCGTGCCCACCGTCCGCTACACCGGGATGTGCGCCGGATGCCCGGGCCGTCCCGCCTGCCACGAGGCGCTCGTCGCGCCCGTCCTGCTCGGCCTGCCGGGAGTGCGCGGCGTCGACGCCCCCGGCACCCGCGTCGACCCTGCCGCGCGAGCCGGACTCCAGCAGTTCACCGGAGGCGAGGGAGAGCCACGATGATCACCGCTGCCGCCACGCTCACACCCGTCGGCCCCATGCACTCGGGGGAGACCGACTCGGTCCTGTCCAAGGTCCGCCTCATCCTGGAGGCGTTCCGCCCCGACGACGAAGGCGTCTCGCTCGCCGAACTGGTGCGCCGGACCGGCCTGCGCAAGGCCACCGTGTACCGGCTCAGCCAGGAACTGGTCGCCTGGGGCGCGCTCGAACGCGCCGGGCTCGACTACCGGCTCGGCCTGCGCCTTTTCGAACTCGGCCAGATCGCGCCCCGGCAGCGGATCCTGCGCGAGATCGCGCTGCCCTACCTGGAAGAACTCGCGCACCTCACCCGTGAGACCGTGCACTGCGCCGTCCGCGACGGCACCGACGTCCTCTACATCGAGAAGCTCGGCGGGCACCGCAGCGTCACCCGGCCGTCCCGCACGGGCGGGCGCATGCCGCTGCACTGCACCGCGACCGGCAAGGTCCTCCTCGCCCACGCGCCGCCCCGCGTCGTGGACGGCCTGCTCGCCCGCCCCCTGCGCCGCCTCACCGGCCACACCGTGATCGCGCCCCGGCTGCTGCTCGCCGAACTGGACCGCATCCGCCGTGCCGGCTACGCCGTCGAGAGCGAGGAGACCCGCGTCGGCTACCTCTCCGTCGCCGCGCCCGTCCGCGCCGCCCACGGCCGCATCCCCGGAGCCATCTCGGTCGCAGCGCCCACCTCCCGCACCCGGCTGCCCAGGCTCGTCCCAGCCGTCCTCGCCGCCGCCACCCGAATCTCCGAGCGCCTCATCGACTACGAGCTGGAGCAGGAGAGCAGATGACCGGGTCCGGTTCGGTGGGCGGACCTTGTTCCTTGGGCCGGACGGTGTCCGCGCTCGAACATCGAGGCGTGACACATGCTGAGACACAGACGCAGCGGGGGGCGCGCGGGCGCCGGGACTGGTCGACGTGGCCGCGCTATGACGCGGCGGCCGCGGGCTTTCGGGGTTACTGGTATCCGGTGGCCTGGTCCAGTCACGTGACCGGGAGGCCCGTGGGCGTCACGCTGTGCGGAGACAAGATCGCGTTGGTGCGGGACGCCGGCGCCGCGTACGCCCTGCACGACCGGTGCCCGCATCGGGGTGTGCCGCTGTCGCTGGGCCGCAAGGAGTTCCCGGGGACGCTGAGCTGCCCGTATCACGGCTGGACCTACGACCTGGGGGACGGGGAGCTGGTCGCCGCGATCACCGACGGGCCGCAGTCGCCGATCTGCGGCAAGGCGCGGGTCGCGACGTACCCGGTGGCCGAGCGGCTGGGCATGGTGTGGGTCTATGTCCCGATCGCCGATGAGGAGCCCCATCCGATCGACGAGCAGTTGCCCGGGGAGCTGGTGGAGAACCCGTTCGTGATGGGCGGCCGCATGGACGACCGGACCGGGAACTGGCGTTTGGCGTGCGAGAACGGCTTCGACGAGGGGCACGCCAAGTACCTGCATCGGACATCGCTGTGGCGGCTGTTCAAGGCGATGCCGACCTGGAACGTGACACGCATCGTTCCGCAGCGGCGCTGGATCTACCGCAAGCAGGAAGAGCAGTTCTGGGAGGCCGACTTCCCGGGGCTGGGCCGCTGGACGAACAAGCGGTGGTGGAAGCTGGGCCCGCCGTCGGCCAAGGACGGCGGCGCACCGTCCAACATCGGTAACACCGGCGCCGCGTCCAAGATCGACCCGGTCATCGCCGCCCAGGGGTTCCCGGGGTTCGCGTCGGTGTCGATGCCGGGCGTGCTGCGCATCGTCTACCCCAAGTTCATCCACTACGAGTTCTACGTCCCGGTCGATGCGGACCGGCACCGGTATGTGGGCGTGATGGTCAACTTCCGGCGCGGCCCCGGGACGCTGAGGTTCTACCTCAAGTACCTGGGGTGGGTCCGGTGGCTGTTCCACGGCCAGTTCTCCGGCCAGGACGCCTGGATGGTCGACGTGACCGACGCGCCCCCCGAGCAGCTGTACCGGCCGGACGTGTCCCTGACCGCCTGGCGCGGGCTGGCCGAGAAGGAGTACAAGGCCAAGCTCTCCACGATCACCAAGGAGGACGACTGAGATGCGACGTGTGCTGGTGGTCGTCGCCCTGGCGGGCCTGTTGGCCGGCGCATGGCGGCTGCTGCGGACGAGCCGGACCCAGGTCCACCGGATCAACCAGTGAGCTGGATCGAGCGAGCCCGAGCCGGCGTGCGCCGCGAGCGTCTGCTGGAGCTGGTGACGGGGCTGGTCGGAGTCCCCAGCCCGACCGGCGATGAGGGGCCACTGGCCGACTACGCGGCGGCGGAATTGGCGGCGGCCGGGCTGCGGGCCGGGACGCTGCCGCTGGACGACCGGCAGGCGTCGGCGTGGGGGCGGCTGCCCGGCACAGGCGGCGGCCGTGACCTGATGCTCTACGCGCCGGTCGACACGCTGACCATCGGGCGCGCCGACGCGGACGTCCCGTGGATCGGGCCCGAGCTGCGCGCCGACATGCGCCCCGCGCCGTCCGTCCACGGGGACTACGTGGTCGGCCTCGGCGCGGGCAACCCCAAGGGCCACGCCGCCTGCGTGATGGCGGCCGCCGAAGCGATGCGGGCGGCGGGCGTGCCGCTGGCCGGCGATCTGCTGGTCGGCTTGGGCGCCGGCGGCATGCCGACGAACTCTCCCCGCCTGGACGGCGACGTCCGGCGGCACACCGGGCAGGGCGTCGGCTGCTCGTTCCTGCTGGAGCAGGGCCTGTGGGCGGATCACGCCGTCATCGCCAAACCGGGCTGGACGGTGTCGCACGAGGAGGTCGGCCTCGCCTGGTTCGAGGTCACCGTGCACGGCACCCACACCTACGTCGGCAGCAGGCACCGGCTCCCGTACCGCAACCCGATCGCGCTCGCGGGCGAGATCGTCGCCGGCCTGGAGGCGTGGTTCGAGGAGTACGCCGCACGGCACACGTCCGGGACGGTCGCGCCGCAGGGTGCCGTGAGCGCGATCGAGGGCGGCTGGATGCGGATGGCCGCCGTCACGCCGGCGGCATGCCGGTTCCGCTGCGATCTGCGGCTGCCGCCGGATCTGTCACCGACGCAGGCGAAACGCGAGTTCGCGGAGGCCGTCGGCGACCTCGCGCAGAAGGCCGGGGCCGACGTCACCTGGGAGATGGTGCTGGCCATTCCCGGGACGCGCACCGACCCGTCCGATCCCGTGGTCGCCGCGACCGCGGCCGCGTTCGAGGAGGCCGAGGGCCGACCGCACGAGCCGATCCTCGGCAACTCCGGGGCCACCGACGCCAACATCCTGCGCTCGCGCGGCATCCCGACCGTCCGGATCGGCATGCCCAAGGCGCGCACAGGCGAGCTGGGCGTCGATCCGGCGAGCGACTTCCAGATGGGCATGAACACCGTGGACCTGCGGGAGATGGAACGGCTGACCCGACTGCTGATCCGGGTGGCGATCGACGTGATCGGGGTGCGCGATGCCGGGTGAGATCGTGTTCGGTGTGGGCGCGTCCCACAGCACGCTGATGAACACCCACTGGGACGAGACGCGGCAGCAGGCGGAGGCCACCCGGTTTCGCGATGCGCTGTACCAGGCGCGTGACCTGCTCGCCGAGGCCCGTCCGGACACCGTGGTGATCGCCGGGTCCAACCACTTCCGCGGCTTCTGGCTGGACCTCATCCCCGCGTTCACCATCGGCGTCGGAGAGTGCGTGGCGAGCGGCGAGTCCGGCACGCCGAAGGGGCCGCTGCCGGTGGACGTGCCGCTCGCGAGGCACCTCGCGTCCTCGCTCGTCGACGGCGGCTTCGACCCGGCGTTCTCGGCGCGGCTGCAGATCGACCATGGGCAGTCCCATGCCGTCCAGTACCTGCTGGACGGGCTCGACGTGGAGATCGTGCCCCTGGTGGTGAACGTGTTCGCGCCGCCGCTGCCGACGACCGCTCGCTGTGCCGCGCTCGGCGGGGCGCTGCGCACGGCCGTCCATGCCTTTCCCGGCGACCGGCGCGTAGCAGTGATCGGTTCCGGCGGGCTGTCGCACCGGCTGCCGTGGCCGGACTGGCGCGACCCGCACGGTGACGACGAGGAGTTCATGGTGGCGGCCTGGCTGAACGGCCGGGAGGACTGGGCGCGCTACGACGCCCGCCGCCGGCAGATCGTCCGTGCGGCGCCGAGCATCATCAATCCCGACTTCGACCGGGACTTCCTCGACCTGATCGAGACCGGACAGGCCGACCGGATATGCGCCGTCGGCACCGAGGAACTGGAACGGGAAGCCGGCAACGGCGCCCAGGAGATCCGGACGTGGCTGCTCATGGCCGCCGCGCTCGGTCATGCGCCTGGCCGCAGGCTCGCCTACGAGCCGATCGACGACTGGCTCACCGGCATGGCCGTGGCCGTCCTCGACCCGACCGCTGAGAAGGAGCCCACCACATGACGATTTGGACCGACCTCACCGGCGTGGACCACCGGCTGTCCTACGTCGACGCGGGAGGCGTGCCGACGCGTGCGCTCATCGCCGGACCCGAGGACGGCCCGCCGTTGGTGTTCCTGCACGGCACCAGCGGGCACCTGGAGGCTTTCGTTCGCAACATCCCCGCCCATGCCGGCGCGGGATACCGCTGCCACGCCATCGACATGCTCGGGCACGGCTACACCGCGAAGCCCGACCACCCGTACGAGATCCCGCGCTACGTCGAGCACCTCACCTCCTATCTGGATGCGATCGGAGCAGACCGCGCCCACTTGGTGGGGGAGTCGCTCGGCGGATGGGTGGCGGCGTGGCTGGCGAGCGAGGCAGCCGAACGGGTCGCGTCCCTGCAACTGCTGGCCGCCGGCGGCACCAAGGCCGATCCCAGGGTGATGGAACGTATCCGCACGTCCACGCTGAAGGCCGTGCAGACCGACGACATCGACCTCACCCGCAAGCGGCTGCACCTGTTGATGCATGACCCGGCCAAGGACGTCTCCGAAGAACTCGTCGAGATCCGCCACCGGATCTACCACCGGCCCGACTTCGCGGCCAACGTCCACAATCTGCTGTGCCTTCAGGACATGGAGACCCGGCAGCGGAACCTGCTGAAGCCCGACCGGATGTCGCGCATCACCGCGCCCGCGCTCATCGTCTGGGGCCGTCAGAACCCGTTCGGGGACGTGCCCGAGGCGCAGGCCATGCACAAGGCCATCCCGGGCTCCCGGCTGGAGTTCTTCTCCGACTGCGGTCACTGGCCCCAGCACGAGCGCGCCGAGTTGTACAACCCGCTGTCGCTGGAGTTCCTGAAGGCCAACTCATGATCCGTTTCGGCTATGCCGACACTCCGCTGGGTCAACTCCACTATGCCGAACGCGGTAGCGGGCCGCCGGTCGTCCTGCTGCACCAGACCCCGCGTTCGTGGGACGAGTTCCGCGAGGTCCTTCCGGTCCTCGGCGACGGCCGCCGCGCCATCGCGCCGGACACGCCCGGCTTCGGAGCCTCCGCCCCGGTCGCCGAGCACACCGTCGAGAACTACGCCGCCGGCGTCCTGTACCTGCTGGACGCGCTCGGACTGGACGGATTCGACCTCGTCGGGCACCACACCGGCGGAGTCGTCGCGGCCGAGATCGCCGCGCGGGCTCCCCGCCGCGTGCGGAGACTGGTGCTGTCCTCCACCCCGTACATCGACGCCGCCGCGCGGGAGCGCCGCGCCGCCCGCCCGGCCATCGACGCCGTGGGCGAGCGGCCCGACGGCTCCCACCTGGCCGAACTGTGGGGTCGCCGCGCCGCCTTCTATCCCGAGGGCCGCCCGGACCTGCTGACCCGCTTCGTCCGGGACGCGCTGCGCGTATGGCCGGACGTCGAGCACGGACATGCCGCGGTGAGCGCCTACCGGATGGAGGAGCGGATCGATCTCATCGACTGCCCGGTCCTGTGCGTCGGCGCGGCCGGCGACCCGTACGCATTCCCCGAACTCGGTCCGCTGACCGGCCAGATCCCGCATGCCGAAACCGCCGTCATCGAGGGCGCAGCCGTGCCCCTGGAGTTCCAGGCCGAGGAGTTCGCTCGCCTGGTCGCCGACTTCCTGGACCGTCGTTGAGCGAGCGGATCCGCTCAGAAAGGAAGACATGCAAGCGGACATCACGCCCGCACCCGAAGGCGTCTTCGTCAAGGCCGCCGATGTCGGCTATCACTACATCGAGATGGGCCAAGGCGCGCCGACGGTGTTCCTGCACGGCGGAGGCCCCGGCTGCACCGCCTGGAGCGACTTCGGCCCGGTGGCCCCGCTGTTCGCGCGGGACCGCCGATGCCTCCTGGTGGACATCCTCCAGTACGGCCGGTCGGAGAAATGCGTGATCGAGGGACCCATGTGGGACTTCCACGCCGCCAAGACCGTCGCGCTCCTGGACGCCCTGGACATCGAGCGCGCCGATTTCATCTGCAACTCCTGGGGCGGGACGATCGCCCTGAACCTCGCGGCGAAATACCCCGACCGGGTCAGGTCGCTCGTCGTCACCGGATCGATGCCGGTGTTCTACGGCCCCCTGGCGCCGCTTCCCGAGGGCGGGCGCCGCGGGCGCAACGCCCGCGACGCCTACTACGGCGGTGACGGCCCGAGCCTGGAGAAGATGCGCGCCCTCATCGCGCGGCTCGAATGGTTCGACCCCGAGGCGCTTCCCGACGAGACCGTCACGATGCGCTATCTGCAGAGCCTCGACCCCGCCGAGATGGAGCTGGCGGCGCGATCCGACAGCCCCCGCGGCGACTGGCAGGACCTCACCTCCGAACTCGGCCGGATTCAGGCACCTGTTCTGTTCTGCTGGGGAATGCAGGACGCGTTTCTCACTCCCGACTATCCGTTGATGCTCGCCAGAATGATCCCGCGTGGGCAGTTGTACGTCATGGACCATGCCTCGCACCACCTGCAGGAGGAGCGTCCGCACGATTACCATGCGGTCGTCAGCGGCTTTCTCGACCAGGAAAGCACGTGAATCACTTGGATGTGGCGGCCGCCTTGGAGCACTCACCAGATCGGTTCCGGTAAAGTCCGAAAACCGGATCGCGGCAGACATCGATGCCGTCGGGCGAGCCGAAGTCCTGCTCACATGAACGTCGCAGACCATATTGGAGTCATCGAAATGAAACCGTTCGCGTCTTCGGCCGACCTGGCGCAGAAGGAACGCAGCCTGGAAGTACTCGCCGACGGTGTCTACGCACTGACGGCGGAAGGCGACCCCAACGTCGGCGCCGTCGAAGGTGAAGACTTCGTGGTCTGCTTCGAAGCCCTGGCCACCCCGGTCGCCGCCCGCGAATGGCTCGCATTGCTGCGCGAGCACACCGACAAGCCCGTCCGATACCTGGTGCTGTCGCACTATCACGCCGTCCGGGTACTGGGCGCGAGCGCGTTCGACGCCGACGTGATCGTGGCACACGAGAAGACGCGCGAACTGGTCGCCGAACGCGGCCGGCAGGACTGGGAATCCGAGTACGGGCGCATGCCGCGCCTGTTCAAGGAGCCCGGCTCGATCCCCGGCCTGACGTGGCCGACCGCGACGTTCAACGACCGGTTCACCATCCAACTCGGCGGCGACCGGGGCGAACTCGTCCTCCAGTACTGCGGGCGCGGGCACACCGAGGGCGACATCGTGGCCTGGCTGCCCCAGCACAAGATCCTGTTCGCCGGCGACCTGGTCGAGGCGCAGGCCGCGCTGTACACCGGCGACGCGTTCCACCGCGACTGGTCATCGGCGACCTTGGACGCCGTCGCCGCGCTGGGCGCAGAGGTGCTGGTGGGCGGACGAGGCGCCGTCGCGGTGGGCACCGAGGCGGTCACCGCGGCGATCTCCCAAACCCGCCACTTCCTGGACGTGATGATCAGCGAGGTCGGCACCGTCCAGCAGCGTGGCGGCACCCTCAAGGAGGCGTTCCAGGCCGTCCACGCCGAACTGGAGCCCCGCTACGGCCGGTGGCCGATCTTCGAACACTGCCTGCCCTTCGACGTGTCCCGGCTCTGGGACGAACTGGCCGGGATCGAGCGGCCGATCATCTGGACGGCGGACCGCGACCGGGCGGTCTGGGATGAGCTGCAGGGGTGACGATGAACGGCAACGAGACCGAGCCGGTGGTCATCGCCGGCGCCGGACCCGTCGGCCTGGTGACCGCGCTGCTGCTGGCACGCTTCGGGGTGCCCACGGTCGTCCTCGAGGCCGCTGCCCGGCGCGACCCGACCGGATCCAAGGCCATCTGCTTCCAACGCGACGTCCTGGACGTCCTGGACCGTGTCGGCTGCGCGGAGAAGATGATCGCGCGCGGCGTGACCTGGACGACCGGACGGACCTACTACCGCGGCGCCGAACTGTTCGCGGTCACCTTCCCCGGCCCCGGGCGCAGCGTCGTCCCGCCATGGATCAACATCTCCCAGGCCGAGGTCGAGCACTACCTGCTTGACCAGGTCGACGCCGAACCGCTGATAGACGTCCGCTACGGGCACCCGATCACCGGTCTGCACCAGGACGGCTCGGGCGTCGAGGTGGACGCCGCCACCCCGACCGCCAGAGTCGCCGTGCGCGGCAGTCACCTTGTCGCGGCGGACGGGTCACGCAGCACCATCCGGCAACTGCTGGGCATCGGCTTCCCCGGCCGCTCCTTCAACGACAAATTCCTCATCTGTGACATTCGTGCGGACCTGCCGTTCCCGAGCGAACGCCGGTTCTTCTTCGATCCCGACTGGAATCCCGGTCGGCAGGTGCTCGTCCATCAGTGCCCGGACGGCACCTGGCGGATCGATTGGCAGGTGCCCGCCGACTACGACCTGGAGGCCGAGCGGGAATCCGGCGCGCTCGACACCCGCATCCGGAAGATCGCCGGCGACATTCCCTACGAGATCGTGTGGGCGACGGCGTACCGCTTCCACGAACGCTGCGCCGAGACCTTCGAATCCGGACGCGTGTTCCTGGCCGGCGACGCCGCACACCTGTACGCGCCATTCGGTGCCCGCGGCTTGAACTCAGGCGTCCAGGATGCAGAGAACCTGGCATGGAAACTCGCGTTCGTGCGGCGCGGCTGGGCTCCGGAAGACCTTCTTGCCAGCTACCACGCCGAACGGTGGGCCGCGGCGGGGGAGAACCTCCGCGTGACCACCCGGACCATGGAGTTCCTCGTCCCGCACACCCGCGAGCAACGTCAGCGGCGAGTCGAGGCCCTCGAACAGGCCTTGACGCACCCGGACGCCCGCTCGCTCATCGACTCCGGCAAGCTCGCCGAACCGTACTGGTACCTCGACTCCCCGCTGACCACCCTCACGGAGCCGGCCGACGCCTTCCCCCGCGAGCCCGGAATCGTCCGGCCCCCGCTCCCCGGCGTCCTGTGCCCGGACGGGCCGTGCGTGATCGACGGCGAGCCCGTCCGATTGCGCCGCCTTTTCGGCACCGGCTTCGTCGTCCTCACAGGCAACACCGGCCGGTGCAAGGAAATCACCGAATCCGCCGCAGACGTCCCGCTGACCGTGTACGCCCTGCCGGAAATCGACACCGACGCGATCCTCCACACGGCCCTGCGAGCCGGCCCGGACACCGTGCACCTCATCCGGCCGGATGGCCACCTGGCAGCGGTCCTGCCCTCCTACGATCCCGGCACCCTTACCCGAGCCTTGCGCCGAGCCTGCGGCAACCCCTGACACATGAAGCGGCCGGACCCACGGGGCCCGGCCGCCACGTCGGGTCAGTGCCGGTCGACGGTCAACTTGAAGACGTTCGGGTAGACGACCTGCTGGACCGTGAGGCAGCCCCGGGCGCCCGCGAGGACGAGCTTCTGCGCCTCGTAGCGCTCCAGGGCGCTCTCGTTGATCTCACCGACCCCGATGTACGTGCCCTGCGGCGTGGTGAGGGTGTCGACGCAGAACCCGTAGTAGTCGGCTCCGACCTTCCTCGTCGTGGTGCATTCGGTGTGCACGGAGCCGATGGACGCCCCGCCCTGGGTGTAAGCGAGCGATCCGGTCGAGATGAGCTTGCTTCCCGCACCGCGCGGGTCACAGGCCGGGTTGTCCGGGCCGGGGATGCACGCGGGGATGAACTGCGTGTCCCCGTCCGCGACCGTCTCGTAGTAGACGCCGGTGGTCCCGGCCGCGGCCGGAGCCGCCGTGAGGCCGAGGCCCGCGAGCGCGAGAGCGAACGTGATGAGCGCCTTGCGCATCCTGCCCTCCTGGGGGGAGAGTCGTTGATCGCTGCGCAGCGGCCTCATCGTCGAACGGCCCGGCCTCCGCGAAAAGCTACGCGGTTCGCCTACCGGGACGCCCAGGTCAACTTGCCGGGCGCCCGTCTCCCCGCCCCCGTGCGGCGACCACCCGCACACCGAAGGCGCGACATCGGCGCTGCCGACAGTCTCCGTCGTCGCGGCGGGGACCGTGCTGTGCCCCATCCCGAGCGAGATCATGTGGCCGGGTGCAGCGGCCTGGGCCATGATGAGAGCGCGCGGCGGGCACCAGTGAGCACTCACTCCAGCGAAAGGAACGACTCAGATGACGCAGGGCGCGTACGCATCGGTGAACGGCATCGAGCTCTACTATGAAGTGCACGGAGCGGACCACCCCGGACCTCCGCTGGTCATGCTGCATGGCGGCGTGCAAACGTTCCACCTCAGCTTCGATGCGCTGCTGCCGGAGCTGACCGGCGACCGTCACGTGATCGGTGTCGAGCTGCAGGGGCACGGTCATACCGCCGACGGCGACCGGCCGTTCAGCATCGGGCAGTGCGCGGCCGACGTGGTGGCGTTGCTGGACCACCTGAACCTCGACCGGGCCGACTTCTTCGGCTACAGCCTGGGCGGGCTGGTCTCGACCGAGGTCGCCACCAGCAACCCGGAACGTGTCGGCCGGGTGGTGTTGGCCGCGTCGCACTTCCACCCGGACGCGTACTACCCGGAGATCACGGCGCCGGAGCAGGACTCGCCCCGGCTGCCGACCGAAGAAGAAGGCGCGGCCATGTATCGGGCCTACACCGAGGCGGCGCCCGACCCGGACCATTTCTTCGCGTTCCTGGAGAAAATCCAGCCGGCCGTGCACGGCTTCGAACCATGGACGGACGAGCAACTGGCTCGACTGACCATGCCGATCCTGATGATCATCGGCGACACCGACTTCGTCCGGCCTGAGCACGCGGTCGAGATGCACAACCGGTTGCCGGACTCGCAGCTGGCCATCCTGCCCGCAACCAGGCATATGGAGGTCGCCGCGCGGGCCGACCTGGTGCTGCCGATGGTCAAGACCTTCCTACGACGTTGACGAACCCTCAAGCCGGGCAAAGACAGGCTGGTCGCCGACGATCTCCGGAAAGAATCACGCCGCACGCAGGGAGCAGAGAACTGCGACTCCTGCCTGGCCCTTCCCAGCGAGAGCGGGCGACGAAAATCGAACCCGCGTAGCCAGTTTGGAAGCGGCGCCGATGGGTCTTTGAGTGATCATGAAAAGTCCATTAAACTGCAGGTCAGAGGGTGTTTCGTGTGCCATCCTGTACTCGTCGGTATCGCTCGGATTTCCATGATCCAGTGACAAATGAGTGACAGATGATCTTGCTCGGGGGGCCATGGGTTTCACACGCAAGCGCAAGGGGCCGAACGGCACCCGATACCAGGCGCTTTACGACGACGCCCGGAACGTCCGCCAGACGGCCGGCACTTTCGCCACCCGCAAGGAGGCCGACCGAGCCTGGCAACGAGCCGAGTCACGCATCGCCGAAGGCAAGGCGGGCGACCCCCGCCGCGCTCGCCAGACCTTCCGCACCTACGTAGAGGAGCGCTGGTTCCCGAACCACCGCATCGAGGCATCAACCCGCCAGGACTACGCTTACGCCCTCGCCGCCCACGTCATGCCGTACTTCGGCGACATGAAGCTGCAGGACATCACCTCAGAGACCGTCCGCGAGTGGATCACGCACCTCAAGAAGCAGGGCGCCACGGCCTACAGCATCAAGTACTGCAAGACCGCGATCCTCAACGCCATCTTCACGACCGCGGTCAACGACGGCGTCCTCGTCTACCACCCCAGCCGCGGCGTGAAGACCGACCCCGTCCCCGAAAAGCCGCGCCAGATCATCACCGCAGAGCAGTTCGCCCGCATTTATGAGGCCCTCCCAGACGCGACCGCCAAGCTCCTGGTCGAGACCGACATCGAAAGCGGCCTCCGCTGGGGCGAGCTGACCGAACTCCGCGTCAAGGACCTGGACTTCGCCACCGGCATCCTCACCGTCAGCCGCTCCGTGGTCGAACTCGTCCCCAGGTTCCACCCCGAAGGGCGCCGCTTCCTCGTCAAGGACTACCCCAAGGGCAAGCGCTGGCGCCGCTTCAAGCTCAGCCCCCAGATCGTCGCCAGGCTCAAGGCCCACGCGGAAGCCAACAACCTCGTCTCCGACGACCTCTTCTTCAGCCGCCGCCGCGACGAGCCACCCAAGCTCGAACTCCTAGACCCCGACACTCTCACCTTCGAAGGCCCGAACGGCCGCACCTACACTCACGGAACGACCACGGCCTACAGCCTCGGCAAGTGCAAATGTCACCACTGCCGAGCGGCCTACGCCGCCTACCGGGCCGAGCGCCGCGCCCAGGGCAAGGACAACCCCCGCAACCCCCGCGTCATCGACGACGACCCCCACATCTCCGCCAACTGGTTCCGCACGCACTGCTGGCACCCGGCCCGAACCGCCGCCAACCTCGGATGGTCACCCCGCATCCACGATCTCCGCCACGCCCACGCCTCCTGGCTCCTAGCCGGCGGTGCCGACCTCCAGGTCGTCAAAGAACGCCTCGGCCACCGCAAGATCTCCACAACCGAGCGCTACCTCCACACCCTCCCCACCGCCGACGAAACCGCCCTCGAAGCCCTCGCCAAGATCCGCACGACCCAGGGGAGCCAGGAAGCGCCCTCAGACCTCGAAGCACAACTCGCCGAAGCCCAAGCGAAGATCAGCCAACTCCAGGCCGTCCTCGCCGATCAGCTGGTCGCCCAGCACGCCGAGACAAGACCGAACCTGCGCTCCGTGTAGCGCTGCCCCTGAGCGGGATCCGGACACAGAGGAGCCGATCACCGACAGTGCCTACTTCCTCGGATGACCAAGAAGGATCGGGTGGTGAAAGCCTGCGGGCCCATCTGGAGTCCCGCCGCAGGGAGATGCGTCAGGCCATGCTCAACAAGCTCTGCAAACTCGACGGGTCGACAACCTCCAGCGTCTCCCTCCTGACCGACATCCCAACCGAGGACGTCGAACGACTCGGCGGCATCAGCGAGGACACCTGATCAACGCAACCGACGCGGCTGACGCGATGACGGCAAGCGCCATCAGTCGGAAGCAGGCCCCCGCCTGGTCCGCCGCTTGATCAGGGTGATCCGTAGCCTGGCGCGCGGATCCCTGCACCATGGTCACGAGCATGCGGCCGTAGGGATCCAGGCGCCCGCATGCGAGATCTCATTCCCTCACCGAGGGCAGCTCACTCCTACCATTGGTATGATTGAGTTGTGGATGCCAAGCATACTCCCGTCAAGCAGCCCCTTCGTGTCGCGAAGCGCGGCAAGGCCGCGAAGGTTCGTAAGCCCGCGGGCGGTCCCGGTGCGACCGAGAAGTTGTCGGCCACTATCCGTCGGGGCCGCAAGGCTGAGATCCGCGAACAGGCTCGCAAGCTGGGCCTGTCCGATTCTGCCTACGTTGATGAGGCGATCGCGGCCAAGCTCCAACTCGACGCCCTCGCCGAGTTCGTTGACGAGCTGGAAGAGCGGCACGGACCGTTCAGTGAGGACGAGATCCAGGCCGCCCTCGCCGCTTGGCCGTCTGCGCAAGATCAGTGAGCACCGTGCGAGGCCGTCGGGCCGCGAGGCTCGGCGGGGTTTTGGTACTCGACAATGACGCCATCAACAAGGCCGCCACGGACCGCAACGTTGCGATCTTCTTCGCTGCTGCGCTGCGCAAGCAGGCGCGCTTGGTCACGTCCAGTGCCGTGCTGACGGAGATCCTGCGCGGCTCCGACCGGGACACGAAACTGAACCATGTGCTGTCCAGCACCAGGACTGTCGTTGAGCCTGTCACCGAGGACCTTGCGCGCGCCGCCGGGAAACTGATCGGTGACGCGGGGTTCGACTCGACGGAGGTTGTTGATGCCTTGGTCGCCGCGACGGCTCACATGTACGCCGATCGTGCGGAGGCGGCAGGGCAACAGCCTGATGTCCTGATCTTGACCGCCGATGCTACCCATCTGCCAGGGTTGGTCGGTGACCGAAAGGGAGTAAGGGTGCAGAACGTGAAGGACATTCCCTCTTCCTGAAGCTCGCTTGTCACGGCCCCACTGGACGTCCCTCTGCGGCCTACCAGGTGCCTGGGAACATGCGGTGCTTGAGCAGGTCTTCGACCTGTTCAGCGGCGGCTTTGACGTCCCCGCAGGGAGCCAGGTAACCGCGGCGCCCGCGCTCCGCGTCGTGGTATCCCCATGCCCTCCCCGAAACCGCCAGCACGACCACCCCGAGCCCGACGTGGTTGTAGGGGCCGCCGGCGTAGACCCACAACAGGGGCAGTGGAAACCCCTGCGCGCGGTAGAGCCGAACGAGGCGCCACCCCCGAGGCTCCAGAGCCACGGCCAACACGCTCAGGAACCTCTCCGCCGTAGCACCGCCCCGGTGCGTCCGCCACCGCAGGACGCACTGCTCAACCTGGGCGCTCACAGCGAGCACCTCGCCCATACGATCTTTCCGCCTTCCGTGATCGGTCGGGTCCCCCAGTCGTGCACGAGCTGCGACATCAGCAGAAGGCCCCGCCCCGAGGTCGCGTCCGGGTCCTCCAGGCCGACCACCGGCAGCCCCTCTCCCCGGTCCCACACCTCGATCACCGCCAAGTCCGCGCGGACGTCGCGGAAGACGCGCAGGATGATCTGACCCTCGCCATGCCGCCACGCGTTGGTCACTAGCTCGCACACCACCAGGCGCGCTACGAAGTCGTCCGTGGAGCCCCACTCCCGGAACTGCGCCGCGACGAAGTCTCTCGCCAACGCCGGCGCACGGTCACCGGGGTCGAGGAAGATTGTCGGGATTTCAGAGGTAAATGCAGACATCTCTACGACCTTTGGACTGTTGTTTTGGATTGGAGGTCAAGAGTGCCTTCGTAGAACTAAGCTCGCTACGTTCCGGAAGCAACCGCAACGAAAGAGATCATGTATGTCCCTGCGCGATGCACTCAACCCGGATCGCTCGCTGTGGCACTTCATCGCTGTGCACCTGCGCCGATGCCGGGAGGCGCACAGCCTCACCGGCCAGGCTCTTGCGGACATTCTGGACTGTGATCGTTCCACCGTTTCCAGATATGAGTCCGGACTGCTCAAGCTCACTCGTAAGCATGCGGAGATCATTGACCGAACGTGGCAGACACAGGGCATGTTTACGTCCCTGGTCACACTGGCAGGAGCAGGCGACGAAGGAGACTGGTTCACCGGGCTCACGGAGTACGAGGGACGCGCGAGTCGCATTCGCATGTGGGAGACGCTGTACGTTCCCGGCCTGTTTCAGACGCCGGAATATGCACTCGCCACGTTCACCGGTAACGCGGTAGCGGACCCGAAGGCCGCCCTGAACCGGCGCCTCAGCCGCCAGGCCACCGTGTTCGACAAGCCCAACCCCCCGCATCTAACGGCGATTCTGAACTGGACGGTCCTAGCACAGCCCATCGGCGCGCCGGAACTCATGCGCGAACAACTCGCCCGCCTCGTCGAGTTAAGCGAGCATCCGTCCGTGAGCATCCGGATCGTCGAACGACAGGACAGGGCACACCCAGGGCTGGATGGACCATTCAAGATCGTCAGCGCAGACGGTCGGGATCTGGCTTACACCGAAGCAGTGACGAGGGGGCGTTTCCTGACAGACCCTCATGATGTGGAAGAGGTGGCCATAAGGTATGACCGTATTAGCGACATAGCCGCCCCGGTCGGCCCGTCCAGGGCGCTGCTGGCGGCCGAACTGGAGAACTATCGATGACGAATTGGCGCAAGTCGAGCCACAGCGGCGGCAGCGCGACCTCCGATTGTGTCGAACTGGCGCGCTTCCCCCAGGCAGTCGGCGTGCGTGACAGCAAGGACCCGAGCGGCCCCCCCATCACACTCCCGGCCGAGCGCTTCCGCCGACTGGCCGCCGACATCAAGCGCGGAGCGCACGACCTCCCCTGACACCCCCATCATGCGCATCACGACGAGAGCCCCTGAGCCGAGCGGTACGGCAGGGGCTCTCCAAGTGCGCGATTGAGAACGATCTCGCGATTGGCATGCGAGAGGGCTTGGCAGGCGGCGGGTTGTCCGCCGTGGGCTAAGTGAAGGGTCATGAGGCCGATGGCGGCCCAGCGGACCATGGCTGCGCTGGTGGCGGTGTGGCGTCCTTAGTCGCGGACCAGCCGCACCCGCCGACGATATCCATCTGCTACAACGCCATCGGCTCGTCCCGTTCCCCGCGGCTTGCGGCGCCGCTGACCCAGCTTGACCAGCCCATGCCGCAACAGCGCCCGGTGCCCCCATCCGCAACGGCACCACACCCAACCGGCCGATCTCATACACGATCCGCACCGGCCCCCACTGCGGATGCTCCCGCCGCAGCTCACACACCACGGCCTCCACCTCGGCCGACATCTGCCCCGGCGACGACACCGGCCGCCTGGACCGATTGGCCAGCCCGGCCAGCCCCTCCGCCCGATAGCGCTTCACCCAGGCATGCACGCTCTGACGCGACACCCCGACCTGCGCCGCGACCTCGGTCACCGGCACACCGGACTCGACCTGAAGCACCGCGCGATACCGCTGCTCCACCACCGACAACTCGACCAGGGCCAATCCCGGCCTCCTGACGCGCGACACCCGCAAACGAACACGCGACAGCCAAGCCGAACAGGCACCCGTCAAGCATGTGATGGGACAGAGGTGTCAAGCATGTCCCGGGACAGCACAGCGGGACGTCCGCCCGCCGGATGAGGACCTCGGGGGTATCTCTCCTAGCGTGGAAATGATCTTGGTGGGTAGATGATCGACAGGAAGATCATCCATCGAATTCGGGGGGATTCGAAGCCATGAGCGTGATCGAGGGAAATGGGAGTGTCGCCCAGGCCGGGGCGGCTGCGGTCGGGAGGGTGCCGATGCCGTCCGGGGCCGGGGATGTGCCGATCCGGGAGCTGCTGAGCGACGAGGTGCTGGACGTGCTGGCCGAGCAGTCCCGCGACGAGGCGGGGCAGTTGCGGCTGACCGGTGAGGGTTCGATGCTCGGTGAGCTGGTCAAGGCGGTGCTGGAGCGGGCGCTGGAGGGCGAGCTGACCGCGCACCTGGGCTATGACAAGCACGATCAGTCCGGGAACAACTCGGGCAACTCCCGCAACGGGCGGGGCAAGGGCAAGACGGTGCAGACCGGCGTCGGCCCGGTCCGCCTGTCGGTGCCGCGGGACCGGGCGGGGACGTTCGAGCCGGTGCTGGTGCCCAAGCGGGCCGGGCGCATCGCAGGCGGCCTGGACGACATGATCATCAGCCTGTACGCGCACGGCATGAGCGTGCGCGACATCCTGCACCACCTCAAGCAGGTGTACGGCACTGAACTGTCGCACGAGCAGGTCTCCCGCATCACCGACCAGGTGATGGACGAGGTCAAAGCCTGGCAGACCCGCCCGCTGGACCCGACCTACGCCGTGGTGTTCCTGGACGCCATCGTGGTCAAGGTCAGAGACAACAACGTCGTGCAGAACAAGCCCGCCTACATCGCGGTCGGGATCGACACCGACGGGCACAAGCACGTGCTGGGCATCTGGCTGGCGCGCACCCCGGCCGAGACCGCCACCGCCGGCGAGAGCTCGCGGTTCTGGACCTCGGTGACCACCGACCTGCGCAACCGCGGTGTCCGCGACATCCTC
The DNA here is from genome assembly GCF_040650055.1 of Spirillospora sp. NPDC048819. Lineage (NCBI taxonomy): Bacteria > Bacillati > Actinomycetota > Actinomycetes > Streptosporangiales > Thermomonosporaceae > Spirillospora > Spirillospora sp. NPDC048819. The sequence goes on along the minus strand of NZ_JBEZGN010000023.1, from coordinate 10,813 downwards.
ATCGCCTGCTGCGACGGCCTCAAGGGATTCGAGGACGCCATCGGCGCCGCGTTCCCCGCCACCGTGGTGCAGACCTGCGTGGTTCACCTGATCAGAAACGCGCTGCGGCCGGTCGCGCGCCGCGACGCCGGCGCGGTGGCCAAACAGCTGAAGAAGGTCTACACCGCCGTGGACGCCGACACCGCGCTGGAGGCGTTGGCCGAGTTCGCCGGCACCGACCTGGGCCGCAGGTATCCGCAGGCGGTGCGGGTGTTCGAGGACGCCTGGGCGGGTAGCTCCGGCGCATTGCTGCGCCGGAGCCCCCTCAGAACCGTGCGTGCCGCTTGTCACGGCACACGGCTCAAGCAAACCCAGAGGTGTCGCGGGCGGGCGGAGGTGCTGGGCGACGTTGCCGGGCGTGGTGCCTGGCGCAGTCGGCGTGGACGAGAAATAGTGCGGTTCGATCGTCTGGTCCGGCCGGTTCCGCTTGCAGCGTGAGCGTTTTCGCGCGTACTGCGTTGCGGGTTGCGGTGATCCACCGTTCCCACTCGTCGGGGTGTTGTGGTTGTCGGCCGCCGGGCAGCAGCAGGTTCCCGCAGAGCGGGCAGCGGCCTTGCTGACGTGAGAGCAGTCGCCTGCGGTCCTTGTTCAGCGGTGGGTGGTGCTGTTTGCTGCGCCGCCGGGACCAGTAGTAGGTCAGGTCGGGATCATCGGGTGAGGCGAACCCGTCGACCATCTGGTGCCGGACGATCTTCGTCCAGGCGAATTTGGTGAGATAGGTTCCGCTGTCGCGGTCCCCGAACACCCATCGGTCCTGCCTGGCCGGATTGAACTTCCCGAAGTACCGGGCGGTGACCCAGCTTTTCGGCTTGTTCCGGTGAGTGCGAACGCCCCATTTGAAGGCGAGCCACCACACATAGGCGTCCAAGGCCACAAAGATCTTCTTGGACACCACCGTCCGGTAATAGGCGGCCCAGCCGCGGATGATCGGGTTGAGCTTCGCGATAACCGCTCGGGCGTTCGATCCCCTCAGCCCTCTCATCTCGATGCGCAGCCGTTCCCGGATCCGCCGCACCGCCGCCGTGCTCGGTTTGATCAGCAGCTTGCCGTTGGGATAGCGGCGGACGTTGAACCCCAGAAAATCAAAGCCCTCGGCGAGGTGAACGACACGCGTCTTGTCCTCGTTGAAGGCCAGTCCCCGGGGCGTCAGCCACTGGGCCAGCCGAGCCTTGACCTGTTCGGCCTCCGCCTGCGAGTGGCAGAGCGCCACCAGATCGTCGGCGTATCTGATCAGCACCGGCGAGCCCGTTGCGGTGTGACCCTGACCGGCGTGAGAGCCGGTCAGATAACGGACTCCGGCGGCCTCTTCCATCCCATGCAAGGTCACGTTCAGCAGCAACGGAGAGATCACCCCGCCTTGCGGGACCCCCTCCTCGGTCGGAGCGAACCGTCCGCGATCGACCACCCCGGCCTTCAGCCACTGCCGGACCAGACCCCTGGCGGGGAAGGTGCCCAGCATGCCGAGAACATGGTGATGATCGATGCGGTCGAACGCCGCCGCCAAGTCCGCGTCCAGGATCCACACCCGTTTGGCGCGAGCGCCTTTGCAGACGGAGTAGATCGCCTCGATCGCGTCATGGCAGCCACGGCCAGGACGGAACCCATAGGATCTCGCCTCGAACCGTGCCTCCCACTCGGGTTCCAGCGCGGCCGCGACGCAGGCTTGAAGCGCCCGGTCGGCCATCACCGGTATCCCGAGCGGCCGCAGCTTCCCCATGGCCTTGGGGATGAACACCCGCTTGACCGGGCGGGCCCGCCAAGACGACGCACGCTCTTGCACCCAGGCGGCCAGTTCGGCCTTCTGCGGCGCGAGCAGCGCGGTCTTCCCATCGATCCCGGCGGTCTTACGGCCAGCATTGACCTCCGTCACCCGGCGCACGCTCACCAGCGTGTTGGACCGGGACCGGAGCATCAGCTTCTGCAGGTTGCGGACCTTCTTCAGGTCCCCAGCCCGCGACGCCGTGAAGATCCGCTGCCGCAACCGCCGTACTTCCTCCTCGGCCGAGTCCCAAGCGATCTGGGACCAGTCCAGAAGTTCGTCCTCAGGTCCGTTCACCATCTCTCGGCCGCCGTCGGCGAGCCGAGCTCTGGCGTCCAACTTGTCCGTCGGTTCCGACGTTGTCGGCATCCAGCCTCTCCACAGGTTCACCAGACCCGCGTCAGCTCCCTTTCGGGCCCAGGAAACACCTGGTATCCGGCCGGTTATCCAAGACGGCGGCGGAGGAGCCGCCGTTCGTCCCGGTTTCCCGCCGCCTTTCGGCCGCCGGCATTTGCTTCTCGGGTCATCCTTCGCCCGCTGAAGGATCGGCCTTCCTCACGGTCGGCCCACCAGAGCACATGCGCCTGGACTTCAACGGGGTTGTCGCGTTCCGCTCGTGCAAGCAGATCGGATAGGGCGCCCTCTCCACCCCGGGACGGCGGTGCTCGACCTGGCAGCGTCGGTCCCCACGGCCAGCGCCTGCCGCTTCACAGCGGCCAGCCCTCTTAAGATCCCGCTCAAGCGACCCATCCTGCGGGACCACACGATGACGAGGCGTCAACGAGGGTTCACTTGCGTTCGCCCGCCCGATCTTCCCCTCACCTGCGGCCCCTGGATGGAGCAAGGCCCGCTTGGGCTTGAACCCTGGGCTTCGCACCCCGCGGTCGCCCACGACGCACGCCAGAGCGGGGACAGGTCATCGAGCACGGACCTGGGACTACACCATGGCCATCAACCACCCTCCTCAGGCAGTCCACTTACATCGAGCGACTTCGCGTCGCACGGCCGAGTTCGTCCCGTTCCTGCAGTTCGACCCCGAGATCCGCACGGTGGTGTGCTCCACCAACGCGATCGAATCGGTCAACGCCCGCATCCGCCGGGCGGTCAAGGCCCGCGGGCACTTCCCCAACGAACAGGCCGCACTCAAGTGCGTCTACCTGGCCATCATGAGCCTGGACCCCACCGGCACCGGCCGCAAACGCTGGATGCGACGGTGGAAGCCCGCACTCAACGCCTTCGACATCGCCTTCGAAGGCCGCCTGGCCGCAGCCCGAAACTAGACCCTGCAAGATCCAGTTACACCTTTAACTGGACAGACCCGGTCAGCAGGGTTGTCGCTCCGCTGGATGAGTATTTTCTCTACGCCTTCAAGGGCGCCCGCTACGCGGCCGCCGCCGGTCGGTCCGGGCCGGGCATGCGGCCTCTCCGGGCCGACCCGCCCCGGACCGCCCGGCGGTCCTGGCTGCCGCTCCAAAGATACTTGCCCGTAGCGCGGTGGCCAATACCGGCCGAGTCGAGTTACGTATTTGTACCTAGCGAGCCATTCACTGCGTCTTAGCCGATTGCTAGGGTGAAGATCTTCGAAACCGGGTGCGGCTGGCGGTACAGGGTGAGGAGCGAAGAAATTAGAATGCACTCATGGTAGGCGAAGCCATGCACCAGAAAGGTGCAGACGGGGCACGAAGGGCAAAGCAATGGATGGATGCCACCACGAGAGTTACGTCATCTTGGACAAACGATGATGCGGTTCACGCAGCTAGGCTTGAATTCAACTGGCCACACGGGGAGCAGTGGCCATACTCCTTCGACATCGGCGGAATCCTGAGCGGCGGAGAATTTGAAGGCCACTTCTTTGTCGCAGAATGTAAGAACTACGACGGTGATTCCGATCAGGGCGCGCATTTTGACGACTTTGTTGCAAAATGCTACCTGACTCGGCAAGACCACTACAGGCTTGCCGATCATTTTATGTGGATAACTTGGCATCCCTTCCGAGTTAAGACCTGGTCAAAGCTCTGTACTGTCGATAGTGTCATAGATGGCTTGGTTCATGCGAGAAATCGAAATAGAGCTCTTGGCCTAGAGGACGAAACAGAGGCCAAGGCAGCAGTGGACCGAGAACTCGCTAAAGATGTAGCGGAGAGAATGTGGCTGATTGTTCTCTCTGAAAAACAAGAGAAGCTTGTAATCACACCTGAACACCGCAGTCTGATCCTCGCGCACAGGATTAGGAAGGGCGAGTTGTGATGGATGATCTCTCTCGGGTGCTCAACAACTTGGTTGACGACGACCCCTCGCGCAATGTGGCATCCATCAAAAATGCGGTGATAGCAGATTTCGTTTCTTCCGATAAGGAAGTTACTGTCAAATCGACTGACTACTTTAACCACTCCTATGCTCCCGACCTCATCCTGCAATGGAAGAAAGATTCCTCCGAGCGTCATGTGTTCTTGCGGACCACTAACGATTTGGACTACCTCCGTGAGGACGTAACCACTGTATCGGATAGCAAACCGATTCTCATGCCCTTGGTTCCCCTTCCGTCCGATGCAGACTCAGGAGAACTAGAGCAGGAGTCGGCGTACAGTCAGACTTTGGTCGCACCGCCGTCGACGATTAATGCGTTCAGCCAGGCCGGCAGGAAAAATGCGGTTATCGGTCTTCTGTCCCGCGCGGTCTATAAGGGAGGGCGCGGTGTAGTTGACCAAGGGCGTGCTCGGGTAGCAAGTGAAACTGTAGCTCAGGGGTTTGTTGCCGCACAGCGTGCAGAGGTGGAATCAACAAGAGCGGCTATTACACTAGCTGAAGACCTTTTGAACCCCTCCAATTCTGGGCAGATAAACCGTCTCCTGCACGCAGTTTGGATGGGATCCGGAGCAGCCGCCACGGCCTTCCCAGGTGCGACAGAGACGGTAAGTAGCCTCGATGCGGAAGGGCTCCAGCTTCTCCTTGATATCTCGATCTCTGATGATCCAGAATTCTGGATGCGGATCGGTGCGGGACTTTCATTGGAGCGTCTATGTGAGACGGATGTTTCATCCGAAGTTGAAAGTCTTCAGTATCTGGTGAATTACAATCTAGACCGCTTTCGGGCTAAGAGTTGTTGGGTAGAGAACGCCGACAACTTCAACCTAGAAATTTCCGAGCGCCGGTGGTCTGTTGCCTCTAATGTGCTGGTTTTACAGACTCGGTCATATCGATCCTACTTCTCTACTCGCCCCCTCTCCGCACTCTCGCTGCCATTCAGACAGAGGGGCCCTTTTCCCAGCATCGGGGAGCTCCTCGATCGAGCGCAGCAAGCAGAGATCAACATTAGCGAAGTGCGTATCGAAGCCGAAGATGGCCGCCAGTTGGATTACCGGACATCATCGGAAGGAAGCCTTGCAGAAGACAGTCTTCTTCGCGACCTGAGCTCCGTTATCGGTAGGTCTTCTCACGTTCAAAGTGCGATTATTTCACTCAGGGATGGAAGTCGATACATCAAGTGTGATTTTGAGACGGGGACCGCGACTGGTCGCACAGTTGCCAAGCTTTATCTTTCTGAATTCCTAACAAGCGCCCTCCCGCTTCTGGTGGATGCGTCCAGGAGGGAGCGGGTAGCTATCGCCGAACTGCCTGACTTCGGAATAGAAATAGCTGACATCGAATCAGAAGGCGGGGAAGGGCAAGGCGCTTGATCAGGGTCGTGGCGGTGGATTGGCGAGGTACCCTCAGGACTTTCGCCAAGAATCAGGCACCGTAGGGCCTCCAGATCAATCTCGAGAGGCCTCTTCGAGTCGGCAGAGAACCCGAGTGGCCATCGCACACTGGCTGTCGAAAAGCCCGGCTGAACGAGCCCGAAGCGGGGGCCTCGTGGCCCCCAGCCCCCCGCGGGCCGGAGGGCACGCCCGCGCGAAGCTGTCTGTCACACCGTCTCGCCGTTCGCGCGGGCGCACCCTCCGGGACGGGTGTGGGTGCTAACGGCAGTGCTAACAACGGGGTCGGATGAGCTTGGACGGGTGTGGACGTGGGGGAGGGTGCGGCGCTGGTCAGGGGACATGTGGGGACCGTCCTGGATGGTCCTGATCTGGTCGGAAATCCCCATCGTGACGTGGGCAGGTGGCAGTGCCTGGCGGGTGGTTGAGCCGGGTAGGGGCGTTACGGGTTGTGTGCGGTTGGTCAGGCGGTGGTGGGGACGAGGGTGACTTTCATGCCGGGGTTGAGGCGTTCGAGGTCGCGGATTTTGGTGCGGGTTTGGCGTTGGGGGTTGAGGCGGGTGTAGTAGTCGGCGCCGAGATCGTGGAACCGCAGGCTGGGGTCGGCGATGAGCAGGTAGGCGATTTCGAGGATGTTGCGGGCGATGGCGACCATGGCCTTGTTCCTTCCGCGGCGGCGTCGGATCCGCCGGTACCGTTCGCCCAGGAAGGTGTCCTTGGTTTTGGCGCAGGTCATTGCGGCCGTTCCGAGTGCGCCGCGTAGCCACCGGTTGCCGTTGCCGGTCCGGCCGGGTTTGGTGGTGGCGCCGGACTGGTCGGCCAGCGGTACCAGGCGGGCCCAGGCGGCGGCGTGTCCGGCGGTGGGGAACTGGGCGGCGACTGCGGTGCCCAGTTCGGCGATGATGACGTGCGCGCAGGGCAGCCCGACGCCGGTGATCTCGTCGAGTCGCTCGGCCAGCGACAGGATCGGCAGGGCCAGGTCGGGGCAGGTCGGGGTGTGCGCGGTTCCGGTGACTCCGCAGCTGGTGCAGACGCCGTGGGCGCCGGGCAACTCGGTGATCAGTGCGGTGATCTGGGTGTCGAGCTGGTCGACCTTGGCGTGCAGGGTGTCGATCAGTTCCAGCAGCACTTTGATCTCGGTGGCGTGCACGTCGCGGAATCGGCCGGTGAGCGCGGCGGCCAGTTCGGCTCGGCTCGCCCGCACCCGTGGGTGGGCCAGCTCCGCCAGTACCTTCGGCGATCGTTGCCCGGCGACCAGCGCGTTGAGGATCTGGCGGCCGCTGAGCCCGAGGACGTCCGACAGCACTGAGGAGATCTTCAGCAGTGCGTCCTCCAGCACCTTTTCAATCCGATTGCGGTGCCGGGAGGACTCGGCGACCAGCACGGCCCGCAACCGGGTCAGCTGCCGCAGATCCCGGATAGCGGCCGGCGGCACGAATGAGGGACGCAGCATGCCCCGCTCGTTCAGCTTGCACAGCCACACCGAATCAAGCTTGTCGGTCTTGGGGCGTCCGGGGACGTTCTTGACGTCGCGGGCATTGACCAGCCACACCTGCAGGCCGGCGGCCTCCAGCAGATAGAACCAGATCCGCCAGTAGTCGGAGGTGCTCTCCACCACCACCCGCTCGATCCCCTGGCACCGCAGATGGTCGGCCAGCGCGACGACATCGGCATACCGGGCCGGCACCGTCCACACCTTCTGCACCTTGCGGCCGGACCGGCTCTCATGCGGCACCCGGGTGCACACCACCCCGGAATCCTTGGCCACATCGACCGCCGCGACCCGAGCCAGCAACTCGGTCGGCTCCTCCACCTGCTCGGCCTCGCTCACCGCAGCAGACCTCACCTCGGCCACCGGCCCGCACACCCCTTCAGAAACGTTCAGCGACAGGGCGGGGCCAGGCCGGGGAACCGGCAGGGACCGACGAATCTGGTCGGCGTGCTCGCAGCAACAGGACGCAACCCTCGTACCGCTCCCGGCTCCAGACTTGCTAACGCGCTCCGAACGCAAGATCAGACGGGCTCACAACCCGACCCCGACCGGAGATCATTTCACGCCGTCGCGGCGTCCCTCAGGTTCCGGGTGACTTGCTTGTAATTAGATGCTCAGAACCAAGCCGGACGATCGCCACGGGCGTGGGCACCGTTCGAGGCCCGGCGATCTGCCGACGCGCTGCTTCAAGCTCGCCAGTTGCGCGAACGAGTACCTTCGATAGGCCCCCCACATGGTTCGTTGCTGTCAAGGCAGAGGGGAAGGTTGTGGGATCGCCTGAAACGACCATCGGTGCCGCAGGAATTTCCTTACTATCAGGCGTGTGGGTCAAAACGAGGAGACGCCGGACTACCGGCCGATCAAGGACGCTCATAAGACGCTAGGCCTGTGGTCGATGCGCCGGGCACTGGCCGTTGCCTTTAGTGCAGCCATAGTCTTGCTGGTCGCTGCATGGTTCCTGGTGTTGTGGCTGCTGGGTTCGCCTTCGCAGGCCAAGACCAAGCCGCTGGAGACCAAAGACCTTCTCGAACTGCTCAAGCTAGTGTTCGCTCTGGTCGCCGGGATCGGCGCATTGGTCGCATTGGTAACCGCCTACCGTCGCCAGCGGGTGGACGAAGCTGCCGGCGAGCGCGCCGAGCGTGTCCAAGCTCACGCCGAAGAGATTGCCCGCGACAACGCTCATGATGCGACCGAACGTCGGGTGACCGAGCTCTACGGCCAAGCTATAGATCAACTCGGCCACGACAGGGCAGCCGTACGACTTGGAGGACTGTACTCCCTAGTACGCCTTGGCCAAGACCATCCGCAGCACCGACAGACCGTTATCGATGTCATCTGCGCCTATCTGCGGATGCCGTTCCAACCACCCTCTGCCCCCAGTGAGGACACTGGCGACGCAGCGCAAGAACTCCAAGTCCGCGTCACCGCCCAGCGCCTGTTGCAGCACCACCTTAGCGCCAGGCTGCCCGAGCAAACAGGAGCGGGCACTTACTGGGGCGACATCGATATTGACCTCACTGGAGCTCGCCTGATTAATTTCGATTTCACGAATTGCCGTCCTCGCAAAACCATCTTCGCTGGCACCTATTTCAGTGGATATGCCGCATTTGATGGTGTCACATTTGGCGGGTATGCCGAATTCGGTGAGGCTAAATTTGAAGGAAGCGCCCAGTTCTCCGGCGCCACGTTCCGCGGGGACGCCATGTTCGGCAAGACCGCGTTTGATGACCATGCGAAGTTCGATGGCGTCACGTTTGGTGGAGTCGCCTGGTTCGATGGTGCCTTGTTTAACGGGATCGCTGGATTCGGCGCGACGACGTTTAGTGGATACGCCACATTTAGGGAAGCCACCTTCTATGAAGTCTGGTTTGACGCCACGTTTAGCAAGGAAGTCAGATTCGATAAAGCTACCTTTGGCGACACGGTGTGGTTTGGTGAAGCCACGTTCGGCGATGAGGCTTGGTTCGAGCAGGTAAAATTCAGTTGGGGTGTCACGTTCACTGAGAGCCGGTTTGTGGGGAACGCTTGGTTCAGTAAGACTAAGTTCGACGGCGAGTCCGGGTTTGAAGGAGTGCGGTTCAGTGGGTACGTGGGGTTCAGTGAGGCCGCATTTAATGGAGATGTCAGCTTTTGGGAGGCCAAATTCAGTGGGGACACCTGGTTTCGTGAGACCAGGTTCAGCGGGAAAGTGAACTTCGGCGAGGCAGAGTTCAGTAACCCTCCGACCTTTGATAAGGCGGTAGCGAGTCGTTCTAGCGATATTCACGTGTGGCCTGCACCCTGGAGAACAGAAGAATTGCCCTCTAATGCAGATATGTGTCGTTTGGTATCCCAATAAAGTCATGGAGGATCCAGGCATGGTTAGGGCCGTTGATGGGATAGATAACACGTAATAGCAACTTAGATATCGCGAGACTGACAACAGGCTCGTGACCACAGCACTTCACATCAGACATAAGCGGCAGCAATGCATGGACGCTCTAAGGGCTTCGGCGTGTTCGGCGACCACAACGGGTGGCCCCACCGGGTGGATGGTCGTCGGCCAGTCCCGGCACGAGCACAGCACGGAAGTACCGCAACAGGGCCGCACGGTGGCTTACATGGACCACCGGTCACACACCGTCTGACCTGGGAGAAGGTGAGTCGAGAGGAGGTGGCCGGTTTCTTGTAAACAGATGGTCGAGCTAGCTCGAAGCAGGGGGTTACGAACGCCCCGTGGACCCCGTGCGCCGGGGCAAGCGGGTGTCCGAGTGCCACGGTCACCCGAGATCACCGGCGGCCGTCATCTGGAGCACTCCATCATCCGGTCTCGAACCGGCGGCACCGGCGCCGTCGTGGTGGACGAGCGGCGTCGTGTGCTCCTGGATTGGAGACACCGCTTCATCACCGATGCATGGGCCTGGGAGATACCCATCGGCGCCATCCGCGACGGGAGGAACCTGCCGCTGTAGCTGCCCGCGAGGTGGAGGAAGAGACCGGATGGCGGCAGGGGCCGATGCGCCCTCTCACCGTCGTCCACCTGACCCCAGAGATTTCCGACTCGCAGCACCACATCTTCTGGGCGGATGGCGCCACCCACGTCTGACCGCCTACCGAAGAATGGGAGGTAGAGCAGGTCGAATGGGTCCCCCTGGCTGACATCCGCGGCTTGGTCGAAGCCGGGAAGATCGTCAGCGTAACGAGTATGGCTGCCCTCCTACTCGCAGCCTGCGAAGGTTGAAAGCCCTATCCTCGCCAGATCGACTGGGCTGATTCTGGCACTGAAGACGTTCTCGGCGATTCCTGCCTTTGCTGCACAGACCGGATAGTGAGGAATTCGTCAGCAAGGCGAACGATGTAATAGCGCCCGGCAGCGAGTATCATAATCGACTGTCAATTGATATGAACTGACCTTCGTGAATCGACGCCTTATCAGCTCGGTACGGGGTGCAAGATAGCTGGTAGAGCGCTACCTGTTGTGGATAACTTCCGCTCGGAAGATCACACTGGCCAGGTGGGGACCGGGCGCGGTCCTTGAAAGCCGGGAGCGGAGGTGTATGGCGACAGTTGGGCGAGGTGGCGACGGGGCGGGGCCGTTGGAGCGTCGAGCGAAGCTCGGCGGAGGGCGGCGGCGAGAGCGGGAACTGAGAATCCGCGTCAGCGACGTGGAGTACGAAGAGATCCATCAAGCGGCTGCGCAAGCTGGGCTTTCCTGTAGCGCTTTCGTCATAAAGACGGTGCGCACGGCAATCCATGAGGCATTTCCAACTTCATGCGGCCTGGTGGTGAAGGGTGAGGATGGCTTGGACGATGGCGGTCAGGCGGGACGGTGAGCAGCGGGCCTTACGC